>JBBRWQ010000060.1:0-20522 GCA_038249115.1 Actinomycetales bacterium
CAGCGTTGGGTGGCGCGTCATGCAGATCTCATGACCGGGGTGAGCCGTGACCTCGTGGAGGAGTCGCTGGGGTTTGGCGCCCGTCGCGCCGAGCTCGCCGATGTGCCGTCCCCCAGGGTCCCTGAGCTGCTTGCGCAGCCGCGAGCCGACGAGTCGAGTCGGGCCCGGAGCCGGGCGAGCCTGCTCGCTTCGCTCGGTCCAGACCATCCAGACTTTGCACTGCCCCTGGTCGTTACCATCTCGCGAATTGCGCCACAGAAGAACCTCCCGGTGCTGGTCGAGGCGGCATCCGTGATGCGCCATGCCTGTACGTGGGTGGTTCTGGGTGACGGAGATCCCGAGCTGCTTGCCAAGCTGAAGCGTCAGGCTCGCGCTCTGGGTGCGCCGGTCCACCTCATAGGGGCGCGTAGCGACGCCGGACGATGGTTGTCTGCGGCCGAGGTGTTCGTTCTGCCGAGCCAATGGGAAGGTCAGCCCTTGGTCGTACAAGAGGCGATGGCAGCCGGAACGCCGGTGGTTGCCACGGATGTGGGAGGCATGCACGACATGGTCTCGGGAACCGGGCTGCTTGTCATACCGGGCGATTCTGCGGCGATCGCGGATGCGACCGATCGTGTCCTGGGCGACCCTGGTCTGCGCGCTGATCTCGCCGACCGCGGCCGAGTGGTCGCCGAAGGGTTGCCGAACGGGCGCGACACGGCGTCGAAATGGCTCGCTCTGTACACCGAGACCCTGAGGATGACGTAGAGTCAAAGCCCGTGGTGAATCAGACAAAACATATCTTCGTAACCGGAGGCGTCGCCTCTTCACTCGGGAAGGGCCTGACGGCTTCCAGCCTCGGACATCTACTGCGTGCGCGCGGTATTCGGGTGACGATGCAGAAGCTCGACCCCTACCTCAACGTGGATCCCGGGACGATGAACCCGTTCCAGCACGGTGAGGTCTTCGTCACCGATGACGGTGCCGAGACCGACCTCGACGTCGGCCATTACGAACGGTTCCTGGATGTCCCGCTGATCGGCACCGCCAACGTCACGACGGGCCAGATCTACAGCACGGTGATCGCCAGGGAACGTCGCGGAGAGTACCTCGGCGACACGGTGCAGGTGATCCCGCACATCACCAATGAGATCAAGTCGCGGATGCGGGAGCAGGCACGGGTCGCACCCAAGGACCGTCCAGACATCATCATCACCGAGATCGGCGGCACTGTCGGTGATATCGAGTCTCTGCCCTTCCTGGAGGCTGCGCGGCAGGTCCGCCACGACGAAGGCCGCGACAACGTCTTCTTCCTGCACATCTCGCTGGTGCCCTACCTTGCGCCCAGCGGTGAGCTGAAGACGAAACCCACCCAGCACTCGGTGGCTGCTCTGCGGCAGGTCGGTATCCAGCCGGACGCCATCGTGCTGCGGGCCGACCGTGAGATCCCCATCAGCGTCAAGCGCAAGATCTCGCTGATGTGCGATGTTGACATGGAAGCCTGCGTTGCCGCTGTGGACGCGCCAAGCATCTACGACATCCCGAAGGTGCTGCATTCCGAGGGGCTCGATGCCTATGTCGTCCGGCGTCTGGGTCTGCCGTTCCGTGACGTCGACTGGCGTGAATGGGACGAGCTGCTGCGCCGGGTCCACAACCCCGAGCACGCCGTTGAGATCGCCCTGGTCGGCAAGTACGTCGACCTGCCGGATGCCTACCTGTCGGTCACCGAGGCCATCCGCGCAGGTGGGTTCCACCATGACGCCAAGGTCTCGATCCGCTGGGTCGCGAGTGACGAGTGCCAGACGGAGGCCGGTGCCCAGAAGGCGCTCGGCGGTGTCGACGCGATCGTCGTCCCCGGTGGCTTCGGCATTCGCGGCATCGAGGGCAAGATCGGGGCACTGAAATGGGCACGGGTCAAGGGCGTGCCGGCCTTGGGCCTCTGCCTGGGGCTGCAGTGCATGGTGATCGAGTACGCCCGCAACGTCGCGGGCATCGCGGATGCGTCCTCCACCGAGTTCGACCCCGGAACGACCCATCCGGTGATCGCCACGATGGAGGAGCAGAAGGCGTTCGTCGAAGGCGCCGGAGACCTCGGCGGAACAATGCGGCTGGGGACCTACCCGGCCAACCTGGTCGAAGGCTCGGTCATCGCCAGCACCTACGGATCCACAGTGGTGCACGAGCGCCACCGCCACCGCTACGAAGTCAACAACGCCTATCGGGACCAGCTCGAGGAAGCCGGGCTGCGCTTCTCGGGTACCTCGCCCGACGGCAGCCTGGTGGAGTTCGTCGAGCTGCCGGCCGACGTTCACCCCTACTACGTCTCCACCCAGGCCCACCCCGAGTTCCAGTCCCGGCCTGATCGCGCGCATCCGCTTTTTGCGGGGTTGGTCGAGGCGGCAATCGACGCACACAGAGCATCGCGACTGGTCGAGGTCGAGAGGCCTCGGGGCAGCGAAACCGTTGCGGCACCATGACTGTCGCCGCACAGTGAGCATCTCGGCGCCATGAGCCTGAACGCCCCAGTCCTTCGCGGCGTAGATCTGGCGGACCGGCTGGACCGGCATCCCGCCAAGGACACGGAGCTCGTGTTCGAGGGCATGGTCTGGGATGTCCGGCGCGACGTCATCGACCTCGGTGCTGCCGGCGAGGTCACACGCGAGTACGTGGACCACCCCGGTGCCGTGTCCATCGTGGCTCTGCGCCAGGTCGATGGCGGCGACGAGGTGCTGCTCATCCAGCAGTACCGTCACCCCGTCGGTTCGTTCGAGTGGGAGCTGCCGGCCGGGCTACTCGACGTCGAAGGCGAACAGCCATGGCTCTGCGCGGCCCGCGAGCTCCACGAAGAGGCCGACCTGAGCGCTGGTCGCTGGGATGTCCTGATCGACTACTTCAGCTCTCCCGGAGGCAACTCTGAGGCGTTGCGAGTTTTTCTGGCCCGGGACCTCGTCGACGTCCACCACCGCGACCTGTTCACCCGTGAGGGCGAGGAACACGCGATGCCAGTCGGCTGGGTTGACCTGGATGAGGCTCACGAGGCGGTTTTGCGAGGCCAGCTGCACAACCCTGGCGCAGTGATCGGCATCCTGACTGCCCACGCGTCACGGGCTCGCGGCTGGGCCACGTTGCGACCACACGACGATCCCTGGCCCGAGCACCCGCTATGGCATTAGGGAATCGGGAGCTGACCGCCGCCATGGACCGGTTCGGACGCGGTGGCCGGCTTCCGTAAGATGTGGTTCTGACCTCGCACGCCCAAGAGCGGGATCAGGCTCAGCCATCAAACCTAAGGATCTCACCGTGCTTCGCACTCACGAGGCTGGCACCTTGCGCGCCGACCACGCTTCGCAGACCGTCACCCTGACCGGGTGGGTCGCCCGTCGACGCGATCATGGCGGCGTCGCCTTCCTTGATCTTCGTGATGCATCCGGCATCGCCCAGGTGGTCGTTCGCGACGAGATTCTCGCTCAGGGCGGGGCGCACGACCTGCGTAACGAGTACTGCGTCAAGGTGACCGGCGAGGTGCGTCAGCGTCCTGAGGGCAACGCCAACAAGGATCTGCCCACCGGCGAGATCGAGGTCGTTGCCACCGAGCTTGAGGTCCTCAGCCCGGCGGCCTCGTTGCCGTTCCAGATTGACGATCGGGTCACCGTCGGAGAAGAGGCTCGGCTCAAGCACCGCTACCTCGACCTTCGTCGCCCGGGCCCTGCCGCGGCGATTCGCCTGCGCAGCAAGGTGAACCAGGCTGCTCGGGCGGTCCTGGCCAAGCGGGACTTTGTCGAGATCGAGACGCCCACCCTGACCCGCTCAACCCCTGAGGGAGCCCGCGACTTCCTGGTGCCCGCTCGGTTGCGGCCCGGATCCTGGTACGCCCTGCCTCAGAGCCCTCAGTTGTTCAAACAGCTGCTCATGGTTGCCGGCATGGAGCGCTACTACCAGATCGCCCGCTGCTATCGCGACGAGGACTTCCGCGCAGACCGCCAGCCGGAGTTCACCCAGCTCGACATCGAGATGAGCTTCATCGAGCAGGACGACATCCTCGAGCTCGGAGAGGCGATCGCCACGTCTGTGTGGGCGCTCATTGGTCACGAGATCCCGACGCCGATGGTGCGGATGACCTATGCGGATGCGATGGCGGTCTACGGCACGGACAAGCCTGACCTGCGTTTCGGTCAGCAGCTCACCGACTGCACGGACTTCTTCAAGGACACCACCTTCCGCGTGTTCCAGGCTCCGTATGTCGGAGCGGTCGTCATGCCCGGCGGCGCATCTCAACCGCGCAAGCAGCTGGACGGCTGGCAGGAGTTCGCCAAGCAACGTGGGGCCAAGGGCCTGGCCTATGTCCTCGTCGGCGATGACGGTGAGCTCAGCGGGCCCGTTGCCAAGAACCTGACCGAGAGCGAACGCGAGGGTCTTGCTGCACACGTCGCTGCCACCACGGGCGACTGCATCTTCTTCGCGGCCGGTCCGGCCAAGACCTCTCGGGCGTTGCTCGGTGCCGCCCGTCTGGAGATCGGCAAGCGCTGTCAGCTCATCGACGAGACCCAGTGGTCGTTCCTCTGGGTTCTGGACGCGCCGTTGTTCGAGCCCACCACCGAGGCCGAGGCATCCGGCGACATAGCGGTCGGCTCGGGTGCATGGACAGCCGTGCACCACGCGTTCACCTCACCCAAGGCTGAGTTCATGGACACGTTCGACACCGACCCCGGATCGGCGCTGGCCTACGCCTACGACATGGTGTGCAACGGAAACGAGATCGGTGGTGGCTCGATCCGTATTCACCGCAGGGAGATACAGGAGCGTGTTTTCGCGGTGATGGGCCTGTCCGAGGCCGAGTCGCAGGAGAAGTTCGGCTTCCTGCTGGACGCTTTCGCCTTCGGTGCCCCGCCGCATGGCGGTATCGCCTTTGGCTGGGACCGCATCTGTTCCCTGCTCTCCGGCACGGACTCGATCCGCGACGTGATCGCGTTCCCGAAGACCGGTGGTGGCTTCGACCCACTGACCTCGGCCCCGGCCGCGATCACGGCGGCCCAACGCAAGGAGGCAGGGGTCGACGCCACGCCCGAGGCTCAGGTCGCGGACGACGTCTGACCGGCCCCCACGCGGTTGGTGGGCTCACGTGCACCACGAGATAACCTGCCAACCGTGACCAACGGTGCCGACGACGACCTCTTTGCGGCTTCTTCACGCGACTCCTCGGGCGGCTTCGAGGCCACCGCGACGTCCGTGCCTCCCCTGGCCGTCCGGATGCGCCCGCGTTCCCTGGACGAGGTCCGGGGGCAGACGAAGGTTCTGCGAGGCGGAAGCCCGCTGCGCCGGCTGATCGAGGGTCATGCGGGCGCTGCCGGGCCGCTGTCGGCGATCATCTGGGGACCGCCGGGGACCGGGAAGACGACGCTGGCACATCTGGTGGCGAACGCCGCCGGCCGCAGGTTTGTTGAGCTGTCAGCGGTCACCGCCGGTGTCAAAGACGTCAGGGCGGTCATCGAAGCGGCCGCTCGGGAGCGGGACATGTACGACCGGCAGACGGTCCTGTTCCTGGACGAGATCCATCGGTTCACCAAGGCACAGCAGGATGCGCTGCTGCCCGGGGTGGAGAACCGTGTGGTTGTCCTGGTGGCAGCGACCACGGAGAACCCATCCTTCAGCGTCATCGCACCGCTGTTGTCGAGGTCCATGCTGATCACTCTCGAGCCGCTCTCTGACGATGAGCTGGACGACGTTCTCACTGCAGCTTTGGTCGAACAGCGTGGGTTGGCAGGGGTGTTCGGCCTCGAGCCTGAGGCGAGGCGGCACGTCATACGGGTGGCGGGTGGAGATGCGCGCCGCGTGCTCACCTCGCTGGAGGCGGCTGCGGGGGTTGCCCTGGACGCACAGCCTGCGGGACGCGTCAGTGACGACGTGATCCCGATCTCGTTGTCCCAGGTCGAGCAGGCCGTAGCCCACGCCGCGGTCCGCTACGACCGTGCAGGCGACCAGCACTACGACGTTGCCAGCGCACTGATCAAGTCGATGAGGGGCAGTGACGTCGACGCCTCGTTGCACTACCTGGCCCGGATGCTCGAAGCGGGCGAGGATCCGCGCTTCATCGCCCGGCGGATCGTGATCGCGGCAAGTGAGGACGTGGGGATGGCCGACCCCACGGCCCTGCAGACGGCCGTCGCCGCGATGCACGCGGTGGCACAGATCGGAATGCCGGAAGCGAGGATCATCCTGGCCCAGGCCGTCGTGCACAACGCCATTGCGCCCAAGTCCAACTCCAGCTATCTCGGCATCAACGAAGCGATCGCCGACATCCGGGCGGGCAAGGGTGGCCCGGTGCCCGTGCACCTGCGGGGGAGTGGATACGCCGGAGCCACCCGTCTGGGGCACGGCGAGGGGTACAGGTACGCGCACGACGACCCCGCAGGTGTCGTCGCCCAGCAGTACCTGCCCGACGACCTGTTGGCGGACACCGACTACTACCGGCCCACTGACCGGGGATTCGAGCAGACGCTGTCCTCGCGTTGGGCCAAACTCAAGGCGCGAGTTCGGGGCGAGTTACCGGCCGGTAACGATTTGTGACACAAGGTTGTCCCGAGGTCAAGTCAGATCTGGTGGCTGAGGTCCGGCCCTGACCCGGCTCCGCGGTAGGGTTCTGGCTCCGGTCGTGATCCGGATCCTTCGTATCAACAGCTGTCGTGAGGTGGGAATGTGAACTGGGCTCCAGTGTCCATCGGTGACATCGCGGGTGTGGTTGCAGCGCTCTCGTTTGCCTTCTTGGTGCTCCGGCTGGGCAGCCTCATCGGTAAGGCCGGCAACGTCTTGGACGAGACCCGAATCGGAGTGCGCGGCGTCTCCGAGCAGACCGTGCCGTTGCTCTCGCAGGTCACCGACACCGTCGCCTCCACCAACGAACAGATCGTGCGGCTGGACACCATCACCGCCAACGTCGCGTCGATGTCCACCAACGTCAACGCCCTGACGTCGCTGTTCGCGGCAACACTCGGCTCGCCCGTCGTCAAGGTGGCTGCCTTCACCTACGGCGTGCGTTCGGCGATGAGCGGCGCCCGATCAGGCAAGCGATCAGCGCGCGGCCGACGCAGGAAGGACTGAGACGATGCGTCGCCTGTTCTGGGTTGCTCTCGGCGCCACTGTGGGTGTGCTCCTTGTTCGAAAGATCACCAAGACTGCGGAGGCCTACTCTCCGTCGGGTGTGGCCAAGGGTCTGTCCGGCGGTCTGGCCGATCTCGGTGATGGCCTGCGTGAGATGGCGGAGGCGGTCCGTGAGGGCATGGCGGAGCGAGAGACCGAGCTGCGTTACGCGCTCGGCATTGACACCGGAACGATGCCGGACGGACGCGAGATGAGCGCAGACCAGGCCCGCGCGCTGATTGACGACCCCACCTCGCCGCGGGCTCGCTAGGGGATCGTTCCCATCTCCAAGCCCATCTCTGCCCGCCGGGCTCGCCCCCGAAGGCAGCGCCCGGCATACCCTTGGCTTTGGCTTGCCCGCCGTAAGCCCGATCAGACCGTTAGGAACCTCACGATGGAAACCGCCGAGATCAGGCGACGTTGGCTTGCCTTCTTCGAGAGCAAGGGCCATGCGATCGTGCCCAGCTCATCCTTGGTCTATGACGACCCGAACCTGTTGTTCGTCAACGCCGGCATGGTGCCCTTCAAGCCCTACTTCCTGGGCCAGGAGACGCCGCCTTGGCAGCGCGCCACCAGCGTTCAGAAGTGCCTTCGTACCGGCGACATCGATGAGGTCGGCAAGACCAGCCGGCACGGCACCTTCTTCCAGATGAACGGCAACTTCTCGTTCGGTGACTACTTCAAGGCGGACGCGATCAGCTTCGCGTGGGAGCTGCTGACCACCAGCCAGGAACTGGGCGGCTACGGCCTGGACAAGGAGCGGCTGTGGGCGACGGTCTACCTCGACGACGACGAGGCAGCGGGCCTGTGGCTCACGCACACCGAGATCCCGGCCGAGCGCATCGTCCGCCGCGGCATGGCCGACAACTACTGGTCCATGGGCGTGCCCGGTCCGTGCGGTCCGTGTTCCGAGATCTACTACGACCGCGGTCCCGACTACGGCCAGGATGGCGGCCCGGCCGTCGATGAGGACCGGTTCATGGAGATCTGGAATCTCGTCTTCATGCAGAGCGTTCGCGGCGAGGGCATCAGCAAGGACGACTTCCCTATCCTGGGCGACCTGCCGGCCAAGAGCGTCGACACCGGCCTGGGCCTGGAGCGCCTTGCATGTGTCCTGCAGGGTGTGGACAACCTGTACGAGATCGACGAGGTCTATCCGGTTCTGGAGAAGGCCGCTGAGCTGACCGGCAAGCACTATGGCGTCAACTCCGCGCACGACGCCGCCCACAGCCACCCCGACGACGTGCGACTGCGCATCGTGGCCGACCACGTCCGCAGCTCGCTGATGCTGATGGGTGACGGTGTCACCCCGGGCAACGAGGGCCGTGACTACGTCCTTCGCCGGATGCTTCGCCGTGCCGTCCGCTCGATGCGCCTGCTCGGGTTCGACCAGCCGTGCCTGCCACACCTGTTGCCGGTGAGCATGGAGCGGATGAAGGCGTCCTACCCCGAGCTTGAGAGCGACTTCTCGCGGATCTCACAGATCGCCTATGCCGAGGAGGAGGCTTTCCGCCGCACGCTCGCATCGGGCACGACGATCCTTGACACTGCGGTCGCCAAGGCCAAGTCGGCTGGTCAGACCACCTTGGCGGGCGACCAGGCGTTCGCCCTGCATGACACCTACGGCTTCCCGATCGACCTGACCCTGGAGATGGCGCAGGAACAGGGGGTTGAGGTCGACGAGGTGGAGTTCCGTCGTCTCATGAACGAGCAGCGCGACCGGGCCAAGGCTGACGCCAGGTCCAAGAAGAGCGCGCACGGCGACACGTCGGCATACCGCTCCGTTGCTGACTCCCTCGGCAGGGCAGTGGAGTTCACCGGCTATGACGAGACCGTCTCCGAGGCGCAGGTCGCCGGCATGCTGGTCGACGGCGTGTCTGTCGGGTCCGCCCGTGCGGGAGATGAGCTCGAGCTCGTGCTGGACCGCACCCCGTTCTATGCCGAGGGCGGTGGTCAGCTGGCCGATGCCGGGCTGATCACCCTGGGCAACGGTGCGGTCGTCGAGGTCCGGGACGTCCAGTCGCCCATCACCGGTCTCGTCGTACACCGTGCGAGCGTCATCTCGGGCGAGGTGGTCACGGGGGAGTCCGCCCACGCCGTAGTCGACCTGGACCGTCGTCGGGCGATCTCGCGTGCGCACACTGCCACGCACATGGTGCACAAGGCCATTCGCGAAGCTCTGGGTGACACCGCGACCCAGGCCGGCTCGGAGAATGCCCCCGGCCGGTTCCGGTTCGACTTCAACGCCTCTGGGGCGGTTCCGCTGTCGGTGCTGTCAGACGTGGAGGCCAAGGTCAACGCGCTGTTGCTCGAGGATCTGGTGGTTCGCGCCGAGGTGATGACACAGGACGAGGCTCGCGCATCGGGTGCGATGGCCTTGTTCGGCGAGAAGTACGGCGATTCCGTGCGCGTGGTGTCTGTTGGTGACTGGGCTCGTGAGCTGTGCGGTGGCACCCACGCGCAGCGCTCGGGTCAGCTGGGCCTGGTCAAGCTGCTCGGCGAGGCATCCATCGGTTCTGGCGTGCGACGCGTGGAAGCCCTGGTGGGGACCGACGCATACGACTTTCTGGCGCGTGAGCATGCCGTCGTCGGACAGCTCACCGAGGCGCTCAAGGTGCGCCCCGAGGAGCTCCCGGAGCGGATCTCGAGCATCCTGGGCAAGCTGAAGGACGCGGAACGCGAGATCAACGCGATGCGCCAGCAGCAGGTGCTGGCCGGTTCCTCCTCACTGACTGCCGGTGCGCGCGACGTGTTCGGCGTGAGCTTCGTGAGTCACCATGCAGGCACCGGCGTCGGTGCCGACGACCTGCGCAGCCTCGTCCTCGACGTGAGGTCGAGGCTGGGCAACGACCGTCCATCTGTGGTGGCCGTGGCCAGCGTCGCGAAGGATCGCCCGGTGGTCATCATCGCGACCAACGATGCGGCCCGGGCATGGGGTCTGAAGGCCGGAGCGCTGGTCAGGCTTGCCGCGCAGGTTCTCGGCGGCGGCGGCGGCGGCAAGGACGACATGGCTCAGGGCGGTGGCATCGAGCCCGCCAAGATCGGCGAGGCACTGGCCGCAGTCGAGCATGCGGTTGGCGAACGTGTCACGGCAGGGCGCTGAGCCATGCGCCAAGGGATTCGGTTGGGAGTTGACGTGGGCAGTGTCCGCGTTGGTCTTGCGGCCAGCGATCCCAGTGGAGTCCTCGCCACGCCGGTCGCGACCATCGCGCGTGATCTGGCGTCTGGCGCCGATCTGGACGTGATCGCGGATGCGGTGCTCGAACGGCACGTCCTCGAGGTGGTCGTCGGTCTGCCGCGTTCGCTGTCAGGGGGTGAAGGCCCGGCCGCCCAGAGCGTCAGATCCTATGCTGTCACCCTGGCCGCCCGAATCTCACCAACCCCCGTGCGGCTGATCGACGAGCGCCTGACGACCATCGACGCCCACCGCCAGCTTCGCGATACCGGCATGACCGGCCGGGCTCAGCGGGTGGTCGTGGACCAGGCGGCCGCCGTCCTCATCCTGCAGGCGGCCCTCGACGCTGAGAGGTTGTCGGGCAGTGCAGCCGGAGAGGTCGTGGGACAACGAAAGGCGCGGGCGCCGCGGACGAAAGCCGGGGGTTCCCAGCTGTGAAGAAGCGCCGTCTTGACGCGTCGATCTTCGGTGACCCGGCACCCGATGATCCCGCAGACGAAGTCCTTGCAGACGATGACCATGCACGCAACCGCGAAGAAGCTCCTGGTCGCGCCTCGGCTGAGTCCCCCGCAGGTGTGGCGGACGTGGCACCGACGCGTCGAACCGATGAGAGTCGACGGGCTCGGCGTCGCCGTCGCAACGGCAGACGCCGGTTGCTGGTGATGATCGTGGCGTTGGCTCTGGTTGCCGGCGCGGGGGCTGCTGCGGTCCTTGGGCTGCGGCCGCTCATATCAAGCCTCACTGCAAGCAACGACTACGTCGGGGCAGGGACGGGTACCGTGACCGTCGAGGTGCTGGCCGGCGATGCCGGCCGGACCATCGCTACGGCGCTTGAGAAGGCTGGAGTGGTCAAGACGACCAAAGCATTCACCGATGCTGCTGCCAGAGACCAGCGCTCGGGTTCGATCCAGCCGGGCACATACACCCTGCATTCCCGCATGAGCGCGGCGTCGGCGCTCGCGATGTTGCTGGACCCGGCGAACCGCACCGTTCCGCGGGTCACCGTCCGCGAGGGCCTATGGGTCTCCGAGGTCATCCGCGATCTTTCTGCCGGCACCGGCCGGCCGCTTGCCGACTACACCGCGGCGTTGAAGGACCCCGCGGCGCTCGGTCTGCCGACCGTCGCCATGGGCAATGCTGAGGGCTACCTGTTCCCGTCGACATACGAGTTCGAGTCGAGCACCTCGGCTGCTGAGCAGCTGCACACCATGGTGGCCAAGTCGCTCGAGGAGCTCGGCAAGCTCGGCGTGACCCCCGACCGGATGCAGCGGGTGCTCACCATCGCCAGCATCGTCGAGGGTGAGGTAAGTGCCAGCGCCGACCGCCCGAAGGTGGCACGCGTCATCGAGAACCGTCTGGCCAAACCGATGCTGCTTCAGATGGACTCGACCGTTCATTTCATTGCGCAACGTCGCGGCAATGCAGGCACAACCGGCGCCGAAAGGGCGAGCAAGAGCCCCTACAACACCTACCTGTTCGCCGGCCTTCCGCCCGGCCCGATCAACAGCCCCGGGTTGTCGGCCATGAAGGCCGCGGTGGGTCCCGCGGCCGGCCCCTGGCTGTACTTCGTCGCAGTGAACCCTGAGACGGGGGAGACGAGATTCGCCGTCGATGCCGCCGGTCACGCGGCCAACGTGGCGCTGTTCCAGAAGTGGTGCTCGGACCACCCGGGCAAATGCTGACTTCAGACATCCGGCGCGCCGCCGTTCTGGGCTCGCCGATCGACCACTCACTCTCTCCGACGCTGCACGAGGCGGCCTACCGCGCCCTGGGTCTGAGCGACTGGGTCTACGGAATCCATGAGGTAGGAGCCTCGGAGCTGGGCGGGTTCGTCAGCCGGCTGGGTCCGGAGTGGGCGGGTCTGTCGCTGACCATGCCGCTGAAGGAGGTCGCCTCCGAGGTGGCCGACGAGGTCTCTGACCTGGCCCGCGAGGTCGGCGCCATCAACACGCTCGTCCGCCGTCCCGATGGCGGATGGAACGGCGACAACACTGATGTGTATGGCGTTTCGCAGGCTCTGCGCGAGGCCGGCGTCGGGCACGTTGACAGTGTCATCGTCCTTGGTTCGGGGGCGACGGCACGGTCCGTCGTGGCCGGGCTGGCGGCGCTGGGGTGCCCAAAGGTGACCTTTGCGGTGCGCTCTGAGGCCCGGCGCGAGACCCTGGAACAGGCGCGACGTGCCGGGCTTGAGGTCGAGGTCGTGGGGCTGCGAGAGATCGGCAGCCGGGTCGGTGAGAGCCAGCTGGTCATCAGCACGCTGCCTGAGAATGCATTGTCTGCCAGCGCTTTGGCCAACCTGTTGTTGCCCAAGGGTCTGCGGATGCCTGATCACCTGCTGCTGGACGTGGTCTACGCAGGGTGGCCGTCACCGTTGGCCCGAACCTTCGCCGATGCAGGGGCAAGGGTGGTGTCCGGATTCGAGATGCTGCTCCATCAGGCGGCTGAGCAGGTGCATCTCATGACCGGACTGCTCGCGCCGGTTGAGCAGATGCGGGCCGCAGGGCTGGCCGCGATGACGTCGCGATGACTCTTGTGCTGCCGCCGCAGGTGGGTGCCTGGTGGGCGGTCGTCGTGATGGGACTGCTGGGCGCAGTTGTGGGCGCATGGTTGACCAGGGTGTTGGCTGACGTGACCTATCGCCGCCCAGAAGAGCGCGATCGGCCATTGCCACGCCATTCCTGGTGGCTGGCCGTCGCGGTGGCAGTGACCTGGGCCAGCCTGACGTTTCGTATCGGCGGCCAAGCGCAGTGGTCCCTGCTTCCGGCATACCTGTATCTCGGTGCCATCGGGGCGGCGCTCACGCTGATCGACCTGGACGTGCATCGCTTGCCCGACCTGATCGTGCTTCCGTCCTACCCGATCGTGGTCGTGCTGTTGTTCGTGCCCACCGTGGTGACGGGCCAGTGGGATGCGCTGCTGCGGGGGATGCTGGCCGGGCTTGCGCTGTTCGTGGGCTATCTTGTGCTGGCCTTGATCTCGCCCGGGGGTGGGGGACTCGGCTTCGGGGACGTCAAGCTCGCCGGCGTCCTGGGCCTGCTGCTGGGATGGCTCGGCTGGAGCCCGGCGATCGTCTCGGTGCTCGCTGCCTTCATCATCGGTGGGTTCATCGCCCTGATCCTGCTTCTTCTCAGGCGTACAAGCCGTTCCTCGTCCATCGCCTTCGGCCCGTCGATGATCCTAGGGGCGTGGGTGGCGCTGATCTTTCCGGTCATATTGATCACTGGTTGACAGGCCGTGCGTCTGCGTTGTGACAGGATTTCGCCATGCTGCGTTGGTTGACTGCCGGTGAATCCCATGGCCCTGCCCTGATCGCTGTGCTCGAAGGCCTCCCAGCAGGCGTGGAGGTCACCACCACCGACGTTGCCCTGGCCCTCGCTCGGCGCCGGCTCGGCTTCGGTCGCGGGGCACGGATGACGTTCGAGCAGGACGCCGTGGAGTTCCTGGGCGGAGTCCGTCACGGCGTGACCATCGGCTCGCCGCTGGCGATCCGCATCGCCAACTCCGAGTGGGCCAAGTGGGAGACGGTGATGAGCCCAGACCCGGTGTCCGCCGCCGACCTCGCCGCAGATGCCGATATCGGGGCACCCCAGGAGATCGCACGGAACAAACCGCTCACCCGGCCACGTCCGGGCCATGCTGACCTGGTGGGCATGCAGAAGTACGGGTTTGACGATGCCCGCCCGGTCCTCGAGCGTGCCTCGGCGCGTGAGACCGCGGCCAGGGTGGCCCTGGGAGCCGTGGCCTCGGCCTTCCTGCACCAGGCCTATGGGATCACGCTCGTCTCCCACACGGTCGCCATCGGCACGGCCGGCGTCGGACTGTCCGCCGAGCTCCCGCGGCCGGATCAGGTCGAGGCGCTCGACGCCGACCCGGTACGAACACTGGACCTCGCGGGCTCGGCAGCCATGGTGGCCGAGGTGGAAGCGGCGAAGAAGGACGGCGACACGCTCGGCGGAGTCGTGGAGGTGCTCGCCTATGGGCTGCCGCCAGGGCTGGGCTCCCACGTCCACTGGGATCGCCGCCTGGACTCCCAGCTGGCGGCAGCGCTGATGGGCATCCAGGCGATCAAGGGCGTCGAGGTCGGCGACGGGTTCCTGACCGCCACTCGCCTCGGATCTGCTGCCCATGACGAGATGGACCGCGACCAGGACGGTGTGATCCGGCGACGCACCGGCCGGGCAGGTGGCACCGAGGGCGGTATGTCGACCGGTGACGTCCTGCGCGTCCGTGCGGCCATGAAGCCCATCAGCACGGTGCCCCGGGCTCTGGCCACCGTCGACCTGGCCACGGGGGAGTCCGCGACCGCCATCCATCAGCGCTCGGACGTCTGTGCCGTCCCGGCTGCCGGGGTTGTCGCCGAGGCGATGGTTGCCCTGGTCCTGGCCCAGGCATGCGTCGAGAAGTTCGGTGGCGACAGCGTTGCAGAGACCTCGCGGAACCACCGCGGCTATCTGGACGCGATCCCCGAGCAGCTGCGCTCGTGGTGAGCGACGCCACGCCCACGATGAGCGGCCTCGACTGCAATCGCCCTTGCGTGGTTCTCATTGGCCCGCCCGGATCGGGCAAGACAACGGTGGGGCGCGTCCTCGCCACGCTGTTGGGCGTCGAGCTTCATGACACCGACCACGCCATCGAAGTCCAGCAAGGACAGTCGATCTCGGACATCTTCATGGATGCGGGCGAGACGAGGTTCCGCGAGCTGGAGCGGGCCGAGGTCGCGTCGTCGCTCGCCTCACACACTGGCGTGCTGGCGCTCGGTGGTGGCGCGGTGATGGACCCGGTGACGTCGGCTGCACTCGCCGGGCACACTGTCGTGTTTCTCGAGGTCGGGATCGCTGACGCCGCCAAGCGGGTGGGGTTTGACCGGAGCCGCCCGCTGTTGGCGCTCAATCCCAGGGCGCAGTGGACCCGGATGATGGACGCTCGACGGCCAACCTACGAGCGGCTGGCAACCTTGAGTGTGCAGACGGCCGGCCGGGCACCGCGTGACGTCGCAGCGGAGATCGTGCAGCGGCTGAACGACCAGAAGAACCTGAACGACCACAACGAAGAAGGCGACAGGCGACCTGCCGCTGAGTGAGACAAACGGCACCCGCATCGGCGGGACGGCGCGTGCGCACTGTGACTAGTCCTGCACCATGACTAGCTGCCCACCGGGGTGGCTGGGTCAGGTCACGACACGTTTCGAGATGACCGTGCGGGTCTCGGCGAAGTGGCAGGCGCTCGGGTGTTCCAGACCCTCGCGCACGATCAGCTCGGGCTCGTCCACAGAGCAGATGTCCTGAGCCTTCCAGCAGCGGGTGCGGAACCGGCAGCCGGATGGGGGATTGGCAGGACTCGGCACGTCGCCCTCGAGCATGATCTGGTCGCGGTGACCGCGCAACGTCGGATCGGGAACGGGCACGGCGGACAGCAACGCCTGTGTGTAGGGGTGCGTCGGTCGCTCGTAGATCTGCTCCTCGTTGCCGGTTTCCACGACCTTGCCGAGGTACATGACAGCAACGCGGTCAGAGATGTGTCGCACGACCGACAGGTCATGGGCGATGAAGACGTAGGACAGCCCGAGCTCGTCCTGGAGCTTTTCAAAGAGGTTGATGACCTGGGCCTGCACGGAGACGTCGAGCGCCGAGACAGGCTCATCACAGACGATGATCTCGGGACGGAGGGCGAGTCCCCGGGCGATGCCGATGCGTTGCCGCTGACCACCGGAGAACTGGTGCGGGTAGCGATGGATGTGCTCGGGGTTGAGGCCGACCACCTCCAGTAGCTCCTGGACCATCTTGCGTTGACTGCCCTTGGGTGCGACGTCCTTGTGGATCTGGAACGGCTCAGCCACGATGTCGCCGACCGTCATCCGCGGGTTCAGCGACGAGTACGGGTCCTGTAGCACGATCTGGATGTTGCGTCGGACGGCTTTGAGCGCCTTGCCGGACAGCTGGGCGATGTCCTCACCGTGGAACAGGATCTGGCCAGCGGTCGGTCGTTCGAGGCGCATCAGCAGTCGGGCGGTCGTGGACTTGCCACAGCCGGACTCACCGACCACTCCGAGGGTCTCACCCTTGTACAGCTTCAGGTCGATACCGTCAACGGCCTGCACCGCACCGATCTGCTTCTTGAACAGGATGCCCTTGGTCAGCGGGAAATGCTTGACGAGTCCCCGGACCTCAAGGATCGGCTCATCGGATCTCGAGGCTTCCATCGAGGGTCTCCTTCCAGAAGTGGCATGCGCTGCGACGGCCGTCAGAGACTTCCGCCAGTGGCGGCACCTGCTCGGAGCAGATGGGTTGGGCGTAGGGGCAGCGCGGGTGGAAGGCACAGCCGGCCGGGATGTCGGTCAGGTTCGGCGGGATGCCCTTGATCGTGTACAGCTCCTGACCCTTCTGGTCCACCCGGGGGATAGCGGCCAGCAGCCGCTCTGTGTAGGGGTGGGCGGGGTTGCCGTAGAGCGGGATGATCGGCGCCTGCTCGATCAGGCGGCCGGCATACATCACCGAGATCTTGTCGGCGACGTCAGCGACCACCCCCAGGTCGTGGGTGATCAGGATGAGGCCCATCTTGCTCTCCGCCTGCAGGTCGGCGAGCAGCTGCATGACCTGCGCCTGCACGGTGACGTCGAGGGCGGTCGTGGGCTCGTCCGCGATGATGATGTCAGGATCCAGAGACAGGGCGATGGCGATCATGATGCGCTGCCGCATCCCGCCGGAGAACTGGTGCGGGAAGTCGTTGACCCGCTGCCGGGCAGCCGGGATGTGGACGCGGTCCATCAGCTCGATGGCCTTCGCCTTGGCGTCAGCCCGGGACGCTCCACGATGCACCCGGAACATCTCGCCGATCTGGAACCCGACGCTGTAGACCGGGTTCAGCGAGGACAGCGCGTCCTGGAAGATCATCGCGATCTTCTCGCCGCGGTAGAGGCGCCGTTCCTTCTCCGGGAGGGCCAGCAGGTCGGTGCCCCTGAAACGAACGGATCCTTGGGTGACGTAGCCGGGGGGTGTATCGAGGATGCCCATGATGGCCTGTGCGGTCACCGACTTGCCGGAGCCGGACTCACCCAAGATGGCGAGGGTCTCCCCGGGCTGAAGGTCAAAGCTGACGCCGCTGACGGCCTTGGCCACCCCGTCGCGGGTGCGGAACTCGACGTGAAGGTTCTCGACATCGAGCACCGGACCAAGGAGGTCCTGGCTGCCATGCACGTTGGCTGCGGAGCCGGTCGTGTTGATCGTGTCCTGGGTCATCGCGGTTTCACCGAAGCTTCGGGTCGAGGGCGTCGCGGACCGCGTCGCCGAGCAGCATGAAAGCGAGCACGGTGATCGACAGCGCGACTGAAGGGTAGAGCAGCACGTGCGGGGCGGATCGCAGCGACGACTGGGCCGAGTCGATGTCCGCACCCCAGGAGACCGTGGACGCCGGAAGCCCGATGCCGAGGTAGGACAGCGTCGCCTCGAGCACGATGTACAGGCCGAGCGAGATGGTTGCCACGACGATGACCGGTGCGATGGCGTTGGGCAGGATGTGTCTGCGCAGGATCCGGATGTCACTGGCGCCGAGCGCTCGGGCTGCAGTGACGAAGTCGGACTCTTTCACGGAGAGGACCGACCCCCTCATGATCCGGGCCACAGTGGTCCAGCCGGGGATCATGATGGCGGCGACAACGGTCCAGATGTTGCGGAAGGGGAAGGCCTGCAGGAAGACGATGGCGAAGAGCAGCAGCGGGATGGCGAAGAAGATGTCGGTGATCCGGGACAGCAGTGAGTCGAGGAATCCGCCGTAGAACGCGGCGAGGGACCCGATGACTCCGCCGATGATGACCACCCCGCTGGTGACCAGGACGCCGACCATGACCGAGGCCCGCGCGCCGTAGATCACTCTGGCGTAGATGTCACAGCCCTGCCGGTTGAATCCCATGGGGTGCCCTGGGGCGCTGGCCTCATTGGAGTGGGAAAGGTCGCAGAACTTTGGGTCCGTGCTCGTGAACAGGGAGGGCATTACCGCCACGACGATCAGGAACAGGATGAGCAACGCCGAGACCACGAACGTGGGGTTTCGGCGGAGGTCGTGCCATGCGTCTGACCACAGGCTGCGCGGCTTTCCGACGTCTTCCGGGTCTGGTTCGACGCCTTCCATCAAGGCTCCCAGCGCGACGTCATTCGCCACGGCGGTGGGGTGCGGGGGCTCAGTCATATCGGATCCTCGGGTCGAGAACGGCGTAGAGAAGGTCCACGAGAAGGTTGGCGAACAGGAACACGATGACCAGAATGGTCACGATCGACACGATGGTAGGCGCCTCACCGCGGTTGATCGCCTGGTAGAGCGTGCCGCCGACACCGTGAATGTTGAAGATCCGCTCGGTCACGATCGCGCCGCCCATCAACGCGCCGAGGTCGGCGCCGAGGTACGTCACCACCGGAATCAGCGAGTTGCGCAGCAGGTGCACCGTGACGACCCGCTGACGGGGAAGGCCCTTCGCGACCGCCGTGCGTACATAGTCCGCGTGGATGTTCTCGACGACCGAGGTGCGGGTCAGCCGCATGATGTAGGCGAGGGACACCGTCCCGAGGACGATGCCAGGTAACAACAGCTCGTTCCACGGGGCTTCACCACTGACAGTGGGTCTGAACCATCCGAGCTTGATACCCACGTAGAACTGCATCAGGAAGCCGACGACGAAGATGGGGATGGAGATGATGAGCAGTGTCCCCAGCAGGATGCTGTTGTCGAAGAGCTTGCCACGTCGCAGACCGGCCAGCAGACCCAGTGGGATACCGACGAACATCTCGATGGCGAACGCCACGAGGGCGAGCCGGATGGTGATGGGGAAGGCGTCACGCATGACGTCGATGACCGGCCGACGACTGAACGTCTCACCGAAGTCGAGGGTCACGATGCCCTTCATGTACTCGTAGTACTGGTAGTACAGCGGCTCGCCGATGTGGAACTGCGTCCGCAGTGCTGCTGCCGTCGCCGGGTCGCACCCTCGCTCGCCGCACATGGAGGCCAGCGGGTCACCGGGCATGCCCAGGACTAGGTAGAAGATGAGGAACGTGGCGCCGAAGAAAACCGGGATCATCTGAAGCAGACGGCGCAGGACGTAAATGCCCACCCGGACCTCCTTGTCTCGAGTTGATGAAACACATCTCGTTGGCCCTGTGAGGGGGTTGCGCTGGCCTGCGGTAGCTCGACCCGACCCGGATCAAGGATGACACTACGACGTAATCGCAGGTTCGGGATCATCGGGGCTGGTACCAGCCCCGATGATCCCATAGGTGGTCAGATGCCCATAGGTGGACAGATCCGCACTGCGGGAGCATCCCTGAGCCGGGGGCGCGGTGCGCCCCCGGCTCAGGTAATGCGGTACCAGGTAGTGCAGTAGCAGAGGGTTACCCGCCGGCTACTTTGTGGTGATTACTTCTTGGTGATTTCGGTGTAGATCGGCACGCCGAAGACATCGAACTTCACGTTCGAGACCTTCTCGGAGTACCCACCGGTCGTGTTGGAGTACCACAGGGGGATGGACGGCATGTCCTGGACCAGAAGCCTCTCAGCGTCCTGGAAGAACTTGATGCTCTCATCCAGGCTCTTGGCCGTGTCACCCTGCTTGAGCAGAGCGTCAAATGCGGGGTTGTCGTAGTGCGAGTCGTTCGAGCCGGCGCCCTTGGCGTAGAGCGGTGCCAAGAAGTTCTCCAGGGCCGGGTAGTCCATCTGCCAGCCCGCACGGAAGGCGGTCTTCATAACACCCTTGGTGATCGGGTCACGCAGGGACTTGAAGTCCGGGTAGGACTTGCCGGCGCAGTCGATCGCGAGGGTGTTCTTGATGCTGTTGCAGACTGCGTCGACCCACGACTTGTGGCCGCCGTCCGCGTTGTAGGCGATCTCGAGCTTGCCGGTGAAGCCACCGGCCTCGGCCAGCTTGGCCTTCGCCTTGGCTGCGTCGAACACGCAGACCTCGCCGCAGATCGAAGGGTCGTAGCCCGACACGACCGGCGACGAGAAGTCGTTGGCCGGGGTGCGGGTGCCCTGGAAGATCGTGTCGGTGATCTGCTTGCGGTTGATCGCCATGGAGATCGCCTGGCGAACCTTCTTGGCGTTGTCGCCCTTCCACTCAGGCTGGTACAGCGGGAAGTCGAAGGCCTGGAAGACACCGGCTGCCTGGTTGATGGCCCGGTCGCCGAGGTCGCTCTCGAAACTGGCCAGGGCGTTGTCCGGGATGGTGTCGATGACGTCGAGGTTGTTGGCG
>JBBRWQ010000061.1:0-20461 GCA_038249115.1 Actinomycetales bacterium
GGCTATGACCGGCCGAGTCGTCTGCGACGCAAGAGCGCGGGACTTGTCGGGTTGGTCATGCCCGAGCTGACCAACCCCATCTTTCCTGCCTTCGCCCAGATCATCGAGACCGCATTGGCGCGCCAGGGCTTCACCCCCGTCTTGTGCACCCAGACACCCGGCGGAGTGCATGAGGACGACTACGTGACGATGCTGCTCGATCGTGGCGTGGCGGGGATCATCTACGTGAGCGGTCTGCACGCGGACTCGACCAGCGACCCCCAGCGCTACGTGGCTCTGCGCGAGCGCGGACTGCCGATCGTGCTGATCAACGGCTACATCGAGGGCGTGGACGCACCGTTCATCTCCAACGACGATGTGGCCGCTATGGACCTGGCCCTCAGCCACCTGGTTGCACTGGGGCACAAGGACATCGGGCTCGCCGTGGGGCAGGACCGCTACGTGCCGGTCATCCGCAAGATCATCGGCTTCCGCAACGCGATGGTGACCCTTCTGGGTCGCGCCGACGTCGAGGATCTGATCGAGCGCACGATGTTCACCGTCGAGGGCGGAGCGGCGGCGGCGGAGCGACTGATCGACAAAGGCGTCACCGCGATCGTGTGTGGTTCAGACCTGATGGCGCTGGGGGCCGTTCGTGCGGCTCGCCTTCGCGGGCTGCAGGTGCCGCGCGACCTGTCCGTCGTCGGCTATGACGACTCGACCCTGATCGCTTTCACCGACCCGCCACTGACCACCGTGCGTCAGAGCGTCCAGGCGATGAGCGAGGCCGCCGTCCGCGCGCTGCTGGACCAGATCCACGGCGACTCTGTACCTCGCGCCGAGTACATCTTCCGCCCAGAGCTGGTCGTGCGTGGATCCACAGGTGCGGTACCTCGCGCAACATAGCCGGTGCGGTGCCTCGGGAGCTGGCTGCGGACTGTTTGACGAGCAGCGTCAGCCTTGCAGGCGCCGCACGTCGACGAACAGCTTGAGCAGCTCGACGACGGCCTCGGGGTCTGGGACCCGTTGCACGGCAACGGTTTCGCCGGTGCCAACCTTGACGGTCAGGTCACCGGACGGGGGATCGAGCGCGGCGAATGCTCGCTCATCTGTCACGTCGTCCCCAACGTAGAGAGTCGCGTCCGAGCTTGACGCTCGCGCCAGGTCGGCCAGCGTGCTTCCTTTGTCCGCCGCGGACACAGACAGCTCGACGACCTCTTTGCCGGGCATGACATGCACCCCCGCATGCCGTCGCCCCGCCTCGTGTGCGGCCTTGGTGGCGGCGTCGGCCGTCGACGGCTCGACGCCCCGGGTATGAAGCACGACAGCGGCAGGTTTGTACTCCAGTCGCACTGCGGGGTAACGGGATCTGATCACCTCAAGCTCGTCACGCAAGGTCTCCAGCAGAGCCACCGCGGCATCGTCGAGGAAGGCGGCACCGGCGGCCGACACGAGCTCGGCCCGGTCCCCGCGGCTGGTCTGGGCGCCGTGGCTGCCGATCAGGGTGATGTCATCGTCTGGACCAATGCCGGTCAGCATGGCCAGGGTCGCGAGGTCACGCCCCGACACGACCGCCGTGGTGACTCCGCCCAGGGCTGCTGCATCGCGCAAGGCCTCGAGACCACCGGGCACGGCCCTGGCTTGCAGGGGGTCGGTGACGAAGGGGGCGAGTGTGCCGTCGAAGTCGAGAGCCACGAGGACTCGGGGCCGGGCAGCGAAGGCGGCGAGCGCGATACGCAGGTCCTCGTCCACCCCGGTCAACTGCCGATCCGCTCTGAGGCTCTGTCGGACGCCCGGAGGTTGGCCCGGTTGGCACGTTCGACGGCGAGTAGCTCCTCTTCGCTGGCCCTGGTCGGCCGGTGCGGTTTTGACGGCGCCGCCGCGAGTGCCGTGAGGTAGCGGGATGCCCACCGCTGCACATCGTGGTCAGCGACACGCTTGCGCATCGCCTTCATCCGGCGGCGCCGCTCGTCCTCGGGGGTCATGATCGCGCGCATGATCGTCTGCTTGACGCCCTCGATGTCGTGCGGGTTGCAGATGAAAGCCTGATGCAGCTCATGCCAGGCACCGGTGAACTCGGACAGCACCAGCGCGCCACCAAGATCGTTGCGGCAGCTGACGTACTCCTTGGCGACCAGGTTCATGCCATCACGCAGCGGCGTCACGAGCATGATGTCCGCGGCCACGAACATCGCGGCCATCTCTTCACGGGGATAGGAATGGTGCAGGTAGTGGATCGCGGTCGAGCCGAGAACGGAATACTCGCCGTTGATCTGCCCGACCGTGCGCTCCACCTCCTCGCGCAGCACGCGGTAGGCGTCCACGCGCCCTCGGCTCGGCGTCGCAACCTGCATCAGCGTCACGTTGGGCGGGGCCAGTGCCTTGTCCTGCAGGAGCTCTCCATAGGCCTTCAGCCGGTGCCGTATGCCCTTGGTGTAGTCGAGCCGGTCGACGCCCAGCATGAGGATCTCCGGGTCGCCCAGCGAGGCACGGATCTCGGCCGCCCGGGCGAGGACCCCGGGGGTGCGGGCCAGTGCCGAGAGGCCCTTGAAGTCCACCGAGATCGGGATGGCGCTGGCCCGCACCGTTCGTCGTGCCGGGTCGTCACCGGGGGGCGTGAACGTCACGGTGTCGCCCTTGGTCGACATGCCAAGCAGCCGGCGGCAGGCCCGCAGGAAGTTCTCAGCGTCGGCGGTGCGCTGGAAGCCCAGGAAGTCCGCGCCCAGCAGCCCCTCAATCAGCGCCCGCCGCCATGGAAGCTGGGCGAAGAGCTCGACCGGCGGGAAGGGTATGTGGTTGAACCATCCGATGCGCAGGTCGGGCCGGATCGCTCGCAACATCGCCGGCACCAGCTGCAGCTGGTAGTCATGAACCCAGACGGTGGCCCCCTGCGCGGCTACAGCGGCGATGGCCTGCGCGAAGCGATGGTTGATCGCCCGGTAGGTGTTCCACCAGGTGCGGTGGAACGTCGCCTGGACGATCACGTCGTGGTAGATCGGCCAGAGCGTGTCGTTGCTGAAACCTTCGTAGTACTCCTCGATCTCAGCGTAGGTCAGGCTCACCGGATGCAGGTAGAGGTTGCCCTGGTGGAACGGCTCAGGGGCGGTGCCTGGCTCGCCGGCCCAGCCGACCCACGCCGCGTCCCGGCCTGCCATGACCGACTCCATCGCTGACACCAATCCGCCAGGACTGCGCTGCCAGGTGCCCTCGCCGTGAGCGTCGACTACGAGGTCAACGGGGAGGCGGTTTGCGGCAACCACCAGGTCGAAAGTCGGTCCGGCAACGGTCACGCGTGATCAGCTCCTGTCTTGGGGGTCTGTTGCCAGCCTACCGACGGGCTCGGTCGACACCCGAGTCGCGTGGTCATCCTCTGGCGAGAGCGGCAGAGGATGACTACGGTCGGAGTATGCGAATCTCAGACGTGATCCGTCGCAAAGGCGACCTCGTGGTGACCGTGAGCTCCGATGCGACCGTCCTACGGCTGCTGGAGATCCTCGAAGAGCACAACATCGGTGCGCTGGTGGTCAGCGACGATGGCTCGGCGGTGACGGGAATCGTGAGTGAGCGCGACGTGGTGCGTCACCTTCGGACGACCGGCGCAGGCGTACTCGACCAGACCGTCGCCAGCATCATGACCACCGATGTCCACACCTGCACGCCTGAGGATGCCACCGAGGACCTGGCCCGAACCATGACCGATCTCCGCATCCGTCACGTCCCCGTCGTCATCGACGGCAAGCTCGTGGCGATCGTCAGCATCGGGGACATCGTCAAGTGGCGGATCGCCGAGCTTCAGACCGAACGGGACCACCTGGTCGACTACATCCAGCAGTAGTCGCCGGCGCCCGGACCTGGCGGCTCGATCACGACGCGTCAGGGTGCGTGCTGCTGCGCTGAGAAGCCGCCGTCACGGCATACCGTAGGGTTATGACGGCGGGGCTGATGCGGGACGGCGAAGCGGGCCGATTCCTGCCGGTTCCTGCCCAGTGGATCGGGCCTTACCGGCTGATCGAGCAGCTCGGCGAGGGCGGCATGGGCATCGTTCACCTCGCGCTCGACCAGTCAGGGCGTGCGGTGGCCATCAAGGTGCTGCGTGAGCACATCGCTCATGACAGTGAGGCACGCAGCCGCCTGAAACGCGAGGTTGAGACGCTGGCCCGGGTACAGGACGCCCGTGTGGCGTCCGTTCTCGACGCCGACACCGAGGGACCTCGGCCCTACATCGTGACCAGGTACGTGCCCGGCCCCTCGCTCGACCGAGTCGTCGCCGACGACGGGCCGCTGCAGGGTGAGTCGCTGTTGCGTCTGGGCCGCGGGCTCCTGCAGGCCCTGGAGGCGATCCACGGCGCCGGCGTGATCCACAGAGACCTCAAGCCCGCCAATGTCCTTCTCCTTGATGGGGATCCGGTCGTCATCGACTTCGGCATCGCGCACGTTGCCGACGACATCCGGCTAACGATGACCGGTCTCGTGATGGGGACGCCGGGCTATCTGTCCCCGGAGGTTGTCGAGGGCGCACCGGTCACGGAGGCGACGGACTGGTGGGGCTGGGCCGCCACGCTCGCGTTCGCCGCCTCCGGTGCGCCGCCGTTCGGGCGCGGGCCGATGGATGTTGTCCTCGACCGGGTCCGCCGCGGGCAGGCGGATCTATCTGGCGTGGACGAATGGCTGTCTCCCCTGCTGCAGGCTGCCCTCTCGCCGATCGCCGGGGTCCGTCCTCACGTCGATGAGATCATCGACGCTCTTGACCGGTATGCCGCGGGCACTCCCCTCACGCTCTCCTTCCCCGTCTCCTTCCCCAACCTCGTCGCCGAGCTGTCGCCGCTGGAGGGTGAACCCCGGGTCGCTCCAGAGGAGTGGCAGCAGGATGAGGACTGGCCGGCGGATCTGGAGAATCAGCCCCGTCAACCGGACCCGCGGATCGGACGGCCGGCTCGCGTCGGGACGCTGTTGGTGCTGATGGCGGCAGTGCTCGGCGTTGCTGCGATCTGGCCCCTGGTGGCCATCGGGCTGATCGTCTTGTGGTCGTGGTGTGCCCGCTTCGCGGATCGTTCGCTCACATCGGTGGTGCTGCGTCGATACGCGAGCGGACGGCGACGACGTGACGTCCCCCTTGCGGTCGTCCTCAGTCCATGGCACGTCGCGGTCGCGGCCTCCGCCACTGTCATAGCACTGGTGCTCCCGGCGGTCATCGCGATCGCCTCGACCTTCTCCGCGGCATTGGCGCTCGAGCCCTGGTCCGGCGGCGACCCACAGCCCGCCACGTCACTCCCGCTTGTCGTGGGTGGCTTGATCGGACTGCTGCTGGCGTGGTGGGGACCGGGCGGCGCGTCCCTGCGGCGCGGGTCCCGCAGCCTGATCAGGGGGATGGTGCCGGGCAAGACCATGACCGACATCGTCGTGGGCGCTCTGTTTCTTCTGGGGGTCGGGCTCGGGGTGTGGGCCTGGCTGCGCCACGGGCAGCCGGACCTCTGGCCCTGGCCGCGAGGCGGGTGGCCGGACCTGTGGGCCTGGCTCAGATGACCTCCCCAGACTGCGCGCGATGTGCCGGTGATCCGGCATACGTGGGGCTTGTTCTCCCATAGAGTGTCCCGTAGCGTCTCGCCTTCGTGACAAAGCCTTCGTGACGAAGCTGACAACTGCATATCGCCATCACACGCAACGTGTGTCCGCAGCGCCAAACCTCGTCGGCGGACACTGACCGGGAGATCCCCGGACATGGACGAGGGTGGGGGACCCAATTGTGAGTCGGCTCGAGCCGGCTCTTGGGGTGAAGCCGGTACGCCGGCCGGGCACCTGACAGCCCGAACCCGACAGCTGACCTCTCCGGCGCCCGTCAGGAGAGGACTCCGTCTTGTACTACGCCCCCAAGCACGCTGCGCCACGCGCCACTCGCCCCTTGCGCAACCGGATCACCGGCGCTGCCATTGCCGGGTCGGCGACCCTGGTCACCGGTGTCGCCCTGAGCGCCCCCGCCAACGCGACGGTTTCCGTGTGGGACGCCGTGGCCGCTTGCGAAAGTGGTGGCAACTGGGCCATCAACACCGGCAACGGTTACTACGGCGGGCTCCAGTTCTCGTCCTCGACCTGGAAGTCGTCCGGCGGCACCATCTTCGCGGCACGCGCCGACCAGGCAACCAAGGCGGAGCAGATCCTCACCGCCCAGCAGGTCCTCGTATCTCAGGGACCCGGTGCCTGGCCCACCTGCGGCGCACGCGCTGGACTCACTCGCGCCAACGGGGCTGCATCAGCGGTGCCCACGCCCTCGGGCGCGGCGGCGAGCGTCGTAGCGGTCTCGCGTTCGACGACCGTGTCGCGCTCGACCACCCGTAAGGCCGTGGCAGTGTCCACAAAGCTCGCGGTCGACGGCGCGTTGGGCCCCCTGACCACCCGTGCCATCCAGCGCTGGGTGGGCGTCCCTGCGAACGGGCTCCTCGGTCGGACGACTGCGAAGGCCTTGCAGCGCAAGGTTGGCGCCACACCAGACGGAGCCATTGGCCCGCTGACCATCCGTGCCATTCAGATCAAGATCGGCGCTCACCAGGACGGTGCGCGACACCTGAGCACGCACACCGTGTCCGCGTTGCAGGCATACCTCAACTCGCACTAGGGCTGAGGCCACGCCGCGGCGATCTGATGCCAGTCCTGGGGTCCGCCCTGAAACGGGTACGATTTCGCAGTCCTGCTTGTCGCTGAGGAGACTCACGGCGGTGGTTCGCCGACGTGGCGCAATTGGCAGCGCACCTGTCTTGTAAACAGGGGGTTGGGGGTTCGAGTCCCCCCGTCGGCTCTGGTATTTCCGCAGGTCAGCGCCCTGGTTGGCGTGTGTCGAGGAGCGGGGTAGACCTCTCTTCGGTGGTTTGCTAACACCCTTGCTAACAGGGGGAGCTAACCGAGGCGGCTGGCAGGCGCTTCGCCGCGAGCTTGTTAAGCCATCGTGACATCACTCATCGCGGTCCGCGTTATCCACATCGTCCGCGTCGTCCTCGTGGTCCAGCCGGGCGACGGCCTCGGCGAAGGCCATCGCCGGAAGGGGTGAGCTCTCGTTGATGACGTGGGCGTAGACCCTGAGGGTGATTGCCGGGTCGGCGTGCCCCAGACGGTTCGACACCACGTGCACCGCCTCACCCGCCCTGAGCAGAGTGGTGGCGTGCAGATGCCGCAGGTCGTGCAGGCGGGCCGGTGGGAGAAGGATCTCGGGGGGCGGCAGGGTCTCGCGAGGATGGCCGCGCCGACCGGGTTGGTGCGGCTCATTGTGGTCACGGATGAAACGGCTCATCAGCTGGGTGACGGTGCTCGGGTACAGCTGCTGACCGTCCTCTCGAGTGAAGACATAGTCGTCCGCGTCCATGTACGCCGGACCGAGCCGGTCCCGCTCCTCGTCCTGCTGACGGCGGTGCTCGCCCAGCAACGCAACGGTCTGGGGGTCGATGGCGATGGTGCGCGATCGTCCGCTCTTGGGAGTGTCAGTCACTCGCTCGCGGTCGATCACATCGGTCGAGGCTTTCAGTGTGACGGTTCCCTTGCGAAGGTTGACCTCCGACCAGCGCAGGGCGAGCAGCTCGCCTCGACGAGCACCGGTGTATGCCGCGAGATGAAAGAAGGCGTAGAGCCGATGCGTCCGGATGGACGCCAGGAAAATCCGCAGGTGCGCCATTGTCCAGACTTGCCCGGGCGTGGACGGCTTGAGTCTCGGGATCTTGGTCCGCAACGCCGGGTTGTTCGGGATCAGCCGATCGTTCTCAACGGCATCGTTGAGCGCCTTGCGAAGAGCTCGATGAACCTGACGGATCGTTCCTGGCGATAGTGGCCGACCTTCTCGACCCCCGGAGATGGCGAGCTCGCGGTACAGCGTGGTCAGCGTGGCGGGCTGGATACTTTGCAGCTTGATTCTGCCGATGCGCGGGACTACATACCCCGTGAGAGCCTCGCGATAGCCACTGATGGTCTTGGCCTTGACCGTCATAGCGTGCTCGTCGAGCCATCTGGTCAGGTACGCCTCGAGGGTGACCTGGCTCCTCTCCACCAGCTCGCCGCGCCTGGCCAGGTAGCGGGCCTCGTCGCGGGCGATCTTCGCCGCACTCTCGGTTGGATAGCCGCCCACCCAGAGCGGCCTGCTCCGACCGGTGGTCGGATCTGGGACGCGGATAACGTACGACCACGTCGACCCGCGCTTGACCAGTCCATCCTTCAGCTTGGGCACTACGCGGCGCTGGATAGAGCAGCGACGTAGGCGCGCAGGTCCTCAGCCCTGATCCGACGCGAGCCGTCAACCCGGACCGATGGCAGCACGCCTGCTTGGATCAGGACGTAGACCTTGGATCGGCTGAGGCCGAGCATCTCCGCAGTTTCAGTGACCCGGTACAACAGTTTCTCCATGGTGGCTCCTCCTCGTTCACGGGTGTCCTAACCGGGCTACCGAGCGCCTGGGTCACTATGCGTCCCTGCCTGCGAGACGCCCTCGCGTTGGGTGTTCGTATCTCACGGCCCAGAAGCCGGGTCGCCGCCGAGGAGATCCAACAGCGCAAGGCGTGCCGATCTCAACTGTTCGTTTCTGAACCTGCGCCCCGGCCGACGATTGGGGAAGGACCGACGGAGAATCTGTGGAAGGCCGACTCGATCCCGCCAGGCCTGTGGATGACGACGTCTTGGCGGCACTTGCCCATCTGTCCGGGACCCTTAGCTGCGGCTGTTAGTTCCAGTGCGATGTATACTCTTACTGAGTCAAGAACGCACTGGAATCGAGGTCGAGGGTGAAAGCGACGGCGAAACGGCGCACCGGCCTCCCGGTCGAGTTTGCTCAGGCTCCCATGCGCACGGTCCGCACCGCCGACGCGGCCACCGTGTACGCACATCCGGGAACACAGATGGTCCGACTGGAGCGACTCGGGCTGCTGCACAAGGTGTCCGTCGGTTACTACGTCGTCGTGCCCCAGGAGCGCATCGGCACCGACTGGAGACCGACTATCGAAGCGGCGGCCGCCGGGGTTGCGACGGCAGCGCTCGGTGCAGGGCGAGCGGTGCTGATGGGCATCAGCGCGGGACGGCTGCACAACGTCGTGCCGCGCGCTCTGGGCATTGCGATCGTGGCCGTGGCCGGTGACCGTCGAGATATCGTGCTGCGCGACCGAGACGGCCTGGTTCACTTCGTCCAACGGGACACTGACGTCCTCGATGCCGAGCTGATGACCACCGATCTGGGCCAGTGTCTGGTGACCACGGCCGAGCAGACGGTCCTCGATCTCGCGCACCGGCCAAACCTCGGCCATGTGGCTGAGGAAGCACACGCTGCCATCGTGGCGCTGCTGCCGCGCTGCAGCGAGGAGACACTCGAACGCCTCGCCGGTCAACAGCGACTGAGGGCGGCCCTGACTCGAGTTCGAAGGGCAGCCCGATGACGCAGCCCTTCGGGTTACAGCCGGATGACCTCGCGGAGGTCATGGCGACCTTCGGTGTTGCCGAGGCGCAGGTGCGACGAGACCACGCAATCTCGCACATCTTGGCAGCCCTGAGCCGACACCATCGTGAAGAGCTCATCTTCTTCGGGGGCACCGCACTCGGCCGGACCTACCTGCTCGACCAGAGACTGAGCGAGGACATCGACCTGATTGCGGTCGACCACCGAGACGGCCTCTCCGACGTTCTTCTCAAGGAGGTCAGCTCCGCCCTCGCCCGGACACACGGCCGAATCGCGTGGTCGCCAGGATGGTCGCGGAACTCTGACGTCGACCCAGCCGTCGCGGTCACAGCGGACGGCATCGCAATCCAGATTCAGTTGCTGCGCGGCGCGGGCTACGAACCGTGGCCAACAGAGACTCGCGAGATCGAGCAGCGGTACCGCGACGCGCCACCGGCCATCCTGCGGGTGCCTACGTTGTTGTCGTTCGCGGGGTGGAAGACGGCCGCCTGGGTGGATCGCGGCGCAGCGCGAGATCTATACGACCTGTGGGCACTGGACAAGGTCGGCGCGTTGAATCCTGAGTCGGCCGCCCTGTTCGCCAGACATGGATCGACCAGTAGCCCGCCCCGGTCATGGATGTTCCAGCGTGCACCGTCGGCGGTGGAATGGCAGGCGCAGCTCGGGGGGCAGACCCGACTCAAGGTGACCGCAGCCGAGGCTTTGGAGGCCGTGCGCACTGGGTGGGCAGTCGCGGTCGGCAAGGACTGGGAGTAGGCCAACAAACCGGCACTTGTAGCTGGCGCGCGATCGAGGGCGCAGCCAATCCGAATCTCGCCTCGCGTGCGACAGCTTTAGCTTGTGAACCGCTGGCGCCGTCATTCCACAGAATCCTTCCCTCCAAATCAGGCGACCCCCGGCATGAACTCGCAACGAAAGCCTGGACTTCGCAGAACGCCTCGCATCATGGTCCAGATGTCGCGACCTCATCGGACACAACATTCCCCAAGTCCCGTCCTCCAGACAAGTACCAACTTTCACACGTCTGGCACGCGAGGTGGGAGCGGGCTTTATCGCACCAGATGTAACAGGTAGGGCGTGATCAGGGGATTTATCGATGCCGACGACCCTCGGGGTCGTTCGGCTGACCTGCAGGGCCTCGTCTCTGTTACCTTAACCGCAACAATATGGCGTTTAAGACAACAGGCTAGGTTGGGGTTTCGTGGTCGACATGCCGGGCTCGGCAGGGCTGGTGCTGGTCTCCGGTGTCGTCCATCTGGACCAGGAGTCGGCGGTCTTTGAGGCGATGCTGACGGGTTGGGCGCGTCAGCAGAAGTCCCGGTTGTTGGGTGAGAAGACCATCGCGGACCGGTTGCGACTGGTCCGGCGGTTCGCCGATTTCGCCGAGTCCTACCCGTGGACCTGGGGCCCTGGTGACGTCGAGGACTTCACCGTTTCGTTGACGTCAGGGCGTGACCGGCGGTCGCCGTCGACGATTCGGGGGTATCACTTGTCGTTGCGGATGTTCGGTGACTACCTCACCGATGCCCGCTACGAGTGGCCAAAGGTGTGCCGGGACCGGTTCGACCAGGTCCCCGCTCAGGTGTGCCATGAGTGGAACACCGTCGCGCATCTGAACGCGTACGAAGGCCGGCCGGGACGTCGACCATTGACGTACAACGAGCTGGAGCAGCTGTTCGACTACCTCGACGACCGGGTCGAGCGGATCGCCGGATCCGGGCGCAAGGGGTCCTTGGGTGCGCTACGCGACGCGCAGGTCTTCAAGACCGCGTACGCGTTCGGGTTGCGTCGCAATGAGCTGTGCCGCCTGGATGTGGCCGACCTGCGCCCGAACCCGCACGTGCGCGAGTGGGGCACGTACGGTTCGCTGCATGTGCGTTACGGCAAGGCGGTCCGCGGCGGGATCCCACGCCGGCGAACGGTGTTGGCGGTCCCGGAGTTCGACTGGGCCGTGGCCGGTTTGCGCCAGTGGGTGGAGGCGGCGCGGCCGCTGTACGACGTCGCCGACCATCCCGCGTTGTGGGTCACCGAGCGGCTGACCCGGGTGTCGCTGCGCTACTTCGACGAACGATTCGCCCAGCTCCGAACCGAGGTCGGCCTCGATAAGGACCTGAGCCTGCACTGCCTGCGGCACTCCTACGTGACCCATCTGGTCGAGTTCGGCTACCCCGAACGGTTCGTCCAAGAGCAGGTCGGTCACGCCTTCGCCTCGACCACAGCGATCTACACCTCGGTCAGCAACGACTTCAAGAACAAGACCCTGCAGGCCGCGCTCAAACGCGTCTATGCACCCAACGGCAAGGAGGACCAGTGATGACCAGACGTCTCGCGATGCAGTGGAACCTGCGCCAGGTGATGGCCAGCAGGGCGATCTACCAGACCAGTGAGCTCGTCCCCTTGCTGGCCGAACGGGGGGTGAGCCTGTCGCGCGAACACGTCTACCGACTGGTCACCAAGACCCCGCAACGGCTGAACATGGAGATCCTCGCAGCCCTGTGCGACATCCTGGACTGCCAGCCCAACGACCTGCTCCAGCCCGTGGTCGAAACGGTCAAGGTCGCCAAGACCGGCACCGAATCCGGCCCGGGCATCGGCGACCTGCGCCCGATCCGGGCCAAGATTCGCCGCCCGCACGAGGGGGCATGAGCGCTCGGGAGCCCCGGCCACTGACCGCGTGCGCCCACTGCGGTCAGCAGAAGCAGTGCTCCCGGCTGATCCTGGACAAGCCTGTGTGCGGGACCTGCGAGCTGCGGTTCGCACGCACCGCCACCACCTGCCCGGGATGTGGCGGGATCAAGGTGTTGGCGTTCTACGACGACCACGGCCGCCCGGCGTGCGCGACGTGCACCGGCAACAAACCCAGGTACGCGTGCGTGCGGTGTGGGCGTGAAGACAGCCCGTTCGGCCGCAGGTGCGGACCGTGCATGCTCGAGCAGCGTGCCGCCGACCTGCTCACCGATCCCAGCGGGCGCATCCATCCCCAGCTGCAACCGGTGTTCGACACCCTCATGGCCGGGCCGCGCCCACAGACCACCCTGTACTGGTTCAACCGCTCGACCGGGCCCGGCATCTTGCGGGCTATGGCCCAAGGCGAGATCGAGATCACCCACGCCGCGTTCGAGACCATGGCGTCGAACAAGACGGTGAACTACCTGCGGGACTTCCTGGTCGCCGTCGGCGTCCTGCCGCCGTTTCACGCCGAGCTCGAACGGGTCACGCCCTGGCTGAACGACATCCTGGCGGGGCTGCCCAAAGACCAGGGCGATGTGCTGGGCCGGTTCGCCCGCTGGCACGTACTACGCCGGCTCCGCCACCAGGAACAGGCAGGCGTCGCGACCCACGGCGCCATCAGCGGGGCCCGGGCCACGCTCGTGGCCACCGGCAGGTTCCTGACCTGGTTGGCCGAGCACGACACCAGCATCACCACCGCGACCCAAGCCGACCTCGAGCAGTACGCCGTGGAGTATCCCGGCCGCGCCCCGATGGTGGTGGCCTTCCTGGCCTGGGCCGGGCGCACCGGCTTGAGCTCGGGCATCAAACTACCCACCCCTGCCCAACAGGGCCAGCCCGAGGTCACCCTCGCCGACCAGGACCGCTGGGCCCAGATCGAACTGCTCCTGCGCGACGACACGATCCGCCTATACGTCCGCGTCGCAGGCCTGTTCACACTTCTGTTCGCCCAACCCCTGGCCCGGATCACCCGGATGCGCGCCGACCAAGTCACCGTGAACGACGACGGGCACGTCACCGTCACCTTCGACACCGTTCCCATCGAACTGCCCGAATCCCTGGCACTGCTCGTCCTGGCACACCTCGCCCGACGCGGGCAAGCCTCATACGCCAGCCGCCCCGGCTATTGGCTCTTCCCCGGCGGCATCCCCGGCAGACACCTGGTCACCGAGAACATCCGCGGCCAGCTCGTCCAACGCGGCATCCAACCCTCCACCGCACGGATGGCAGCCATGTACCAGCTCGCCTCCGAGATGCCCTCAGCCGTCCTCGCCGACATCCTGGGCCGAAGCCCCAGCAACGCAGGCCGTTGGGCAGCGCTGTCCGCGCATGACTGGTCCCACTACGCGGCCCAACGAGCGGCTTCCCTCACCGAATAATGCACAAGACAAATAGGGCACTCCCACCAATATCTCGGCGCGGATGGTGTCCCACTGGGCCGGTATTCAGGGTGGCTCGGTCGGCTCCGTGACCGACGCCACGACATGGGTGAGGGCCGAGCTTGTGACGATGTCGATCCGTCGGATGAGTCTGGGGGCCGGTTACCGGTACCTCATGTCGTCGGTCGCCCGGGCCGACGGGACCGGGCACGCGGCGTCTGCGTTGACCCGGTACTACGCCGAGTCGGGGACCCCGCCGGGCCGGTTTCTGGGCCGGGGACTGGCCGGGTTGAACGGCGGAAATGGCGTGCCGGTCGGGTCGGCGGTCAGCGAGGAGCACCTGTTCCGGATGCTCGGGATGCTGCAGGACCCGATCACCGGACAGCAGCTGGGCCGACCCCCAGGGCGGCGCGGGGCTGGGCACGTCGACGCCCGCGGCGTGATCCGGAAGGGGCCTGCCCCGGTGGCCGGGTTCGACCTGACCTTCAGCGCACCCAAGTCGGTGAGCGTGGCATGGGCGGTCGCCGACGAAGCCACTCAGGGACTGATCTACGCCGCGCACCAGGCCGCGCTGCAGCACGTCATCGGCTACGCGGAGGACCACGTGTTCTCCTCCCGTTCGGGTTCGGGTGGGGTGGTCCAGGAGGACATCCGCGGGGTGGTCGCGGCGGCGTTCGACCACTGGGACTCCCGCGCCGGGGACCCGCAGCTGCACACGCACGTGGTGGTGATGAACCGGGTCCAGAGCACGGATGGGGTCTGGCGGACGCTGGACTCCCGGGGCCTGTTCCGGTCCACGGTGGGCTTGTCGGAGATGTACAACGGGGTGCTGTCGGACTACCTCACCCAAGCCTTGGGGTGGGGGTGGGAGGGGTGCGTGCGGCGGCATTCGGATGTCCCCAAGTACGAGATCGCCGGGGTGAGCCAGCGGTTGCGGGAGGAGTTCTCAAGGCGCAGCACCGACATTGAGGCGGCGAAAGAGGTTCTCGTTGCCGGGTTTGCCGCGTCCCACGGGCGGCAACCGTCGGCGCGGGAGGTGCTGCAGCTGCGCCAGCAGGCGACCCTGGCGACGCGGCCGGACAAGCACGTCCAGTCCCTCGCGGACTTGGTCGAGGGTTGGCGTGATCGTGCCCGGCAGGTGCTCGGCTCGGACCCGGTCGCATGGGTGGAGACTCTGGCCGGGCGCAACGACCTCCCGCTGTTGCACGCTGGTGACCTTGCCGACGAGATGCTGACCGAGGCCGCGAAGGTCGCGGTGCACACGGTCGCGGAGAAGCGGGCGACGTTCGCCCGGTCGAACCTGTTCGCTGAGGTGTTGCGGCAGTTCCACGGGGTCCGGTTCGCCGCCGCGAACGACCGGATGGTGGTGGTGGAGCGCACGTGTGACCTGGCGGTGGGGGAGTCGCTGCTCATTTCACCGCCGGAGCTGGCGCACACCCCGGCCGCATTCCGCCGTCCGGATGGGACGTCGCGGTTCCGACCGCGGGGGTCGGAGATCTACACGACCCAGGATCTGCTCGACGCCGAAGCCCGACTCCTGGACGCCGCCCGGGCCATCGGTGGACCAAGCGTGTCTCCGCTCGTCGCCACCGGCGTCTGCGCCCGGATCCTGCCCGGCAGGGACCACCCGCTGTCGGCCGACCAGGCCGCCGCCGTACAGCAAGTCGTGGTCTCTGGCCGGGTCGTGGACGTGCTGGTCGGGGCGGCTGGGACCGGGAAGAGCACGGCGATGCGCGGCGCCAGGCAGGTATGGGAGGCCGAGCACGGGCCCGGTTCGGTGGTCGGCCTTGCCCCGTCCGCGGCTGCGGCGGAGGTGCTCGCCGACGTGGTCGGTATACCGACTGAGAACACCACCAAGTGGCTGACTGAGGTAGGGCGAAACTCGTTGCGGTTGGCTGAGATCGACTACCTGCGGGCCGAGCTGTACCGGGCCAGCCCTTCACAGCGGACCCGTGCTCTGCTGCACCGGGCACGGACTGTCACCGCCGAGGCGCAGCGGTGGTCGCTGCGGCCGGGGCAGCTGGTGATCGTGGACGAGGCGTCCATGGCCGGGACGTTCGAGCTCGACGCCCTGACCGAGCAGGCCAGGACAGCAGGGGCCAAGGTGCTGCTGGTGGGGGACTGGGCCCAGCTTTCCCCGGTGTCTTCCGGTGGGGCGTTCCACCTGCTCGCCACCGACCGGGACGACGTGCCGCAGCTGCATGACGTGCGCCGGTTCCGCCACGAATGGGAACGCGCCGCCTCAGTAGACCTGCGTGACGGCCGCCACGAAGTCGCCGACACCTACACCGAACACGGTCGGGTGCAGGGCGGGGACCGGGAATCCATGCTCGACCTGCTCTACGAAGCCTGGCGTGACGACATCCGTGCTGGGAGGCGGTCGCTGATGATCGCCAGCGACTCCCAGACCGTGCTGGACCTCAACAGCCGGGCCCGCGCCGACCGCGTCATGGCCGGTGAGGTCAGCACCACCGGGGCTGAGACGGCGGCCGGTTCCGTGGTGGGAGTGGGGGACTCGGTCGTCACCAGGCGCAACCAGCGAGGCCTGGCCACCGGCCGCGGGTGGGTCAAGAACGGCGACCAGTGGACCGTCACCGCCGTCCGCCGCGACGGGGCAGTCGACGTACAGCGGGCGAGCGGGACCGGGCGGGCCACCCTGCCCGCGGCCTACGTTCGCGAGCATGTGGAGCTCGGCTATGCCACCACCGCTCACCGAGCACAGGGCCTAACCGTCGACACCGCCCACGCCTTCGTCTCGGCGACCACGCTCCGTGAGCCGCTGTACGTGATGGCCACCCGCGGGCGGGAGAGCAACCGGCTTTACGTCGACACCATGTACGACCCCGACCTCGCCACCTCCCACGAACCACCGCAGGAACTCACCCCTGCCGACGTGCTGCGGCAGGTCTTGGCCAGCGCCGGCGCAGACAAGTCCGCCACCATTACCATCGCGGAGGAATGGGCCGACAGCCAGAGCATCACCCGACTATTGGCGGAATACGAGACCATCGCTCGGCGGGCGACCGAAGACCGGTACGCCGCGCTGGTTGCCTCCTCCGGGCTCACACCGACCGAGGCCAGCGCCGTGCGCGCCTCCGCGGCTTGGGGGCCACTGATGGCAGCCTTTCGCAACGCCGAGTCAAGAGGCCTGGACATCGACCGGGCCGTTCCGGCCCTGGTTCAGGGTCGAACCGTCACCAGCGCGGACGACATCGCTGCGGTGCTCCACGGCCGGGTCACCAAGTGGCTCAACGCCGCTGCTGGCCACCATCAAGCAGAGCGCATCGTTGGGCTTTTCCCTGCGACGACGGCCACGGCCAACCCCGACATTGTGCAGGCGCTCCAGGAACGCCGCAGGCTCATCGAGCAGAACGCGCGAACACTCGTGCTGGAAGCGCTCCAGGGCGGCGACCTCTGGACCCGCAGACTTGGTGCGCCACCCCCGAATCCGGTCCTTCGCGAGGACTGGCTCAGGCGGCTCGACACGATCGCCGCCTACCGCAACCTATGGGAGGTCGGTGGAGATGAGATCTTGGGTGCAGAGCCGCGAACACGAGAACAGATGGCCCAGCGACAAACCGCGCAGCGCGCGCTTTCTGCCGCGTTGGACGCTGTACCGACCCCCAATTCGTTGAACGACCCGCGCGCAGAAATCGGCGGACTCGAACCCGGCTCTCGCTAACTCGCCTGCCATATCGGCGCAGTCCATTGAACTATCGACGTACGGGACGTCCGTTTTGCAGAGTTCAATCCCTAGGAGTGGTTGGTTCGCTGCGGACTTCGTCTTGGCGAGTAGTCCCGGGGTCCTTCGTTGTTGGATGTTGGCTGGTTGTCGACACGCAAGGAAGCTTGCCCCACCCCCCGGCCAACTGTGACGAAGCCAGGTTCTCGTCGCGGGTTCGGCAAAGTACGGCTTCAGCTGACCTGAGAAGATGCGCTCCCGGATGGTTGACTGATCTCTGTGGCTAAGCCGACCGACGCCGAACGACTCGCGAAGCAGTTACTGGCGGGCGCCACGCCCGAAGAGGGCCGGGCTCTGCTCGATTCCCTTCTCAGCGGGCGGGTCTCCAGCATCTTCGAGAAGTTGCAGTCGGCCGAGCCGACGCTGCGGTCCACCCCCACTGAGGTCTGCGGCTTCCGCGTTCGCCTCGACCTGGACGGAGCGAAGCCACCGGTCTGGAGGCGGCTCGAGCTGCCCGGCGACCTGACGTTGCCCCGGCTGAACGACGTGATCCAGGCCGTGATGGGCTGGACGGACAGTCACCTGCACCGGTTCCGCACCGGCAGCGACCACCGGTCGCCATACTTCGTCACCACCTTCGACCTCGACGAGGGCGAGGACGGCGTGCCGGAGGACGACGTACGCCTGGACCAGCTCGTCGCCGTCGAGGGCGACGAGCTCTGGTACGAGTACGACTTCGGTGACGGCTGGGACCATGTGCTCAGAGTCGAGGAGATCCTGGACGATGCGCCGGCGCGGGTCCGTTGCACGGGCGGAAGGAATGCCGGTCCGCCCGAGGACTGCGGCGGGATCGGCGGCTACGGGGAACTGGCGAGCTGGGTGCGCAGCGGGTACGACGACGAACTCCTGCCCGGTGTCTTCGAGGACGCCGGCCACGCCCACGACTGGCTGCCGCTCGACTGGCATCCGGACCACTTCGACATGGACAAGGTCGAGGCCGCCTTGTCCGTCGCCGTAGCCGAGCCGGTCGCGGTCACCGGCGAGCTCGGCGAACTGCTCGAGCAGTTGGAACGGCGTGGCATCCGTGCCCTGCGCGAGGTGCTTGGTCGACCCCTCTCGCACGGACCTACCGAGGTCACCGACGCCGAGGCCGCTCGGCTCACCCAGACCTACCAGGTGTTCCTGGACGTGATCGGTGACGGGCTGAGGCTGACCGGCGCAGGCCACCTTCCGCCCGCCATCGTCGAGCGCTTCACGGAGCGCAGCGGCATCACCGGTTGGTGGATGGGCAAGGCCAACCGCGAGGACCTGACGCCACCGGTCGCGGGCGTGCGCGACGCCGCACGCGCCCTCGGACTGGTCACCGTCCGCGGGGGCAGACTCACCCCGACCGTGGCCGGCACCCGCTGCCGCCGCGATCCGCAGGCACTCTGGGGGCACATCGCCGGCCGGCTCCCGTTGGGCACGAAGGACTTCGATCGAGAGGCTGGCTGGCTCGCACTCGCCGTGGCCGGCAGCGGCATCCCGGCCGAGGAATGGCGCGACGAGGTCGGCGACCTGCTGCTCGCCCTCGGCTGGCGGACCGACCGCGACTCTCACTCCCGTCCGCCCGCCCACAGTCCCACCCTCGACGTACTCAACGAACTGGCCGGCGCGGCGCGCACCGGCTGGCGTGTGACGGGCACCGACCTAGCCGTCGCGACCACCGCACGCGCGGTCATCCGCCAGGACTAACGCGTTCCTGGGACCGGCCCGCTGATATAGATCGCCCTATGGAACGCGACCCTGTCCGGTGACGCTGTCGGCCGCCGCGTTTATGGTCATCATGACGTTGCGGAAACCAGTTGAGGAGGAGACGCGTGGGCGAGCCGGACGCAACGATGATGCGCATCGGTCAGGGGATAGAGCTGAGTCAGCGTGGTGAGCGCGACGATGTGCGCCAGTTGTTTGCTCAGGTGTGGAGTGACATCGGCGGCGAGAACGGGGATCCGTTCCACCGGTGCGCGATCGCCCACTCGATGGCTGAGGTGCAGGACGACGTGCAAGAGGAACTGATCTGGGACTTGAGAGCGTTGGCTGCGGCCGATCGGGTCACTGATGAGCGCGCGACCCGTGCTGGCGTGCTGAGTCCGGTGGCCGCTTTCTATCCGTCGCTCCACCTCAATCTTGGCGAGTGCTACCGCAAGATCGGCGACCTGGACCGAGCCCGCGAGCACCTCAAGCGAGGCCTGGACGCCGTTGTGTCCTTGGGGGACGACGGTTACGGCCAGCTAATCAAGGGCGGTCTGGAACGACTCGGGGAACGCCTCACGTCAGTGTGACCGGCCGAGGATCGGCACCCGGAGCGTGACCGGTGCGGGACGGGTCACCCGACACCTGCGCGCGATGTGCGCTGCTACGAGCCATAAGGGGATGCGGGCGGGACGTGCACGCTCCACACCGCGTTGACCCCCGTGGACGCTGAATCGGGCGGATCAACCAGAAGTTCTCGCCCGATGCGCCTACCAGGTCTTTCGTGACATCGTGGCCAAGTCACCAGCCCGATCCTGACGACCACCGTGGATACACCGCCATCAAGGAGCCTTCATGAGTCATTCCGTTCCAGCCGCGAGCGCCCCCGAAGGCACCGTCACCGGAGTCGAACAGTACGCCGTCGGCAACAACGGCGACTACTTCGCTGTCGGTCGCAAGTGCCGCCACCTGCGTGCCGATCTCGCAGCCGGCAGCATCGACCCAGACGGCTGCTTGGTGTGCCCCTGGCACGAGGCAAAGTACGACGTGCTCACTGGCCAGATGGTCCGCGGCCCCCAAGGCATCTTCGCCAAGATCCCCGGTCTGGGCTGGAGCTTCAAAGCACTCACCCGGTTGATTCCCTTGAAGCGAGGCACGATCGAGCAGCGCGACACTACCTTGTACATCGACTGAATCGTCCGATCGTCACTTCGCATCGCATGTGCCTGGTAGGTGGTGGGCTGCAAAGATTGGTCACATGGTCTGGTTTGTTCACGACGTGGGCGCAGCCGCGCGATCGCCAAACGTGTGAAGTCTTTTGTGCGACCGGACATCGCCAAACGCCCAGTTGAGGAACGATGACCGGACGCACTTGAGCCAGGTTCGTTCGGTCTCGTATGACGATCCGTCAGCGGGACGGCGGCGCTGAATGCGGGGACCCGTCCCATGTCCGGTCGTCTTTTGGCATTGGGGACTGTAGAGATCGTCTCTGCCGCGGCGCGCGGTGGCGGCAGGCAGGCGCGGACGAGGCGCCGCCGGTAC
>JBBRWQ010000062.1:0-20331 GCA_038249115.1 Actinomycetales bacterium
CGAGGCCCTGGCCGTCGACCAGGTTCACCACGTCCGTTGGTTCCTGCCAGGTGGCCTTCTGGCCGAACTGTTGTTCCAGCATGGCGATCAGCTCTGGACCCACGGCTGACAGAGGGTCCTTCAGCCGGTAGCGGTCCTGTCCGTGGATGTAGGCGGCAACGGCTGCGGCACCGCAGACAGGAGTCACGGAGTACACGTGGTCGAAGTGCCCGTGGGTGAGGAGCACGGCGGCAGGCTTGAGCCGGTGCTCGAGCAGGACCTCCGCCAGCTGGCCGGTGATGCCCACGCCGGGGTCCACGATGAGGCACTCCTCCCCCGCTTCGGGAGCAAGGACGTAACAGTTCGTGCCGGCGACGGCGGCCGGAAATCCGATGCATAACACTCGCGCGAGCCTAACGTCATGAGGTCGTGACCATGCACCCGTGCTCGCCCGGAGGTTCACGCCTCCTAGACTTACCGACGATCCGGACATGTGCCCGGTTCCTGTGTCTTCGTTCAACTGCTGAGGGAGTGACCACGTGTCGCCGATCGACCGCGACCGAGCGCGCGACAAGCGCCGTTACGAGAAGCACCAGGCCAAGCTGGACATGCGTGCAGCAGAGGCCAGACGCAACAAGCAGGTCCTCGGCGTCGTGCTGGCCATGTTGCTCGTCATCGGCGGTTTCGTGGGGGTCAGCCTGACGCTGCACAAGGACGGTACGAGTGTGGCCGCCGGACAGCCCACGGCTGCGCCAACCGGCCAGGAGACCTCGGCTGCCACGACTCCAGTCGTGTCGGTCGCGGGGTGTGTCACCCCGCCGAAGGTCCCCACCGACAAGCGAACCGGCGCCCTGCCCGACAAGACGACTGCCGCCGGCAAGACGTTCGTCGCGACCGTCACCACGAACTGTGGCGTGATCACGATGGAGCTTGACGGCGCCAAGGCTCCCCAGACAGTGGCCTCGTTCCTTGGCCTGGCCAAGAGCGGCTACTGGGCTGACAGCCCTTGCCACCGCCTGACCACTGTGGGCACCTTCGTGCTGCAGTGTGGCGACCCGACTGGCACCGGCGGCGGCAACCCCGGATACGGATTCGGGGTCGAGAACGCACCGGCTGACTCCACCTTCGCCCCCGGCACGCTGGCGATGGCACGCACCACCGATCCCAACAGCAACGGCGGCCAGTTCTTCATCGTCTACAAACAGACTGTGCTCAATGACCCGGCCGGCTACTCAATCTTCGGCACGATCACCTCCGGAATGGATATCGTCGACAAGATAGCCGCAGCTGGAGCAAGCCAGCCGGACGCCAGCGGCAACACCGCGCCGGTGCAGCCCATCAGCATCCTCAAGGTGGATGTCACCGAGAAGAAGGCCTGACAGTGACTAACCAGACCAACCAGAACCACGCAGCCGTCGAGAACGCGGACGAGGTGAACAAGCAGGAGGACGCAACGCCGGCACCCGAGGTGGTTGTCGAGGCAGAGGTCACCCCGGCACCCGAGGTGGCTGTCGAGGAAGAGGTCACGCCGACACCCGAGGTGGCTGTCGAGGAAGAGGTCACGCCGACACCCGAGGTGGCCCCTGTGCCCGTTCCGAAGCCGCCGGCCATGAATGTTCCAAGCCCCGCCGCGCTGGCCGCGCGACTGCACGGGCACGCGGCGCCGAAACAGTCTGAGCACGGTCGAGTGGATGAGTCGGGCACCGTCTTCGTCCGCACCGCCGACGGTGAGCGCGAGGTGGGTTCTTATCCGGGTGCCAGTCACGCTGAGGCGTTGGCCTACTTCACCCGCAAGTATGAAGAGCTGCTTGCCTCTGCCGATCTCCTGCTGCAACGAGTCACGCATACGGAGCTATCGGCCCGAGAGGCTTCAGAGGGCCTGGCCAAGCTGCGCGAGCAGACCACCGATGCCCACGTCGTCGGTGACCTTGTCGCGTTGGACGCCCGGCTTGCCGAGATCACCGCTGCAGTCGAGGCCAAGAAGGCCGTTGAGGGAGCAGAACGTAGCGCGGCTCGCGAGGTCGGCAAGACCAAGCGTGAGGGGCTCGTGCTCGAGGCCGAGACGATCGCCGGTCAGCCCGAGAGCAAGATCCAGTGGAAGACCAGTAGCACGCGGATGCGGGCGCTGCTCGACGAGTGGAAGGCCCTGCAGCGGACCGGCCCCAAGCTGGACCGGGAGTCCGAGACCGCCCTGTGGCACCGCTTCAGCGCAGCTCGCAACTCCTTCGACAAGGCCCGACGGGTGCATTTCGCCCTGCTCGAGGACACCCAGGCCGACGCCAAAGCAGCCAAGGAGAAGCTGGTCAAGGAGGCCGAGGCGCTGGCGACGAGCAAGGACTGGGCCCCGACGGCGACAGCATTCAAGAGGCTGATGGACCGCTGGCGCGAGGCCGGCCGTGCCTCGCGCACCGACGACGATGCTCTGTGGGCTCGATTCAAGACCGCACAGGACAGCTTCTTCAATGCCAAGGACGAGATTGTGGCGGCTGAGAACGACGAGTTCAAGGCCAACCTCGCGGTCAAGGAGACGCTCCTGGCCGAGGCCGAGGCAGTGCTGCCGGTGACCGACATCGAGGCCGCGAAGGCAGCACTTCGGGTCATCCAGGACAAGTGGGAACGTGCTGGCAAGGTCCCGCGTGCGGACATGGAGCGCATCGAGAAGGCCATCCGCCGAGTCGAGCAAACAGTCCGAGAGCACGACGAAAAGCGTTGGGCCAGCAGCAACCCCGAGGCAGCGGCCCGTGCACAGAGCCTGGTGGACCAGCTCGAGACAGCTGTCGAAGGCCTGCGCAAGGATCTTGCGAAAGCCGAAGCGTCCGGCAACGCCAAGAAGGTCGCTGAGGCGCGCGCAGATCTCGAAGCACGTGAACAGTGGCTGGCCCAGGCCCGTGCCGGCGTCCAGGAGTTCGGCAGCTAGTCCGACGCAGTCTGGTCGGTCGTGGTCTTGCTCGGCGCCTTGCCACCGGTGATCCGGTAGACGTCAAACACGCCGTCGATCTTGCGGACGGCCTTGATCACGTGTTCGAGGTGTCCAGGGTCACCCATCTCGAAGGTGAACCGTGACAGCGCCACGCGGTCACGCGATGTGTGCACGCTGGCCGACAGGATGTTGACATGCTGGTCGGAGAGGATCCGTGTGACATCCGACAACAGGCGGCTACGGTCCAAGGCCTCAACCTGAAGCTGCACCATGAACACGCTCGCTGCAGATGGGGCCCACGCCACCTCGATCAGACGGTCGGGTTGCGAGAGCAATGCCTCGGCGTTCGTGCAGTCCGAGCGGTGCACCGAGACGCCACTGCCGCGTGTCACGAATCCGATGATGGGATCGCCCGGGACCGGCGTACAGCAGCGCGCCAGCTTGACCCAGACGTCGGCCGCACCGACGACGACGACACCGGGGTCGCCGCTGCGGGGGCGCGGGAGCCGGGACGAGGGAGTGGTGGCTTCAGCAAGGTCCTCGCTGGCGCCCTCCTCCCCGCCGACGGACGCAACCAGCCGTCCCACGACGTGCTGGGCCGACACGTGGCCCTCACCCACGGCGGCATAGAGGCTGGCGATGTCGGGGTAACGAAGCTCGCCGGCCAGGCCGGTGAGCGTGCCATGGGTCATCAGTCGCTGGAGCGGCAGGCCCTGTTTGCGCATGGCCTTGGCGATCTCGTCCTTGCCGGCTTCAATGGCCTCTTCGCGGCGCTCCTTGGAGAACCACTGCCTGATCTTGTTGCGGGCGCGCGGGCTCTTGACGAACGTCAGCCAGTCGCGTGAAGGGCCGGCCCCCGCAGCCTTGGAGGTCAGGATCTCGACGACATCGCCGTTCTCCAAGGCACTCTCGAGCGGAACCAGCCGCCCGTTGACCCGCCCGCCGATGCAGTGGTGACCGACCTCCGTGTGGACGGCATAGGCGAAGTCCACCGACGTCGACCCGGCCGGCAGTGCCACGACTGATCCCGTGGGGGTGAAGACGTAGACCTCGCGGGTGCTGATCTCGAAACGCAGCGAGTCCAGGAACTCGCCCGGGTCGGAGGTCTCACGTTGCCAGTCGAGAAGCTGTCGGAGCCAGGCCATGTCGTTCACCGGCCCGACGTCGCCGCCGCGCGCAGCATGGGTCTGCGCCGCGGAGTCGTTCGGGGCGTCTTCCTTGTACTTCCAGTGCGCCGCGACACCGTACTCAGCTCGCCGGTGCATGGTGTGGGTGCGGATCTGGATCTCGACCGGCCGGCCGAGCGGACCGATCACGGTCGTGTGCAGCGACTGGTACATGTTGAACTTGGGCATCGCGATGTAGTCCTTGAAACGCCCGGGGACGGGGTTCCAGCGCGCGTGCAGCGCCCCCAGCACGGCATAACAGTCACGCACCGAGTCGACCAGCACCCGAAGGGCCACCAGGTCGTAGATCTCGTCGAAGTCGCGACCGCGCACGATCATCTTCTGGTAGACGGAGTAGTAGTGCTTGGGCCGGCCGGTCACGGCCGCTTTGATCCGGGCAGCAGCCAGGTCGGCCTTGACGTACTCACGGACCCCGGCGAGGTACTCCTCCCGAGCGGGCGCGCGCTCGGCTACCAGGCGCACGATCTCGTCATAGACCTTGGGGTAGAGGGTCGCGAAGGAGAGGTCCTCGAGCTCCCACTTGATGGTGTTCATGCCCAGCCGATGGGCCAGCGGGGCGTAGATCTCGAGCGTCTCACGGGCTTTTCGCTGGGCGGAGGCCTCTGAGACGTAGCGCCAGGTGCGGGCGTTGTGCAGCCGGTCGGCCAGCTTGATCACCAGGACCCGGATGTCGCGCGCCATCGCCACGACCATCTTTCGGACGGTCTCGGCCTGCGCCGCCTCGCCGTAGGTCACCTTCTCGAGCTTGGTCACTCCGTCAACGAGCATGGCGATCTCGTCGCCGAAGTCCCGGGTCAGGGACTCGAGGCTGTATGCCGTGTCCTCCACGGTGTCGTGCAGCAAGGCCGCTGCCAGCGTGTCAGGGGTCATCCCGAGCTCGGCCAGGATCGTGGCTACCGCAAGCGGATGGGTGATGTACGGGTCGCCGCTCTTGCGCATCTGGCCTTCGTGGGCCTGCTCAGCGACGGCGTAGGCCCGTTCGATAATCGCCAGGTCAGCCTTCGGATGAGTGGCGCGCACGCTCCGCAGGAGGGGCTCCAGCACCGGGTTGCCCGCGGATCGCCCGCCGAAACGGGCGAACCTGGCCCGGACCCGCGAAGACGTCGGGATGGCGACTGTCGGCTGGTCAGATTCGGGCGAGGCGGCCTTCGGCGGTGTCTCTTGGGGTGCAGTGGCGTGGGGTGGCGTGACCGTGCCCGGGGTATCGGCCACGACCTCCTCGCTCATAGGTGCAGTCTATGGGCCCGAGAGCGAGAGCATCGCGTGGACGGCTCGACCTGCGAGCTTGTCCCGGCCGTGCAGGAAGCCGAGCTCCAGCACCACCTCGACCGCCGCGACGGTAGCCCCCGCTCGCTCGACCAGGTCACAGGTCGCTTCGGCCGTGCCACCGGTGGCCAGGACGTCATCCATCACCAGGACCCGCGCTCCAGCGATGAACGCATCCATGTGGACCTCGATCACGGCGCTGCCGTACTCGAGCTGATATTCGGCGCTGTGCGTCTGGCCCGGCAGCTTGCCGGCCTTGCGGACCGGGACGAACCCGATACCGAGCTCGTAGGCGACTGCGGCACCGAGAATGAAGCCTCGCGCCTCGATGCCGGCGATTACGTCCACCTGGCCGGCATAGCGTGCGGATATGTCCTGCACGACTGCCCTGAAGGCGGGGCCGTCGCTGAGCAGCGGCGTGAAGTCCTTGAACGTCACGCCCGGCACCGGAAAGTCCTGGATGTCGCGCAGCCGACTGGCGATGACGTCAGCGATCGGATCCGTCGATGGCACTGCCCGCGACGGTCCAGAGCTCATCAGCGCTTCGACTTCGGCGGACGCTTGGGCTGGTTGCGGGGCCCGGACTGTACGTAGGGGTGCAAGGGGCGTCCGGTAACCGAGCTGGTGCTGCCGGCAGGGACAGCCGGCCGGTCCTGAACGTCGGGGCCCCCCGGGATGGCCTGATCGGCCGAGTTGCCGGCAGATGCAGTGCTGCCGGTTTGGCGCGCCTGGGTGGCCTGGTAACGCTCGGCTCGCTTCTTGAGCTGTTGCATCACCGGCTCGCGCTCACGCAGATCGGCGAGCACCGGGGTGGCGATGAAGATCGAGGAGTAGGTACCGACCGCGATGCCGACGAACAACGCCAGGCTGAGGTCGAGCAGCGTGCCCGGCCCCAGCAGGAAGAACCCGATGAACAGGATCGACGCGACCGGCAGGAGAGCGACCACGGAGGTGTTGATGGATCGAACCAGTGTCTGGTTCACGGCCTGGTTCGCGGCTTGCGAGAACGAGAGTCGACCACTTCCGGCTGCCAGAAGGGTGTTCTCCCGAACCTTGTCGAAGACCACGACGGTGTCGTAGAGCGAGTAGCCCAGGATGGTCAGGAACCCGATCACCGATGCAGGCGTGACCTCGAATCCGGCCAGTGCGTAGATGCCGACGGTGATGACGAGGTCGTGGGCGAGGGCGATCAGTGCCGAGAGCGACATCTTCCAGGTGCGGAAGTACAGCGCCAGCACGAGGGAGACCAGCACCAGGAACCAGATAAGGGCGGTGATGGCCTTCTGGCTGACCGAGGCGCCCCAGGACGGTCCGATCGTGGAGGCCGTGATCTTGTTATCGCTGACCTTGAACTCGCTCGCGAGGGCCGACTTCACCTTGTCGGTCAGTGTGTTGTCGAACGTCTCAGTCTGGATCCGGACCGTGTCGGTGCTGCTCAACAGGGTGACGACGACATCGGAGCCGGTGTCGAGAGTGCCGATGGCGGCCTTGCCGCGGGCCTCGAAGTTGTCGAGATTGGTCACCGCAGAGACCCGGAACTCGGAGCCTCCGCGGAACTCGAGACCGACGTTCAGGGTGCGTCCGAAAAGACCGATGCAGGCCAGGATCACCAAGACCAGGGAGACGGCATACCAGGTCTTCTGGCGACCGACGATGTCGAAGGAGCGCTTGCCGGTGTAGAGGTCGTTGCCGAAGTGGGCGAAGCTGCTCATGACTGGTTCCCTTCGGCGGCTGCGGCGCGTTGCGCGGCAATGGTGACTCGACCGCGACCGGCATAGGTGACCGTTCTGGCCCCCAGACGTTCCGGGTCGAGCCCGGACCACTTGTGACCCTCGCCGAAGAACTTGGTGTTGGCCAGAATCGAGAGAAGCGGATGGGTGAAGAGCATCACCACAACGATGTCGACGACGGTGGTCAGCATGAGCGTGAACGCGAACCCGCGCACATTGCTGGCTGCCAAGACGTACAAGACCACCGCCGCGAGGAAGTTGACGGCGTCCGAGATCAGAATGGTCCGTCGTGCCCGGACCCACCCGGTCTCGACGGCCGCCCGCAGTGCCCGCCCGTCGCGAACCTCGTCTCTGACGCGTTCGAAGTAGATGATGAACGAGTCAGCGGTAATACCGATCGAGACGATGAGACCCGTGACACCGGCCATGGTCAGGCGGAACCCGATGGACCAGCCGAACAGCGTGACTATCGCGTAGGTGATGGCCGCGGCGATGACCAGCGAGCTGAGGGTCACCAGTCCCAGCGCGCGGTACTGGAAGAGCGAGTAGATCATCACGAGCAGCAGCCCGATGGCGCCGGCTAACAGACCACGCTGGAGCTGGTCTCCACCGAGCGTGGGACTGATGTCGTCACGGGTCTGAAGCTGGAAGGACATGGGCAGGGCGCCGAACTTGATCTGGTCGGCCAGGACCTTGGCACTTGTCGCCGTGAAGCTCCCGGTGATGCTCGCGTTGCCGGCGACAAGTGCCGCCAGGGTCCGGGGAGCCGAGATCACCAGGTTGTCGAGCACGATGGCGAACTGGTTGCGCGGGGGCGCCAACGAGACCAGGCGCGACGTCACGTCGCCGAACGCAGTGGTCCCTGCGGCGTTGAAGTTCAGCCGGACCTCCCAGATGCCGGTCGTACCGCCTTGGGTCGACTGCTGGCCGGATACGGCGTTGCTGACCTGGTCGCCTGAGACCTCAGCCGGGCCGAGGATGTACTTTGCCTGTCCATCGGTCGAGCAGGTAACCATCGGCTTTGCCGGGTCATCAACGATGGCCTCGACATCCTGCGGATTGGCGCAGTCCAGAGCTGTGTAGGCCGCCTCGACATCGGGGGTGATCCAGGCCAGGTCACTGGCATCCTTGGGCTTGGTCGTCGGTGATGTGGCCGTGACTGCGGGAGTGGCGGTCGGCGTGGCGCCGGGTGTGGCGGTCGCGGTGGGCGCGGGAGTCGTGGCCGCTCGCAGCGCTTGCGGGAAACCGGACTTGGGGGCAGTCGTCGCGGTGCCTGTGGCCTGGGCTGTCGCCGTGGCTGTCGGCGTTGCCGTGGCGGTCCCGGTCGGCGTTGCCGTTGACGTGGCTGTCGGTGCCGGTGTCGGTGCCGGTGCGGCAGAGCCCTCAACCAGGACGGCGCGGAAGCGCAGCTGCGAGGACTTCTGGAGCGAGGCGATGGTGGCCTTGTCGGGGCTGCCCGGCAGGGAGATGACGATGTTGCTCCCACCCTGGGTGGTGACCTCGGCCTCGGACACTCCGGACCCGTTCACGCGCTGACGGATGATGTCAACCGCCTTCAGGATCTGGCCCTCGTTGATCTTCTGGTTGCCCACGATCTTCGGCTGAAGAATCAACTGGGTGCCGCCTTCGAGGTCGAGGCCGAGCTTGGGGGTGCGCTGCGCCTCACCCCAGGTGCTGACGGCGGCCAGGAGACCGTAGAGGCCGAGAACGAGCACGATGAGCACTGACAGCGTGCGCAGGGGCCCACGGTTGCGCGGATTGAATGCCACGGGGATGTCCTAGTCGGTGGGGCTGGTCGGGTCCGACGACGTGTCGGTCTGCGAGATGCTCTCTGGTGACGTGCTGTTCGTGTCGGCAAGGGGTGCGGCACCGGCAATGGCGCGGCGGTCGAAACGTATGTTGACCCCTGGGCTGACCTCGATCGTGGCGACCGCGTCATCGAGCGCGGTGATCCGGCCAAAAACCCCGGAGGTGGTCGTGATCTCGTCGCCGACGCCGAGGCTCGACTGCATGCTCCGGACGGCCGTCTGCCGACGTCGCTGGGTGAAGAACATGTACCCGATCAGCAGCACCGGCAAGGCGAAGATCAGCAGGGTGCTGGCCCCGCTGCTGGTGGTTCCAGCCGCGACAAACGAAGACATCGGTGAGTCCTTCATGAAGAGTTGGCGGGCGCATCCGCGAAGAGGCCTGGACACGCAGGAGCACCGACAAGAGCCGGGGCATCGAGGTGAGTCTAGGTGAGTCTCCTGACGCAGACCAAAGCACCTGGCCCATGACGCCCAAACGTGATCAGAACGGGTATGCCGGGATCGTCACCTCAGCTGCCGAAGCGCCCGTCCCCGTTGATCAATGGCAGGGCTTCAGGTTGCGCCAGTCGCGCTGACGGCGCCGGCGGCAGCAAACCAAGATGTCGCCAGGCCAGCGGCGCTGCTGCCCGGCCGCGCGGGGTGCGAATGATGAACCCCTCGCGAACCAGGAACGGCTCGGCGACGGTCTCGACGGTGTCTGACTCTTCTCCCACCGCGACGGCCAGGGTGCTCAGGCCGACCGGGCCACCCCCGAACCGGCGACACAGGGCCTCCAGGACCGCACGGTCCAGTCGGTCCAGGCCGCGATCGTCGACGTCGAACAGGGCCAGGGCGGCATGCGCGGCATCCAGATCGGCCACACCCTGGCCATGGACCTGTGCCCAGTCGCGAACCCGCCGCAACAGTCTGTTGGCGATGCGGGGTGTCCCCCGCGACCGACGGGCGATCTCGGTGATCGCCGACTCAGTGGCCTCTATCTTCAGCAGACCCGATGAACGTCGCAGGATCTTGACCAGGTCCTCGACGGCATAGAAGTCGAGGTGCCCGGTGAACCCGAACCGATCCCGCAGCGGAGCAGGTAACAAACCTGAGCGCGTGGTGGCGCCCACCACGGTGAAAGGCGGCAGCTCGAGCGGAATCGCCGTGGCGCCCGGGCCCTTGCCGACGACCACATCGACCCGGAAGTCCTCCATCGCGAGGTAGAGCATCTCCTCGGCGGGACGCGCCATCCGGTGGATCTCGTCCAGGAAGAGCACCTCACCCTCGGCCAGGGAGGACAAGATGGACGCGAGGTCGCCGGCGTGCTGGATCGCTGGCCCGCTGGTGATCCGGATGGGCTGCCCCAGCTCGGCGGCGACGATGAGGGCGAGGGTGGTCTTGCCCAGCCCCGGCGGCCCGGACAAGAGCACGTGGTCAGGTGGGGTGCCACGCCGTTTGGCGGCCTCAAGCACCAGCCCGAGCTGGTCGCAGACCTTGGTCTGACCTGGGAACTCACTCAGCCGGCGGGGGCGTAGGGCCGCCTCGACCTTGCGCTCGTCGTCATCGCCACCGGCATCGACGATGCGTGCCGTCGCGTCGATGGAGGAGTCGGCATAGACCGAGGACTCCTCATAGAGCGAGGAATCCTCGAGCTGGTCGTCCTGGACGTCCTGGTCGTCCGACAGTCGATCGGTCATCGGCCCAGCTCCCTCAATGCGGCCCGCAAGAGGGCAGAGACGTTTGAACCAGAACCAACGTTCGGAGACGCACCGTCTGCTGAACCGTCGCCGACGTCGGGCAGCACGGCCTCGACCGCGTCATCGGCCTGCTTGGACGACCAGCCCAGACCAACCAGCGCGTCGCGAACCTGCACCGTCCAGTCGGCCACAGGCCGCCTCGGCGACGCCGCCGACGCAACGTCAGATGTTGGAGCGCCGATCTTGTCGCGAAGCTCGAGGACAATGCGTTCCGCGCCCTTCTTGCCGATGCCGGGAACCTTGGTCAGCGCGGCCAGATCACCGCTGCTCACGGCCCTGCGCAGCCCGTCCGGCGTGTGAACTGCAAGCATTGCCAGTGCGATTCGCGGCCCAACGCCGGAGACGGTCAGGACCTGGTCAAAGACCGACCGCTCGTCCTCGTCAGCGAAACCGTAGAGCGTCAGAGACTCTTCACGGACGATCAGCGTCGTGGCCAGCACAGTCTCGGAACCGGGTCGCAGCGAGGCCGCCGTCGCCGCCGTGGTGTGCAACCGCAGGCCCACTCCCCCGACCTCGATCACCGCGGCATCCAGACCGGCGGACAGCACCACGCCGCGCACCGAGGCGATCATCGACTGCCCACGTTCAGCGTCTGCGCTTCTTGTGGCCGTGCCGCACGTTCCTGTCCTGCGAGCTTCTGAGCAGCGACGGCCCCCTGCAAACGCTCCTGGGCGCCGCCACGCCATACGTGACAGATGGCCAGCGCCAGGGCGTCCGCAGCATCTGCGGGCTTCGGAGGGGTGTCGAGCCGCAGGATGCGGGTGACCATCATGGTGACCTGGGCCTTGTCGGCCCGACCGTTGCCTGTCACGGCGGCCTTCACCTCGGTGGGCGTGTAGAGCGCCAGCGGCAGCCCCAGGCGGGCAGCAGCGAGCATCGGGACGGCCGAAGCCTGGGCCGTGCCCATGATCCCCTTGATGTTGGCCTTGGCGAACACCCGCTCGACGGCCACGGCGTCGGGCTCGTAGCGTGCCATCCACTCGTCGATCTCTGTCTGCAGCGTCAACAGGCGCTCAGCCGGGACGTCCGAGGGCGGAGTGCGGACGACACCGACAGCGATCATCCGCAATGGTTTGCCCAGACCGCCCTCGACGACGCCGAGACCGCACCGGGTCAGACCGGGGTCCACACCCATGACGCGCACGCTGACAGCTCCTGACCTGGCCCGAACACCTGTTCGGATAAAACTACAACGCGATCCCCCGATCCCGAGGGCGACGCGCCGCAGCGTGCCTTTCGTATGCCGGGTGGGCTCAGTCCTCTTCTTCGTCCAGCAAAGCGAGGATCTCGTCGCTCACGTCGCCGTTGGTCCAGACGTTCTGCACGTCATCGCTGTCCTCCAGGGCCTCGATGACCCGGAACATCTTCTTCGCACCGTCGAGGTCGAGCTCGACCTCGACGGTGGGGATGAACGAGGCCTCAGCCGAGTCGTAGTCGATGCCGGCGGCCTGGAGAGCGGTGCGGACGGCCACGAAGTCGGTCGGCTCGCTCACGATCTCGAAGGCTTCACCCAGGTCGTTGATCTCTTCTGCGCCGGCGTCCAGAACGACCTCGAGCAGGTCGTCCTCGCTCAGGTTGCCCTTGGGGACGATCACCACTCCCTTGCGCGTAAACACGTAGGAGACACTGCCTGGGTCGCCGAACTGGCCGCCGTTGCGGGTGAGCGCCGTCCGCACCTCGGCAGCGGCGCGGTTGCGATTGTCGGTCAGACACTCGATCAGGACCGCGACGCCGTTGGGGGCGTAGCCCTCGTAGGTGATGGTCTGCCAGTCGGAACCCCCGGCCATGGCGCCGCTGCCCCGCTTGACGGCGTTGGTGATGTTGTCGTTCGGGACGCTGTTCTTCTTGGCCTTCTGGATGGCGTCGAAGAGCGTCGGGTTGCCGGCCAGGTCGCCGCCGCCAGAGCGGGCGGCCACCTCGATGTTCTTGATCATCTTGCCGAAGAGCTTGCCGCGCTTGGCGTCAACAATGGCCTTCTTGTGCTTGGTCGTCGCCCACTTGGAGTGACCGCTCATCGCTTCTCCCTCACCTGCCGGACCATGATCAAAACCCTGTGACGCTACTGAGAATCCTGCCGATCCTACTGAGCGGCGCTCAGTCGATCAGCGCTGGGCTGCACGGACCATCGCACTGAAGTACTCATGGATGCGGTAGTCGCCCGTGACCTCGGGGTGGAAGGACGTCGCCAGAAGGTTGCCCTGCTGGATGGCGACCACCCGGCCTGCCGCCGGCCCGGTCTCCACCGTCGCGAGCACCTCGACCTCGTCGCCCATCTGCTCAACCCAGGGCGCCCTGATGAAGACGGCCTTGAAGGTCGACGGATGTCCTTCTGGAAGATGCGTCCGCTCGGCGATGCGCGGGATGTGCAGGTCCTCTTCGAAGGAGTCCACCTGACGCCCGAAGGCGTTACGCCGGACCGTGATGTCCAGCCCGCCCAGAGTCTCCTGGTCCGGCCGGGCGTCGGCGATCCGGTCGGCCAGCATGATCATTCCGGCACACGACCCATAGACCGGCATACCGTCTGCGATCCGCTTGCGAAGTGGCCCCTGCAGGTCGAACGCGCGAACCAGCTTGTCCATGGTGGTCGACTCGCCACCGGGAATCACCAGCGCGTCGACGTCGTCCAGCTCACGCGGACGGCGGACGCCGATGGCCTGCTCACCCAGAGACGAGAGCGCATGCATGTGTTCGCGCACATCGCCCTGAACTGCCAGAACGCCGATGCGGATGGGGGAAGGACTCACGCTGGCGTGGTGACTACCAGCCGCGCTTGGACAGACGCTCGCCGTCGCCCAGCGAGGCAACGCTGATGCCCACCATGGCCTCGCCGAGGCCGCGGGAGACCTTGGCGATCACGGCAGGGTCGTCGTAGAAGGTGGTTGCCTTGACGATGGCCTCGGCGCGCTGCTCGGGGTTGTCGGACTTGAAGATGCCCGAGCCGACGAAGACGCCCTCGGCGCCGAGCTGCATCATCATGGCAGCGTCGGAGGGGGTCGCAATACCACCGGCGACGAACATGACCACGGGCAGCTTGCCGGTCTCGGCAACCTCCTTGACCAGGGCGTAGGGGGCCTGGAGCTCTTTGGCCGCGACGTACAGCTCGTCTTCGCTCATCGAGGACAGGCGGCGGATCTCGCCGCTGATCGAACGAATGTGCATGGTGGCGTTGGAGACGTCGCCGGTGCCGGCCTCGCCCTTGGAGCGGATCATCGCTGCGCCCTCGCTGATCCGGCGCAGGGCTTCACCCAGGTTGGTCGCGCCGCAGACGAAGGGGACGGTGAACTTCCACTTGTCGATGTGGTTGGCGTAGTCCGCGGGGGTCAGCACCTCGGACTCGTCGATGTAGTCCACGCCCAGGCTCTGCAGGACCTGTGCCTCGACGAAGTGGCCGATCCGGGCCTTGGCCATCACCGGGATGGAGACCATCTCGATGATGCCCTGCACCATGTCGGGGTCACTCATCCGCGCGACGCCACCCTGGGCGCGGATGTCCGCGGGCACGCGCTCGAGCGCCATCACGGCAACGGCGCCGGCGTCCTCGGCGATCTTCGCCTGCTCAGGAGTAACGACGTCCATGATGACGCCGCCCTTGAGCATCTCGGCCATACCGCGCTTGACGCGCGAGGTCCCGGTGGCAGGAACGTTTGCGGGGGTGGTCTCTTGCGATGACAAGACAGTGCCTCTTCCGGGAGTCTCACGGTGCCCGCGTGGTGGTGCGGGCTTGCCTCCCATATTAGGACGTCAGGCGCCTCGACCAAGCATCGGTAGCTCGTCGTCGATCTCGAACGTCTGTGGGAGCTCTGCGTGGCCAGCCAGGCGGAGCAGCCGCACGCCCGGCTTGCGCCTCACCCGACGCACGTCGGTGACTGCGTCGTTGAGAAACCTTCGGGCCAGCTGCACTCGTTGGTTGACATCGGCCACGCGCTGGAGAACCGGGGCGCCAACGGCCTCGTCGGCCCGGAGGTGCCGCAGGGCATCCTCGCCAAGTGCCACCTCGAGGGCCTGGGTCAGGTCGCTCTCGATGGCCTCCCGGGACGTATGGTCCGCAGCATCGGCCTCGAGCGAGTCGGACGCTGCGCTGGCCAGGAGCAGGGCGCTGGCAGCGTCGAGGGCGCCACAGTTGGCGAGCTCGAGCGTGGCTTCGGCGCGACGGACCAGCTGCGCGTCGAGGACACTGAGCGCGCCTTCGACCCGGGAGTGCAACCGGTCGAGCCGGGCTGCGCCGTATGAGACGTACCAGGCAACGAGCACCAGCAGTGCGATCCAGGTGACGACCCAGCTGAGATCCATCACGAGCCTCCACTGTTTCTGCCGCTCCGCAAAAGTCGTCCCCATCGTGAGTCGGGCTCGCTGGACGTGCGCACCGAAGCCGCACCGAACACGACCGTCTCGTAGACCGCCATCACGTCCTCTGCGACCACGGACCAGTCAAAGGCGTTGGCTCGCTCGCGTCCGGCGGCAGCCAGCTCTTCACGGCGTACCGGGTCGCGCAGGAGCGCAACGACGGCCCTGGCCAGGTCAACGGGGTCCTCGCTCTGGAACAGCTCCCCTGCGTCGCCGCCGCGCAGCACCCGGGTGAATGCCGGCAGGTCGCTGGCCAGCACCGTCGCTCTGGCGCTCATGGCCTCGATCAGGATGATGCCGAAGCTCTCTCCACCGGTGTTCGGCGCGACGTAGACATCGGCAGACGCCAGCAGGCTTGCCTTGTCCCCATCGCTGACCGGCCCGAGGAACTCGCAGGCCGCCGCCGCCTCGCGGGTCATCTTCTCGCGAATGGAGTCGGGGTCGCCGGGACCGGCGATCAGCACCCGGACGCCCGGGATCTCGCGAAGGATCTGTGGCAGCGCCTGCGACAGGACCGGCATACCTTTGCGTGGCTCTTCCATCCGTCCCAGGAAGGCGATCGTGGGTCGTTCGACAGTGCCTACCCAGTCGGGCCGCCGCTTGGCCGACGCGAACCGTTCGACGAACACACCGTTGGGGATCACCACGGCATCGCCCCCGAGATGCGTGGTCACCGTCCGCCGCGCGTCTTCGGAGACAGCGATCCGGGCGCTGATCTTCTCGAGACTGGGACGCAGCAGCGGGTATGCCGCCTGCATGGCCCGCGAGCGCAGGTTGGACGTGTGGAAGGTGGCCACGATGGGCCCGTCCACCGCCCACAGTGCAAGCACTGAGACGCTGGGGGCGATCGGCTCGTGGAGATGGACGACGTCAAAACGGCCAGAGTCCACCCAGCGGCCAACACGGGCGGCGGTCAGGGGTCCGAACGACAGCCGGGCCACAGAACCGTTGTAGCGCACCGGAACTGCCCGGCCAGAGCTGACGACGTAGCTGGGCAGCGGGGTGTCGTCATCGGCCGGCGCCAGGACGCTGACGTAGTGCCCCTGCGAGATGAAGTACTCGGCGAGGTCGCGCACATGAAGCTGCACTCCCCCGGGCACGTCGAAGGAGTATGGGCTGACGATCCCGATCCTCATCTGGTCTCGCCTGTTGCCCGGTCGCCGATGTGTTCGGCCAGGTGGTCGTCATCGAGGTCCTTGGTGAAGACGCGCTGCATCATGTGCCAGTCCTCGGTGTGATCGCGGACTGCCTCGGACAGCACGTCGGCGCAGGCCTGTGTCATGGCCTGGACCTTCTCCCTGGTGGTGCCCTCGGCCGGCACGGGGACGGCGTCGTGGAAGGTCACGACAGTCCTCCAGCCTCGCGCCCGCGGATGTGGCTCGTAGTGGACCATGCAGGGGTGCAGGGCGGCGCCGGTGCTGACTGCCAGGGCAGCAGGCCCGACCGCCATCCTTGCCCGTTGACCGCAGAAGTCGACCTCGATACCGCCCTTGGTCAGGTCCCGGTCGGCCAGCAGGGCAACCAGTGCGCCGGAGCGGCAGGCGTTGGTCAGCTCGCGGAAGACGTCGCCACCGCCGGTCAGCGGGATGATCCGCATGCCAAGTCGCTCACGGAAGGCGAGGAACTCGTCGAAGAGCTCCTCCGGCTTGAGCCGTTCCGCGACGGTGGTGACGGGCCCAAGCTGGGTCGTGGACCAGGCGCCGCCGAAGTCCCAGTTGCCGAGGTGTCCCAGGAACATGACCGCGGAACGGCCCGACTGCAGGCGGGCACGGACCGGTTCGTCGCCGACCACCCGCACGCCGTCGACGAGCTCGTCGATGCTGCGGTCAGGAAGTCGGAACGAGTCGCACCAGTAGCGCAGGTAGGAACGCATTCCGGCGCGCACCAGGGCATCGAGCTCAGCGGGGCTCAGCTCCGGCCGGACGGTGCCGTAGTTGCTGCGCATCCGGTCGACGCCCTTGCCCCCGCGGCGCCAGATGGCATCGGCGAGCAGGTCGAAGGATCGGTAGGCCAGGCGATCCGGCATCCGGCGGGTGAGGGACCAGCCGGCTCGGTACCCGGCGAGCGAGGCACGATCGGTCAGCGTGCTCACGCGAGGTCAAACGCCTGGCGACGCACCTCGAGCATCCGCTGGACCACGGTGATCAGGCTGGCCAGAGCCAACAGGGCCAGCACCACGGTCAAGAACACCTCTGGCAGACCCAGCCCGACCAGCCCGGTGGCGATCAGCACGGCCACCAGTCGGTCTGCGCGTTCGGCGATTCCGACGTTAGCCGTCATGCCAAGACCCTCGGCACGGGCTTTTGCATAGCTCACGACGCTGCCCAGGATCAGGCAGGCCAGCGCGAGGGCCGCGAGGTATGGCGTGCCGCCGCCGCCGGCATACCAGAGAACGAGCCCGCCGAAGACGGCGCTGTCGCCCACCCGGTCCAGGGTTGAGTCAAGGTAGGCGCCCCACCTTGTCGAGCGCCCCGCGAGTCGGGCCATGCAGCCGTCGAGAGTGTCGGACAGGGCAAACACCGAGACGATGATCGAGCCCCAGAAGAACTCATGCCGCGGGTAGAAGCCCAGGGCGCCCACGCCTACGCCGACAGTGCCCACGATCGTGACGACGTCCGGGCTGATGCCGAGCTTGACGAACAACCTGGCCAGTGGCGTGAAGAGCTTGTTGACGAAAGCTCGCGCGAATCGATTCAGCATGGTGGTCCCAGCGTACCGACCAGCGTGGCGGGGTTGTGCCGAACGCCGCGGGACGACATCGTTTTGGCCATGAGTCCCAAGACCGCTACGAGTACACCCGTCCTGCTGGCCACTGCCCCTGGTGAGATCCGCAATGTGGTGCTCGTCGGGCACAGCGGCGGAGGGAAGACGACCCTGTTCGAGCATCTGGTTGCCGCGACGACCCCTGGCTACCGGGCCAAGCCGGTCCTCGACGAGCGCTCGGTGCAGCTCGCCGTCGCCTCCGTCTCGCATGAGGGCGTGGCGCTCAACCTCATCGACACACCCGGCTATCCGGACTTCGTCGGCGAGCTTCGTGCGGGTCTGCGAGCCGCAGATGCCGCCCTGTTCGTGGTCTCTGCTGCGGACGGGGTCGACGGCGCCACCATGTTGTTGTGGGAGGAGTGCGCGGCGATCGGCATGCCGCGGGCGGTCGCGGTGACCAAGCTCGACGCCGGGCGGGCCGACTTCGATGACACCGTGGCCATCTGCCAGAGGGTATTCGGTGACGGTGTCATGGCGCTGTACCTGCCGCTGCATGGTGACGACGATGCGATCGTGGGCAACCTGGGGCTCTTGTCGCAGCAGATCTACGACTACAGCTCGGGCAAGCAGGTGGCCCGGGCCGCTGAGGCCGAACACCGAGAGCTGATCGAAGGCCACCGGTCCGACCTGATCGAGGCCATCATCCAGGAGTCAGAGGACGACACCCTCCTCGATCGCTACCTGGAGGGCGATGACATCGACCTCGACATCATCGTGGCGGATCTCTTGACGGCCGTGTCCCGCGGCCGTTTCCACCCAGTGATCCCGGTGTCCACCGATACCGGCGTCGGCACCGTCGAGCTGCTGGAACTGCTGGCGGACGCATTCCCCGCGCCGAACCTTCACCCGCTTCCGGCGGTCATGTCCCCCAATGGCGACCCCTTGCCGCCGCTTGCCTGTGACCCCGACGGACCCTTGGTGGCCGAAGTCATTCGGACGACGAGCGATCCGTATGTCGGCCGGGTCAGTGTCGTACGCGTGTTCAGCGGGACGTTGCGGCCGGACTCGCTGGTGCACGTATCGGGACATCTCGACCGACTGGCTGCCGCACCGCTTGAAGGGCATGCCGGTCACGACGAGGACGAACGCGTGGGGCTGTTGTCCTCGGCGCTCGGGGATACGTTGCGCCCCAAGGCTTTTGCCATTGCCGGCGACCTCTGCGTGGTGGCCAAGCTGAGCAGGGCTGAGACTACCGACACGTTGAGCAGCAAGGAGATGCCAGCCCTGGTCGAGCCGTGGATGTTCCCAGACCCACTGCTGCCTGTCGCGATCACGGCTGCCACGAAGTCTGATGAGGACAAGATGGCCGATGCCCTGGCACGGCTGGTGGCCGAGGACCCCACCATGCGACTCGAGCACAACCCCGAGACCCACCAGGTGATTCTGTGGACGATGGGCCAGGCCCACGTGGACGTCCTGTTGATGAGGCTGCGGGACCGATACGGCGTCAAAGTCGAGTCAGAGCCTCTGCGGGTTGCCCTGCGAGAGACCTTTTTCACGCACGCTGTTGGTCATGGGCGGCACATCAAACAGAGCGGGGGCCACGGCCAGTACGCCGTCTGCAACATCACCGTTGAGCCCCTCGAGCGTGGTGCCGGGTTCGAGTTCGTCGACAAGGTGGTTGGCGGGACCGTGCCGCGCCAATACATCCCCAGTGTTGAGAAGGGAATTCGAACCCAGCTCCTCAAGGGCTGCATCGCCGGATTCCCGATGGTCGACCTGCGCGTGACACTCACCGACGGGAAGTCTCACTCGGTGGACTCGAGCGATATGGCGTTCCAGACCGCAGGGGCACTGGCTTTGAAGGATGCCACCTCTCCGAAGACCGTGACCTTGCTGGAGCCCATCGACTCCGTGACGATTGTCGTGGCGGACGAGTACGTGGGAGCGGTCATGACGGATCTGCAGACACGCAGGGGCCGGGTCCTCGGGACCGAAGGGGCCACCGTTGGCCGGAGCACGATCAAGGCTGAGGTGCCGCAGACCGAGATCACCCGCTATGCCATCGATCTTCGCTCGGTCTCGCATGGAACGGGTGTGTTCACCAGGGCCCCGCATGGCTACGAGCCGATGCCACCAAACCTGCTCAAGGACCACCTGCCCGACTGACCGCGGCTGCTCGGCTATGCGGGCTTGTTCGGGCCCTCCATGCGGCAGGCCGGTGTCCCGCCGGGCAACAGGTAACGATGTGCGGCAACCCAGGCGTAGAGACGAGCAGCCAGCCAGGAGAACCCGGGAGCCACGAGCAGCGCGCCGACAGGACGCCATAGGGGGTAGCCAGCACGCAGGGTCGCGGCAATCGCGGCGTGACCACTGGCGACCCTGCCACCATCACCAACCCACTGCACGGCGGCTCGACACTGATCCTCGGTAAGGCCGAGCTCGTCGAGGTTCAGTAGCTGCCAGGGGGCTACTCGGGTGGAGCCGCCGCTGACCACCCAACGGTGCAGGAACCGCGCCGACGACGTACAGAACCCGCAGTCTCCGTCAAAGACCAGCACTGGCAGGGAGGGGGGCTTGTTCACAGCAACCTGCTCGCCCGGTCAGCCGCGCGGCCAGGCATCGACGAGCCGCTGACGCGCTTCGCCGAGCAGCATC
>JBBRWQ010000063.1:0-19907 GCA_038249115.1 Actinomycetales bacterium
GTCGACTCGCTCATCACCAGGGGGGCGACGAGGGCTGACGTCGGGCAGTCCGTTGAGGGCTCGGACAAGGTCAGCTGGGTCGTCCTGGCCGACCCAGAGGGTAACGAGTTCTGTGTGTTGTCCCCGCGTGCCCGGTGAGGGGTGCACGGTGACCTCAGCCTTCCCCACGCCGGCCGAGCTGCTGGACGGCATCAGGGTCGTCAGCATCCAGATGCGGGTTCGGTTCAGGGGAGTGATGGTCCGTGAGGCGGCGTTGGTTCGCGGCCCGAATGGGTGGGGTGAGTTCGCGCCGTTCCCTGAGTACGACGACCGTGAGTCGTCCCGCTGGCTCGCCGCCGCCATCGAGGCAGGGTGGGTGGGGTGGCCGGCCCCGTTACGCGCCGAGATCCCCGTCAACGCAACGGTGCCCGCGGTCCCCGCCGCTGAGGTCGCCGCGATCCTCCACCGGTATGACGGTTGCACCACCGCCAAGGTCAAGGTCGCCGAGCGTGGTCAGACCGTTGAGGACGATGTCGACCGCATGGCCGCGGTGCGTGACGCGATGGGGGCTCGGGCGCGGATCCGCGTCGATGCCAATGGCGGGTGGACCGTTGCTGAGGCGAAGGACGCGCTGAGGCGGCTGGCGGCATACGGGCTGGAGTATGCCGAGCAACCGTGCGCGAGCGTCGAGGAGCTGGCGTCATTGCGAGTTTCCTTGGCACGCAACGGTATTGGCGTTCTGGTTGCGGCTGATGAGTCGATCCGCAAGGCCGAGGACCCGATGCGGGTGGTCCGCGAAGAGGCCGCCGACGTCATCGTGGTCAAGGTGGCGCCCCTCGGTGGCGTGCGGGCCGCCCTCGAGATCGCGAAGGAGTGTGGGTTGCCGACTGTGGTCTCCAGCGCATTGGACACGAGTGTCGGCATCCGCGCTGGCTTGGCGCTGGCCGCCGCCCTGCCCGAGCTCCCGTTCGCCTGCGGGCTCGGCACTCTCGAGCTGATGACAGGTGACGTCACGTCAGACTCGCTCGCGCCACAGTCTGGCTCGATTGCATTGCGGGAGCTCACGATCGACGAGGATCTGCTGGAGCGTTGGCAGGCCCCGACGGACCGTGAGCAGTGGTGGCGAGAGCGGGTGATCCGGTGTCACCAGCTATTGATCGATGGCCAAGCGCACTGAACCAGGGGGTCCCCCAATGGCGTTCGCCCGGTCGCACCCGCATGGCGGCGGGCGCAGCGCGTCGCAGAACGCCAGGGTCGCCCTCGGGAGCTGGGTCAGGCCGGCCGTACGACCAGGCAGACCTGGTGGTTGCGCACCCTCGTGATGACCAGCGTCATCTCGACCGAGCCGGAGAGTCTCAGCTGACGGCGCAGGCCATCGGCATCCAGTGTGACGCCTCGCTTCTTGATCGTCACGCGGCCAACGTCACGATCGCGGAGCCACGCCCGAAGAGCCTTGACATTCAAGGGCATCGACTCGATGACCGCGAACCGCCGGGCATAACCGACCTCGAGACAGTTGTCCGAGGTCACGTAGCCAACCCCTGAGTCGAGCTCGACGCCGTCCACGGCAGAGGTCAGCGCCCCGGTCAGACCGGCTCGGATGACGGCCCGGTCAGGCTCGTACAGCCACGCTCCGACCTGTGCCAGTGACGCAGCCACCGGTGCCACGGCACCACTCGGGCCGGCGTCCGCCTCACGAATGGTCCATGACCTGCCCTTCGAGCCGATCACCAATGCCGACCGCCCGGCAGTGGTCACCAGGGGGCCCCACCAGATCGCGCACTCCAGCACCTCGCCGGCAAACGAGGTCCACTGCGCTTCGGTGCCGCCGGGGATGGCGGCGTGGGGGAACGACGGTGACAGCTTGGCTCCGGTGGCAGGCAGAGACCGCGCGATGGACTGGACCGTGGCCCATGTCGGTGAGATCGAGTCCAGCCTGAACACGCGCCGCGTCCGGCCGAGTGCGTCCGCCGCGCCCGGGATGCGGCGGGCAGGGTCTAGCCACGCGCCGGTATGCCGTGCCCCTTCGCCGGTCGGCAGCTGCATCTCTTCCACGGACCCGACGGTTGCGACGGCTCCGGGCCAGTGACGCAGGTTGACCGCGGCGAGAGTGGCGGTCATCTCGTCGGTGTCGACGGCGGTGACCTTCAGGTCCAGCCCCGCGATGGCCATGGCGTCGGCGCCGATGCCGCAGCCGAGGTCGAGCACCTGACGGACCCCGGCCCTGCGGAACCGCTGCCCGTGGCGTGCTGCCAGCTCGAGCCGCGTCGCCTGCTCGAGGCCATCGGCCGTGAACAACATCCCCGCCGCGAAGTCTCCGAACTTCTCCCGGCCCTTGGCCCGGAGGCGGGACTGTGTCAGCGCCGCGGCAACCAGGTCTGTGTCGAACCCGGCCACACGCAGTCTCTCGCCGAGGGCCAGAACGTTGGACTCGTCATACGGGGGGAGGGACTGAAGCAGGCCCCAGCCCTCGCCGGAGACCAGCTTCTTGACGGCGGCGAGGTCCATGGCCGACATCCTCCACCATCACAGGGGTGGCCGGGCCGCAGGCTCGTTCTGGCACTCGAGTTGACCGAGTGCTAACCGGCGACCTAGATTCTGACTAGCACTCGCCACTGGCAAGTGCTAACCGCGAGCAGTGAGCAGGTCGACCCCCGCGACGGCGGCCAGCGCACCAATCGCAGCGGATCGCACACAGTGGTCTGCGCACAACGTTCGTTCCTGTCCATCTTCGACATTCCCGAAGGGGAGGTCCCCAGTGTCGGTTTCCATCAAACCGCTCGAAGACCGCATCGTCGTCAAGTCCAGTGAGGCCGAGAAGGTCACAGCCTCCGGCCTCGTGATCCCGGACACCGCCAAGGAGAAGCCCCAGGAGGGCGAGGTCCTGGCGATCGGTCCCGGTCGCATCGACGACAACGGCAACCGCGTGCCGCTCGACCTTGCGGTCGGCGACAAGGTCATCTATAGCAAGTACGGCGGCACCGAGGTCAAGTACGACGGCGAGGAGTACCTCATCCTGTCCGCTCGCGACGTCCTCGCGGTCGTCACCCGCTGATTTCAGCAGCTGTATGACGCGCCCCGGCGACGTGCCTGCGATCAGGCTCGTGTCGGGGCGCTGTCATTCATACCCAAGAACCGTTAGTAGCTAAGGAAGCTCATGGCCAAGACGCTGGAATTCGACGACGCGGCGCGCAAGTCGCTCGAGCGTGGCGTGGACAAGCTCGCCAACGCCGTCAAGGTGACGCTCGGCCCGAAGGGTCGCAATGTCGTCATAGACAAGCAGTGGGGCGCCCCGACCATCACCAACGACGGCGTGACGATCGCCCGTGAGGTGGAGCTCGAGGACCCCTACGAGAACCTCGGCGCGCAGCTCGCCAAGGAGGTCGCCACCAAGACCAACGACGTCGCCGGTGACGGCACGACCACCGCGACCGTTCTGGCTCAGGCCATGGTCCGGGAAGGCCTGCGCAACGTTGCCGCCGGCGCCGACCCGTCCTCGCTCAAGCGCGGCATCGACGCCGCCGTCGAGGCCGTCAACGCCCGTCTGCTCGAGTCCGCACGTGAGCTCGAAGGCAAGGAAGAGATCGCCCAGGTCGCTGCCCTTTCGGCGCAGGACCCGGTCATCGGTGGTCTCATCGCCGAAGCGTTCGACAAGGTCGGCAAGGACGGCGTCATCACGGTTGAGGAGTCCCAGACCGCGGTCACCGAGCTCGAGTTCACCGAGGGCATGCAGTTCGACAAGGGCTATCTCTCGCCGTACTTCATCACCGACCCTGAGCGCATGGAGGCTGTCCTGGAGGACGCCTACGTGCTGATCACCCAGGGCAAGATCTCAGCTGTCGCCGACATCCTGCCGATCCTTGACCAGGTTGCCCAGGCCAAGAAGCCGTTGCTGATCATCTCCGAGGACGTTGACGGCGAAGCGTTGTCCACCCTGGTGGTCAACAAGATCCGCGAGATCCTCAAGGTCGTCGCGGTCAAGGCTCCGGGCTTCGGCGACCGCCGCAAGGCGATGCTGCAGGACCTCGCGGTCCTGAGCGGCAGCTCGGTCATCAGCGAAGAGGTCGGCCTCAAGCTTGACGCGACCATGCTCGCTGACCTCGGCACTGCCCGCCGCATCGTGGTCACCAAGGACAGCACGACGATCGTCGACGGCGCCGGTGACAAGGACGAGGTGGCCGCCCGCGTCCACCAGATCAAGACCGAGATCGAGCGCACCGACTCGGACTGGGACCGTGAGAAGCTCCAGGAGCGCCTGGCCAAGCTGTCCGGCGGTGTCTGCGTGATCAAGGTCGGCGCGCACACCGAGGTCGAGCTCAAGGAGAAGAAGCACCGCATCGAGGACGCCATCTCGGCCACCCGCGCGGCCATCGAAGAGGGAATTGTCGCCGGTGGCGGCTCCGCTCTCATCCATGCGGTCGCGGTTCTGGACGACCTGGAACTGGTCGGTGACGAGGCCACCGGCGCGAACATCGTGCGCAAGGCGGCAGCCGAGCCGTTGCGCTGGATCGCCGAGAATGCCGGGCTCGAGGGTTATGTCGCGGTGTCCAAGGTCGCCGAGCTCGAGACCGGCAACGGTCTGAACGCCGAGACCGGTGCCTACGGCGACCTGTTCAAGGCCGGGATCATCGACCCGGTCAAGGTCACCCGCTCGGCCCTGCGCAACGCAGCGTCAATCGCCTCCATGGTCCTGACGACGAACACGCTGGTCGTCGAGAAGAAGGTCGTGGAAGAGCCGGCAGCCGGCGGTCACGGCCACGGTCACAGCCACTGACCGATCGCCTGACCAGCAGCTCACGAACGACGAAGGCCGCAGCCCCTCGGGGTTGCGGCCTTCGCCGTCATCCTCGGCCGTGAAGGGTCACAAATCGACGCAAAACGGGCCGTCTTAGGTCGATTTGTGACCCTTCACGGAAGCTCTAGCTGCGACCTCGCGGGAAGCGTCAGGCTGAGGTGACGTGGATCCGCGTCTCGCCCAGGGCGACCACTGAGCCCTTCCGGACCTGTCGTCCGCGCCGACGATCGACCTCGCCGTCGACGCTGACCTCGCCGTCCTCGATCAGGGTCCGGGCCTGCGCGCCGTCATCGACAACGCCGGCCAGCTTCAGCAGCTGACCGAGCCGGATCATCTCATCGCGGATCGGTATCTCGATGATTTCGCTCACGCCGTCAGTGTCACTGATGTTGCAGAGAGCGGGCCACGCGCCCTAGCTTGCGGCCGGGAATCCGGGCACCCCGGCATACGCCGCTTCACGTTCGTCCGCGGTGACGGCACCCCACACGCCGTAGGGCTCACGGACCCTCAGCGCGTGCTCGCGGCAGCTCACGACGACGGGGCAGCTCAAGCACACGGCCTTGGCCGCCTGGTCCCGGTTGCGTCGTGCCGGGCCGCGCTCTCCATCGGGGTGGAAGAAGACGTCAGGACCCTCACGCCGGCAGGAGCCGTCGAGCTGCCACTCCCAGAGATCTGCGACCGGCCCGGGCAGGCGAGATACTTCAGCCAACGGTGTCTCCTTCGATGGTCCCCGGCCCAGTTCCGGCGGGCAGTTAGCGCACGCGATCCGGACGCTACCTCGGGGTGGGGGTCTGGACAAGGCTCACTTGTCCAAGACTTGACCAAGAAATGCGAGGCACGCGGGCTCCGGGGTGGGCGGGCGCTGACGTTCGCACGGTGGCGCAGGCGGCATACCTCAGCGTTGCGCGGTTGTCCGTGTGTGCCACCTCGCTGTCGTAGAATCGGCCAATGAGCTCACCCGGCGCACCGGAATCCGCTGTTCCCGCGCCGTTCGCAGCGCTCGGCCTGACTTTTGACGATGTGCTGTTGCTCCCCGGAGCCACCGAGATCGTGCCCAGCGAGGTTGACACGTCGACCCGGTTGTCCCGCAACATCTCTCTCAAGCTCCCGCTGGTCTCTGCGGCGATGGACACCGTTACCGAGGCTCGGATGGCCATCGCCATGGCCCGCGAGGGGGGTATGGGCATCCTGCATCGCAACCTTTCGATCGAAGACCAGACAGCGCAGGTCGACCGGGTCAAGCGCTCCGAGTCGGGCATGGTCTCGGACCCCATCACCACGACTCCGGACGCGACGCTGGCAGAGGTCGACCAGCTGTGCGGACAGTTCCACATCTCGGGTCTGCCCGTGATCGACCGCGACGGGCTGCTGGTCGGCATCATCACCAACCGTGACCTGCGCTTCGAGACGGACTTCGGCCGCCCCGCGTCCGAGGTCATGACCCGGATGCCGCTGATCACCGCGCGCGTCGGCGTGGACAAGATGGACGCGCTGGCGCTGCTGGCCCGCAACAAGATCGAGAAGCTCCCGCTGGTTGATGAGGCCGGACGGCTCAAGGGTCTGTTCACCGTCAAGGACTTCGTCAAGACCGAGCAGTACCCCCTGGCCACCAAGGACGACTCGGGCCGGCTGCGGGTCGGGGCGGCGATCGGGTTCTTCGACGACGCCTGGAAGCGCGCGATGGAGCTGGTCGAGGCCGGCGTCGACCTGCTTGTCGTGGATACGGCCAACGGCCATGCCAGGGGCGTCACCGACATGATCCGGCGGCTCCGGTCCGAGTCCGGTGTGGCCCATGTCGACATCGTCGGGGGGAACGTGGCGACCCGGGCCGGTGCTCAGGCACTGGTCGATGCTGGCGCTGATGGCGTCAAGGTGGGAGTGGGCCCGGGGTCGATCTGCACGACCCGGGTTGTTGCCGGCGTCGGTGTCCCGCAGGTCACTGCGATCTACGAGGCGGCGCTGGCGTGCAAGGCAGCAGGAGTTCCGGTGATCGGTGACGGCGGCCTGCAGTACTCCGGCGACATCGCCAAGGCACTCGTGGCAGGTGCCGACACCGTGATGCTCGGCTCCTTGCTGGCCGGCTGCGAGGAGAGCCCCGGCGAGCTGGTCTTCATCAACGGCAAGCAGTTCAAGTCCTACCGAGGCATGGGTTCTCTCGGTGCCATGCAATCCCGCGGCCGGGGCAAGTCCTACTCCAAGGACCGCTACTTCCAGGGTGACATCACCGACGATGACCTGGTCGTGCCCGAGGGAATCGAAGGCCAGGTGCCCTACCGCGGCCCGCTTGCGGCCGTGGCATACCAGCTCGTCGGGGGCCTGCGACAGTCCATGTTCTATGTCGGCGCCCCCTCGATCCCCGAGCTGCAGGCTCGCGGCAGGTTCATCCGGATCACGGCGGCGGGGCTCAAGGAGAGCCACCCGCACGACATCCAGATGACCATCGAGGCGCCCAACTACAGCCGTCACTGACGTCTGCGGCGCTGGTGCCCGCCGTCACGGCCGGCGGCCGATAGCCTAGGCGCGTGAACGAGATCGAGATCGGCCGCGGCAAACGCGGGCGCCGGGCCTATTCCTTCGACGACATCGCGGTGGTGCCCTCTCGGCGCACCCGTGACCCCGAGGAGGTGTCGGTGGCGTGGCAGATCGACGCGTACCACTTCGACCTTCCCGTGATCGCGGCGCCGATGGACTCGGTGATGTCCCCGGAGAGCGCCATCGCCCTGGGCAGGCTGGGCGGCCTGCCGGTGCTCGATCTCGAGGGCCTGTGGACGCGTTACGACGACCCGACGTCCCTGCTGGCCGAGATCGCCGCGCTCGACTCCGCCGCTGCGACCGCGCGGCTGCAACAGATCTACGCCGCGCCGATCAAGCCCGAGCTGATCACCGAGCGGCTTCGTCAGATACGTGAGGCCGGCATCACCGTGGCCGGCGCGCTGTCGCCGCAGCGGACCCAGGAGTTCTGGGAGACCGTCGCCAAGGCCGGGTGCGACCTGTTCGTCATTCGTGGCACAACAGTTTCGGCCGAGCACGTATCTAGCCGGGCCGAGCCGCTGAACCTCAAGCGTTTCATCTACGAGCTCGACGTCCCCGTCATCGTCGGCGGCGCCTCGTCGTACACCGCGGCGCTGCACCTGATGCGCACCGGCGCAGCAGGGGTGCTCGTCGGATTCGGCGGCGGCGCGGCCCACACGACCAGGCTCACGCTGGGAATTCACGCGCCCATGGCGTCCGCGATCGCCGATGTGGCGGCTGCGCGGCGCGACTACATGGATGAGTCCGGTGGTCGCTATGTGCACGTCATCGCCGACGGCGGCATGGGACGCAGTGGTGACATCGTCAAAGCCATCGCGTGTGGAGCAGATGCCGTGATGCTCGGAGCGGCGCTCGCGCGGGCCACGGATGCTCCAGGGCAGGGTTTCCACTGGGGCTCCGAGGCGCACCATGCGCTTCTGCCGCGAGGCGAACGGGTCCAGGTCGGGGCTCTGGCACCACTCAAGGAGATCCTCCTGGGTCCGGGCCGGATGGCGGATGGCACGACCAACATCATCGGCGCCCTCCGGCACGCGATGGCCACGACCGGCTACTCCGACCTCAAGGAGTTCCAGCGGGTCGAGGTCGTGGTGGCGCCCTACCAGAACAGCTGACGGAGGCAATGATGCGACCCACAACCGGGGCTTCACTCTCACCACAGGACCGTTCCGACGCCCTCACGGCGATGCAGGAGGGCGAGCTTGATCTCGTGATCGTGGGCGGCGGCGTCGTCGGTGCGGGGGCTGCCCTCGACGCTGTGACCCGTGGTCTGTCTGTCGGTATCCTCGAGGCCCGTGACTGGGCATCGGGCACCTCGAGCCGCTCGAGCAAGCTGATACACGGTGGTTTGCGCTATCTGGAGATGCTCGACTTCCGTCTGGTCCGCGAGGCGCTCAAGGAACGCGGTCTGCTGCTGCAACGCCTCGCGCCACACCTCGTGCGTCCCGTCCAGTTCCTCTACCCGCTCACCCACCGCGGATGGGAGCGGCCGTATGTCGCAGCCGGGCTCGCGCTGTACGACGCCATGGCATCCGTGTCGAGCACCTCGAGCGGCGTGCCCGGCCAGAAGCACCTGACGAAGCGTCAGGCGCTGCGCCTCGCGCCGAGCATGCGCCAGGATTCATTGGTCGGTGCGGTGCAGTACTTCGACGCCCAGGTCGACGACGCGCGCCACACGATGTTCGTGGCCCGCACCGCTGTGGCATATGGCGCTCTGGCCGCAAACCGTTCTCGCGTCACGGGATTCATCCGTCAGGGCGAGCGGGTCACCGGGGTCAGGGTCCGTGACCTCGAGACCGGCGCCGACATCGAGATCCGCGCCAAGCAGGTCCTCAACGCGACCGGAGTGTGGACGGACGAAACCCAGTCGCTGGTGGGCGAGCGCGGGCAGTTCCGGATCCGCGCCAGCAAGGGCATTCACCTGGTCGTGCCACGGGACCGGATCCAGTCCCAGTGCGGCCTGATCCTGCGCACCGAGAAGTCTGTGCTTTTCGTGGTGCCGTGGGGTCGTCACTGGATCATCGGCACGACCGACACTGACTGGTCACTCGACAAGGCGCACCCTGCAGCCAGCAGTCGTGACATCGACTACCTCCTTGAGCACGTCAATAGCGTTCTCGTGACACCACTTTCGCGTGAAGACGTCGAGGGCGTCTATGCCGGGCTGCGGCCGCTGCTGTCCGGCGAGAGCGACAGCACGTCCAAGCTGTCCCGCGAGCACGTCGTCGGCCATCCGACCCCGGGGCTCGTGGTCGTGGCGGGAGGCAAGTACACGACATACCGCGTGATGGCCGCCGACGCAGTCGACGAGGTGGCCCGGGGAATCGACGATCGGGTGCCGGCATCGTGCACCGAACGGATCCCGTTGCTCGGCGCAGAGGGCTATGACGCAGCCTGGAACGCCCGCCATCGAACCGCTGTGCGCTACGGCATTCACGTGGCGAGGGTCGAGCACCTGCTCCAGCGATACGGCACCCTGGCCACCGAGGTTCTTGACCTGTGCGTGGCCGATCCTGTTCTGGCAGAGGGGCTTTCGGGGGCCGATGACTATCTGGCTGCAGAAGTTGTCTATGCGGTCAGCCATGAGGGTGCCCGCCACCTGGACGATGTGCTGACCCGTCGCACCCACATCTCGATCGAGACCTGGGACCGAGGCGTGTCCGCCGCCATCCCGGCTGCGTCCCTGATGGCTCCGATTCTTGGCTGGAGCGACGAACAGCGGGGCAAGGAGATTGAGCACTACCTCGCCAGGGTCGAGGCCGAGCGCGCTTCGCAGGAGCAGCCTGACGACGAGACCGCTGACAGTGCACGGATGGGCGCGCCTGAGATCGTGCCGCTCGCCTGAATCAGCGTTCTGGTAGCAAAGAGGGCGCCTTCGCTTTAGCCTGCATAAATGAACCCGGAAGTCCTCGCTGATCCCGAAACAGACCCCACGGCGACGTACGCCGTCGATCCCGGGCTTGCTCGCTGCCTCACGGCCAGCGTCGTGTGCGCACCCGTGCCTGCGACGACCCTGACCCACACGCCGATGACCGGAGCACCCCTCGCGTCACTGCCCCAGTCAACCCCGGGCGACGTCTCGGCGGCCTACACGACGGCCCGGTCTGCGCAGCGCTCATGGTCCCGGATGCCGATCGCGCAGCGGGCCCGGATCTTCCTGCGGTTCCACGACCTCGTGCTCGAGCGTCAGGCGGAGCTGCTCGACCTGATCCAGCTCGAGACCGGCAAGGCCCGGATGCACGGGTTTGAGGAGGTTGCGGACACCGCGATGGTGAGTCGTCACTACGCCCGTCGTGCAGCGGGATACCTGCGCCCGCACCGCCGTGCGGGGGCGTTCCCACTGATCAGCCGGGCGGTCGAGCTGCGCCATCCCAAGGGCGTGGTGGGCATCGTCGCCCCCTGGAACTACTCCCTGTCGATGTCGATCACCGACGCGATCCCGGCCCTACTCGCGGGCAACGCCGTCGTGCTCCGCCCGGACAACCAGAGCGCGCTCACCGCTCTGGCGGCCGTGGCCCTTCTCGATGAGGCAGGGCTTCCCGAAGGCGTGCTGCAGGTGGTGCTCGGCGATGGCCCGACGGTCGGAGCTGCTGTGCTCGAGCTTGCTGACTACGTCTGCTTCACGGGGTCCACCGCCACGGGGCGCCTGGTGGCTCAGAATGCCGCTCGCCGTCTTGTCGGAGCCTCGCTCGAGCTCGGGGGCAAGAACGCCATGTATGTCGCCGAGGACGCACATATCGGCAAGGCGGTCGACGGGGCCGTACAGGCGTGCTTCTCATCGGCCGGCCAGCTCTGCATCTCGATCGAGCGGCTGTACCTGCACCGGCTCATCGCTGATGAGTTCCTGGACGCGTTCGTCGTCGCGGTGCGGTCCATGCGGCTGTCGCCGGAGCTGACCTTCAACGCCGATATGGGTTCGCTCGCCTCGGCCGCCCAGCTCGCCCGGGTCAGTGCACACGTCGAGGACGCCCGGTCCAAGGGCGCAGTCGTTCTCGCCGGAGGTCGGGCCAGGCCGGATATCGGGCCGTACTTCTACGAGCCGACCGTGCTCGATGAGGTCACCGCAGCCATGGAATGCCGCGACGACGAGACGTTCGGCCCCGTCGTGTCTGTCTACCGAGTAGCCGACGACGACGAGGCGATTGCACGGGCCAACGACAGCGACTTCGGCCTCAACGCCTCGGTGTGGACCCGGGACATCGCGCGTGGTCGGCGGATCGCACGGTTGATCAAGGCCGGCACCGTCAACATCAACGACGGGTACGCGGCCGCGTGGGCCAGTGTCGGAGCGCCGATGGGTGGCATGAAGAGCTCTGGCCTGTCACGGCGCCACGGCAGCGAAGGCATCACCAAGTACACCGAGAGCCAGAACATCACCGCCCAGCACGTCGTCGGCTTCGCGGCGCCCTTCGGGCTATCGGACCAACGATGGGCACAGACACTCACCATCGCGCTCGGGGCCATGAAGAGACTGGGGATCCGATGATGTCGGTGCCGGGAGTGAATGTGGGCAACAGCACGTACGACTACGACGTGGTGGTGGTCGGCTCTGGCTTCGGCGGTTCGGTCACCGCCCTGCGGCTTGCGGAGAAGGGCTATCGCGTCCATGTCATCGAGTCGGGCCGCAGGTTCGCCGATGAGGACTTTGCCAAGACCTCGTGGGACCTGCGTCGCTACCTGTGGGCTCCGCGGCTCAAATGCTTTGGTGTGCAACGGATCCACCGTTTGCCAGACGTGATGATCCTGGCGGGTGCGGGTGTCGGCGGGGGAAGCCTCAACTACGCCAACACCCTCTACGTCCCCCCTGCAGCGTTCTTCCAGGACCCGCAATGGGCTGACATCACCGACTGGCAGGCCGAGCTCGCGCCGCACTACGAGACGGCGTCGCGGATGCTGGGCGTGGTCACCAACCCGTGCGAGGGCCCGGTCGAGCAGATCATGCGCCAGACGGCCGACGACCTCGGGGTCGGTGACACCTTCCGCAAGACGCCCGTCGGTGTCTTCTTCGGCAAGCCCGGCGAGCGGGTCACGGACCCGTACTTCGGCGGTGAAGGTCCCGAGCGCACCGGCTGCACCGAGTGCGGCAACTGCATGGTCGGCTGCCGTGTCGGCGCCAAGAACACCCTTGTCAAGAACTACCTCGCCCTCGCCGAGCGTCTCGGTGTCACCATCGAGCCGATGCGCACGGTCGTTGCGGTGGAGCCGATCGACGATGCCCACCGCGACGACGGGTACCGCGTGACGACCGAGACGAGCGGGGCCTGGGTTCGCAAGGGTCGGCATACGGTGACGGCGTCCCAGGTCGTGTTCGCTGCGGGTGCCTGGGGGACCCAGCGACTGCTGCACCGCATGTCGTATGACGGGCTGCTGGGTGACCTCTCTCCTGCTCTGGGTGTGCTGACCCGGACCAACTCAGAAGCCCTTCTCGGCGCGACCGCTGTGCGCGTGCCGCCCGACCTCGACATGACCAAGGGCGTGGCGATCACGTCCTCCTTCCACATCGACCCGGAGACACACGTTGAGAACGTGAGGTACGGCAAGGGTTCCAACGCCATGGGGCTGCTCGCCACGATCCTGATCGGGGGCGTGGGATCAATGCCGCGTCCGGCACGGTTCCTCGCCCATGGGCTCCGCCACCCGGTGAACTTCCTCCGGGCCGGTTCGGTCCGGCACTGGAGCGAGCGTTCCATCATCGGCCTGGTCATGCAGTCCCGTGACAACTCGATCACCGTCTCGGCCCGACGACGCCTCACCGGTGGCGTAGGTCTCACCTCGAAGCAGGGACATGGCGCGCCCAACCCGACCTGGATCCCCGCCGGACACAAAGCTATTCGTCAGCTGACCGTCCGGCTGCAGGAGCGGTCCGGGGTGAGGTCCATGGCGGGCGGCTCGCTCGGCGAGATAGTGGGCATGCCGCTGACTGCCCACTATCTCGGCGGGGCTGTCATCAGCGACGACCCGGCCAAGGGCGTCGTGGACCCGTGGCACCGGGTCTGGGGCTATCCGGGGCTGCACGTCGTCGACGGCGCCGCGGTGTCGGCGAACCTCGGCGTCAACCCCTCTCTCACCATTACCGCGCAGGCCGAGCGCGCGATGTCGACCTGGCCCAACCGTGGAGGCGACGACCCGCGCCCCGCACAAGGCGCGGCATACGAGCGTCTGGCCGCGGTCCCCCCGGCCTGAGGCGTCAGTCGGTCCGCGGCGTCAGTCGGTCCGCGGGGCAAGACGCCGCGCGCTGTCCACCGGATCCGGCTCGTCCCGCCACGAGCGCCACAACGCTGCGTAGGCACCGTTGGCAGCGACCAGCTCGTCGTGCGTGCCGATCTCGGTGATGTTGCCGTCCTCGACCACGGCGACCCTGTCGGCGTCGTGCGCTGTGTGCAGGCGGTGCGCGATCGCCACGACGGTGCGACCCTGTACGACGGCAGCCAGCGACCGCTCCAGGTGGCGGGCTGCTCGGGGGTCCAGCAATGAGGTGGCCTCGTCCAGGACGAGCGTGTGCGGGTCGGCCAGCACCAGCCGGGCCAGGGCAAGCTGCTGCGACTGGGAGTCGTTCAGGGCATGGCTCCCGCTGCCGAGCATCGTGGACAGGCCGTCGGGCAGGCCGCTGGCCCATCCTTCCGCGTCGACAGCGCGCAGCGCGGACCAGAGGTCGTCGGGGGTGGCGGCAGGGCGGGCGAGCAGCAGGTTGTCGGCCAGTGTTCCGACGAAGACATGGTGTTCCTGCGTGACCAGCGCCACCTCGCCGCGGAGCTGTTCGAGCGTGAGGTCGACCAGTCGCACGCCCCCGACCTCGACCCGGCCGGCGTTCGGGCCGTCGATGCCCGCGAGCAGCCGCCCCAGTGTTGACTTTCCGGCACCGGAGGGACCCACGATGGCCAGGCGCTCGCCGGGCCGCAGATCGAGCGACACGCCCTTGAGCACGTCGCGGCCGGGGCGGTAGGAGTAGCGCACGTCCTCCACGCCGAGGTCGCGCCCTTGAGGAGCCTCACCGGTGGAGCTGCGATCCGGCGGAACGTCGGCGATGCCGATGACCCGGGCCAGGGATGTTGCGCCGACCTGGATCTCGTCGAGCCAGCTGAGCAGCTCGTCCAGGGGCCCGGCCATCTGCTGGACATAGAGGACCACTGCGGTGACGGTGCCGAGGGTGGTGTGCCCGCCGGCCACCAGCCAGCCGCCCCACACCAACGTGGCCGCAACCGGCAACAGGTAGGCGAACTCGACCTGCGGGAACCAGATCATCCGAAGCCGCAGGGTGTAGATCTCGGCGTCGAAGCAGCTGGCGACCGCGTCATCGATGCGCTGTCGGCGACGGGCTCGCAGTCTGAGGGCGTCGACCGTGCGGGCGCCGTCGACGGTCTCGGTGATGACGCCGTTGGCCACGGCATACGTCGCACGTTCGCGCAGGTAGCCCGCCGGGGCCAGCCGGAGGTACCACCGGGTCGAGAACCACATGATCGGCACCCCGATCACGATCGGGGCGGCCACCAGGGGTCCGGCCAGGACGGCCGCCACCACGGTGAGGACCGTCGTCACCACGGCGACGAACAGAGAGGGGATGCCGAACCTGACCACGTGGGACAGCGCCTCGACGTCGTTGGTGGTCCGCGCCACCAGGTCGCCGGTGCCCGCCCGCTCGACGGTGGACAGGGGCAGCGCGGTCACCCGCTCGATGAACTGCTCGCGCAGCTCGGCGAACACGGTCTCGCCCATGATGAAAGACGAGCGGCGTGCCGCCCACATGAGCACGGTCTGCAGCAGGACTGACGCGGCTAGCCAGATGACCAGGGTGTCGATGTGGGCGCGCGTGGTGCCGTGGGTGACGCCGTCGACCAGGTTCCCGACCAGCCGCGGCGCGACCAGGGAGGCGAGGGCAGCGAGGGCATGGAGCCCGATGACCTTGGTCATCGTCGCGCGATGCTCGCGCAGCAGCCCCCGCGCGTGACGGCGTACCGAGGCCATGTCGGCGACGGGCAGGGCGCGGGTGACCGGCTCGGTGGTCAGTGTCACGAGGTCGCCTCCCCTCGGACGACGGTGTCCTTGTATGCCGGGCTGCTCGCCATCAGCTCCTTGTGCGTGCCGCGGGCCGCGGCAACACCGTCGGCCAGGAGGATCACGGCGTCGGCCTGGTCGAGCATCAGCGGGCTTGACGTCATCACGACGGTGGTTCGACCGGCCCGGGCGCTGGCCAGACGCGTCGCGATCCGGGCCTCGGTGTGGGTGTCGACGGCGCTGGTCGGCTCGACCAGGACCAGCGTCTCGGCATTGGTCAGCAGCGCGCGGGTGAGCGCCAGGCGCTGGCGCTGGCCACCGGAGAAGGACCGGCCGCGTTCCTCGACGTCGCTGTCGAGCCCGCTGGGCAGGGCCTCCATGACGTCCTCACCGCTGGCGACCATGAGCGCCGACAGGATGGCCTCGTCGTCGTGGATGCCGTGCGGGTCGAGCTCTTCGCGCAGCGAACCGGTGAAGAGGCGAGGGTCGATCTCGCTGACGACGATGCGCCGGCGAACCGTGGCCAGGGGAAGGTCAGCGATGGCGACCCCGTCAAGGTGCACCTCGGTGCGGGTCCTGCCGAAGCGGCCCAGACGGTCGGCCAGCGCCCTGGACTCCTCGGGCCGGGCCGAGACGATGGCGGTCAGCTGGCCCGCGTTGATGGTGACGTTGCTGGCCGGGTCGGTCAGGGGCACACCGTGGGCGGGCTCGACGACGTCCTTGGCGCCAGCAGCGAGGTTGGCGCCGTCGTTGGGGTCATTGGTGCCCGCAGCAGCTGTGGCGTCGGTCGTGTCCGGCTCGGTGGATAGCACCCTGATGATCTTGCGAGCCGCGATGTAGGCACGGGTGGCGCGATCGGCGAACTCGGTGGCCGTGCGCAGCGGCATCACCAGGAAGGCGGCGTAGCCGTAGAACTGGACGAGGTCTCCCGGCGTGATTGTCCCGTCGAGCGCGAACCGCGCGCCGAGCCAGGTCACCAGGACTACGAACACCCCCGGCAGGAGCACCTGGGCGGCGTCGAGGCTGGCCTGGACGCCGGCGACATGCACGCCTACCACGCGGACCCGTTGTGACTGCTCCTGGTAACGGCGAAGGAACTGCTGCTCGCCGCCGATGCCTCGCAGCACCCGCAGACCAGCGACCGTGTCGGCACCGAGAGTGGTGAGCTTGCCCGACTGTTCCCTCTGCTCGGCCTGGCGTCGCTGCAGGGGGCGCAGGATGAGAGAGAGGCTGGAAACCAGGATGGGAACGCCGATCAGGACCACCAGACCCAACGGCCTGGACTTGCTGAGCAGGATGACCGCAACGACCACGTAGCTCACGATCGCGCCGGCGAAACGCGCGGACACGTCATACAGGCCGCCCAGGCGCATGGAGTCGGAGGCGACCGTGGCAACCACCTCACCCGTGGGCATCCGTCGCGGCAGCGCCTCACCGGTGTCAGCCGCCTTGTAGCCGATCAGCTGCACGCAGCGGAAGGATGCGCGCAGCCAGTTCTCGACGGCGAACCGGTGTCGCATCGTGCCGGCGAGCGCACCGATAACGCCGAGAGCAACCAGAACCCCGCCCCAGGTCAGCAACGCCCGCCTGTTGTCCGCGATGATGCCGAGGTCGATGGCCTGACCGACTGCGGCGGGGAACAAGGCCTGGCTGACCATCCAGATGACGCCGAAGAAGACGCCGCCCACGAGGGTTCGCCGCTGACCCCGCGCGACCCATCGCAGGAATCGCATCGGGGAACGCAGGTCGGGGACTCCGGGATCCGGGTAGGGCAGTCTTTGCATGGCGTCTCTCACCGTATGGCTGCGAGCCATGTGCCCACAAACGAAATACGGGCGGGTGGCTGGATGTGGCATAGGGACCCGCGTGAATTAGCCTGACCTCGTGCTGCGAACCGCTCTCAAGCCCCGATGGGTGGGGTTGTTCGCGATCGTCCTCGTCGTGATGGTCACCTTCGGGATGCTCGGGCTGTGGCAGCTCAACGTCGCCCGCGACAAGGGCATGGCTGATGCGGTCCGCGCTGCGCCGACGCAACCGGTTGCCGACGTCGCCGATGTGCTCGTTCCCCACGGTTCGTTTCCCAGCAATGGCAACGGCCGCCGGATCACCGCGACCGGCCGGTATGACGGTCCCGGGCAGGTGCTCGTGACACCGCGTCGCCTTCGGGGTGAGCCCGGATACTGGGTCGTGACTCCGCTGGTCGTGCAGTCCACCGGCGCCCGGATCGCAGTGGTGCGGGGATTCGTCACGGACCCTGCGCAGGCCACGGCGCCCGACCTGGCCGCCGAGGTCACCGTGTCCGGGACCTTGGCGCCGGGGGAGTCTCCGGCCGGTGATGCGCTTCACGCCGCCCCCACCCTGCCCGACGGGCAGCTGTCCAAGCTGGACCTCTCGGTGCTGGTGAACCGCTGGCCCGGAGTCCTCTACAACGCGTTTGTCTTTGCCACCGCTGAGCGTCCCGACCTGACGTCGGTCGCCTCTCCGGCGGTCGAGCGGGTGCCGCCACCGCCACTGGTCAGCGGCGGGCTCTCGTGGCGCAACACGGCATACGCATTCCAGTGGTGGGTGTTCGCGATCTTCGCCGCCTACATGTGGTGGAAGATGGTGCGCGAAGACCATGAAACAGGACGACGTGTTACAGGAGAGGCAATGAATGTCTGAGCAGGTCCGCCCGGTCCGCGATGTGGCCGCTGCACGTAAGGCCTTGGGCTACTTCAAGGTCATGGCGATCACGGCGGGGTGCGCTTTGTTCGTGCTCATCGTGATCATCGTGATCAACGGAGGGTTCGGCAAGGGCGGACCCTCCGCTGTCTGGAGCCCGATCCACGGCGCCATCTACTTCGTGTTCGTCGTGTCCATCGCCAACCTCGGTTTCAAGGTGGGCTGGAGCCTGCCGCGGATGATCCTCACCATGATGAGTGGCTTCGTGCCCGTGCTGCCGTTCGTCGTCGAGCGCAAGGTCGCGCGCGAGGTCGAGGCGCAGCTCGCCGCCCAGGACACAGCCGTTGAGTCACCCCGTGGCTGACACCGTCTCCCCGCACGCCACGCGGCCGGTTCTTGTGGTCGACTTCGGGGCGCAGTACGCCCAGCTGATCGCCCGCCGGGTGCGCGAGGCCAATGTCTACAGCGAGGTCGTGCCGCACACCATGCCCGTGGCCGAGATGCTGGCCAGGGACCCCGCCGCGATCGTCCTCTCCGGTGGCCCGTCGTCGGTCTATGCGGAGGGCGCGCCCGCACTGGATGTCGCGCTGCTGACGGCAGGTGTGCCGGTGTTCGGCATGTGTTACGGGTTCCAGGCGATGGTCCAGGCCCTCGGGGGTACGGTCGCGCATACCGGTCTCGGCGAGTACGGCTCGACCCAGGCGTCGGTGTCCGACGTCACTTCGACGTTGTTCAACGGACAGGTCGCCGAGCAGTCGGTCTGGATGTCGCATGGTGACGCGGTCACCGAGGCGCCGGCCGGTATGAAGGTCACCGCCTCGAGCCCGGGCGCGCCGGTTGCTGCCTTCGAGGACGACGAGCGCAAGCTGTATGGCGTGCAGTGGCACCCCGAGGTGGTCCACTCGACCTACGGCCAGCGTGTGCTTGAGAACTTCCTCATCCGGGGGGCCGGCCTGGCGGGTGACTGGACGACGTCCAACGTCGTCGAGGACCAGGTGGCAGCGGTCCGCGATCAGGTCGGTTCGAGCCGGGTGCTTTGCGCGCTCTCCGGCGGGGTCGACTCCTCAGTTGCTGCGGCTCTGGTGCAGCGCGCGGTGGGCGACCAGCTGACCTGTGTGTTCGTCGACCACGGCCTCTTGCGCGCCGGCGAGGCCGAGCAGGTCGAGCAGGAGTTCGTTGCGGCTACTGGTGTTTCGCTGGTGGTCGTCGATGCGCGTGAGCAGTTTCTGACGGCTCTTGCGGGGGTCTCGGACCCTGAGGAGAAGCGCAAGATCATCGGCCGCGAGTTCATCCGCTGCTTCGAGCAGGCGGCGCGTGACCTGGTCTTGTCGGCTGAAGGCCCGGCCTCTGGCTCCGCTGACGGCTCCCGCCATCCGGTCGAGTGGCTGGTTCAGGGCACGCTCTATCCCGATGTAGTTGAGTCCGGTGGTGGCACCGGCGCCGCCAATATCAAGTCGCACCACAACGTGGGTGGGCTGCCAGATGACCTGCAGTTCAAGCTGATTGAGCCCTTACGCATGTTGTTCAAGGACGAGGTGCGTCAGGTCGGCCTCGAGCTTGGTGTGCCCGAGGCGATCGTGTGGCGTCAGCCGTTCCCGGGCCCTGGCCTGGCCATCCGGATCGTCGGTGACGTGACGGCCGAGCGGCTGTCGATTCTGCGATCCGCCGATGCGATCGCCCGCGAGGAGCTGACCGCAGCCGGTCTCGACCGGGAGATCTGGCAGTGCCCCGTGGTCCTGCTCGCCGACGTGAGATCCGTTGGTGTGCAAGGCGATGGTCGCAGCTACGGTCACCCGATCGTGCTGCGCCCGGTCTCCTCCGAGGATGCGATGACCGCCGACTGGACTCGAGTGCCGTACGACGTGCTGGCCAAGATCTCGACCCGGATCACCAATGAGGTGCCTGAGGTCAACCGCGTGGTTCTCGACGTGACGAGCAAGCCCCCCGGCAC
>JBBRWQ010000064.1:0-19166 GCA_038249115.1 Actinomycetales bacterium
AGGCAGCCAGCCACGCCACTGTCGGTCAGGTCGCACGCGCCGCCGCACAGGCTCTGCCCGCCTATCACGACGGCATGCCGTCGACAATGACTGCGCACCCAGCCGCTCCCGGGCCGATGATGACTCCGGGCACGGGCACGGGCACGGCACCGCACCGGATGCGGTAGGCAGCAGAAGCATCACGAAGGGGCCACCGACTGTGTTCTGTCGGTGGCCCCTTCGTGACTCATTTGAGCCGGTAACCCATTCCGCGCACCGTCTCGATCCGGGCGGCGCCGATCTTGGCACGCAGGTAGCGCACGTAGACCTCGACCACGTTCGAGCCCGGGTCGAAGTCGAGCCCCCACACGCGGCTGAGCAGCTGCTCACGGCTGAGCACCTGGTCGGGGTGGCGGATGAACTCCTCAGCTAGCGCGAACTCCCGCGCCGAGAGGTCGTGCCACGCGCCGTCAACGCTGATCCGGCGGGTCAACAGATCAAGTTCGAGGTCGCCGACCTGCAGCGCTCCTGGCGGCCCTGGCTGCCCAGCCTTCAGCCGCAGTCGCACCCGCGCCAACAGCTCATCGAAGCGGAAGGGCTTGGACATGTAGTCGTCTGCGCCCCCTTCCAGTCCGTGCAGGGTGTCGGTGGCGGAGTCCCGTGCGGTCAGCATGATCACGGCGATCGGGTTGCCCTCACCGCGAAGGGTCTGCAGGATCTGGAAGCCATCAAGCGCCGGCAACCCGACGTCCAGGATCATCAGGTCGAACTGTCCGCTCTGCGCTTCGGCCAGCGCGATAGGGCCATCGGCCGCAACGGTGACCGCGAACCCTGCCGCGTGAAGACCCTTCTGGACGAACGACGCAATCCGCGCCTCGTCCTCAGCGACCAGAATCCTGCTCATGTCCTACTCCTCGTGTTCCTGCGACGGCTGCGCCTCGGTGGCCAGCGGAATCCGGATCGTGAACGTCGACTCATCGCCTGACCCACCTGACCCGTCCGGGGCGACCGAGAGCAGCACAGTGCCACCGTGGGCTTCGGCGATCGCCGAGACGATGGACAAGCCGAGCCCGGATCCCTCGGTGCCCCCGTTGGACTCCAGTCTGCTGAACCGCTCAAAGATCCGTTTCTGAGCTTCCGGCGGTATGCCGGGTCCGCTGTCGCGCACGGACAGGTCCAACCAGGCACCCGCGTCGGTCTCCGACACGGCGGCGGCGAGGACGATCGGCGCACCCGGGGTCGAGTACTTGACCGCATTGTCGGCCAGCTGCAGCCAAGCCTGGGTGATCCGGCTGGCATCGATGAACGCCAGCCCGTTGGCCGACTCGACGCGCCAGGTACGCGTGGCATCGAGCGCCGAAGCCTTGGCGCCCACGGCCGCCGCGAACGAGCCGATGTCGACCTCGGCGAGCTCGACAAAGTGCGGCGCCCTCGACGCGGCAAGCAGCGAGATGTCAGACACGAGCGTGCTCATCCGGTCGAGCTCGTCGATAGCCAGCGCCCGGGTCGCCTCGACATCGCCCACGTTCGCGGCGTCGAGCAGCTCCAGGTGGCCCCGGATGATCGTGATCGGCGTCTTCAGCTCGTGACCGACGTCGTTGAGCAGACGACGCTGGCTCCTGGCGGAGTCCTGCAGGCGGTCGAACATGGCGTTGATGGCCGCAGCCAGTTCGGAGACGTCGTCCCGGCCGGTCACGGGGATGCGCTCGGTCAGGTCGGCGGCAGTGCTGCTGCCCACCGCGACATCGCGCAGCAGGCGGATGGGGCGCAGCAGCCGCCCTGCCACGAACCAGGCCACCAGCCCCACGAGAGCCAGGGCGATCAGCGCGACGCGAAGGTAGGTCTGGAACGAGTCGGCGACCGCGCCGAGCTCGGCGTCAAGGTCGTACGCGGCGACGAACAGGCCGGTGCTCGGGTCATCGGCGACCCTGACGGGGACGATCAGGTAACGCAGCGTTCCGAGCGCGCCCTTGGCAGTGCCGATGACCACCTGATCCGGATCGGCCTCGGACAGGATCCGGGCCACCAGCGCGCTGTCCTTGTCTATGCGGAACGGCAGGTTCACGGCGGGAACCAGCGCGGGCTTTCCGTCGACGAATCCGAGCATGCTCTCGTTCGAGGCCGGAATGAGCTGTTGCATGGCGACCCGCAGCACGGAGTCGACGCTGGTCAGCGGCGCGCTAGAGGTATCACCTGCTGCGATGGTCTTCAGGTTCGGAACGGTGTGCAGAAGCTGCGCGTCAACGACGGCCAGAACTCCTTTGCGCTGCACGAGATACGAGGCGGACCCGGAGGCTGCGAGCCCCAGTGCAGCGACCGCAAGAATCGAGACCACGATGCGCGATCTCACCGAGAGGGTGCGTCGCGGGCCGGTACGAAGTGCGGGTCCGCGCCGCCAGGGTGTGCGCATGTAGGTCATTGTCCACGCCGCGCGACCTCGAGCTGCGACCCCTTGCCGGCCCAGGCGGCTGGACCGGCGTCGACACCACATGCGTGCTCGGTCACGTCCCGTCGCGCTGAGCCGCCACCAGGGCACTCCGTTGGGCCTGCCAGGTCTGCACGTCCAGCTCGCCGCCGGTCAGCCGGCGGTCGAGGACCTCCATTGCCGGCTCTCCGCTGGGGCAGGTCGGGCGATCGTTGCTGCCGGGGATCAAGCGGATGACCAGCCACACGATCAGGCCGAGCAGGATGATCCAGAACAGGCCCATAGCGAGCCATCCGAGCGGACCCATTCCGCCGCCATACGAACCCATCATGATGCACTCCTGCTAGAACCTGAACGGATCAGTTGACACCCAAGGGGCTGAAGGTCGCGCCTGAGTCGACGGTCCGCTCTATTGCACTGTCAGTGACGACCAGGACCTCCACCGTCCCGTCGCTGGCTCGCGTTGCGCACATCGCCTGTACGGAGTCGACCGTTCCCGCGGCGGTGGTCCACGTTGCGCCGGCGTCGGTGCTGACGGCGAGGGCTCCGGTACTGGTGACCCCCGCGGCGGTGGTGTTGTCGGCCCATGCGGCGACCAGGAGCTGCGGGGCGCCGGGCAACGGCGCCCACGTTGCACCCTGGTCACCCGAGAACATGACACCAGACGCGGTCATAGCCAGGATCCGCGACCCGTCGGGCGCGGCTGACAGAGAGGCCGGCTCGACACCGATCGCCAACGGGCTCCAGGTCTTGCCGTCGGGGCTGGACTGCAACGCGCCGTCGAAGGCAAGCACGCCCTTGCTGGAGGATGTCAGGGCGTGGAAGTCGGACTCGCCGCCACGGGATTTCACCGACCACGTCTTGCCCGCGTCCAGGGTCTCCATCAGGCCCACCGGTGCCGGCAGGTCGACCCCGTCCCCGGGGTGACCCGAGGCGTAGAAGCGGCCCGGCCCCGCTACCGCGAACCCCATGAAGTCCACGAGCGGGCCCACCCGCACCGGACCGGCCTTGTCGTAGCGGAACAGACCCTGGTGAGTGGCCAGATAAAGCTTGCCGTCACCGGGGTCGCGAGCCACGCCGTGGACGTGCTCGCCGGGCAGGTCTCCGCTCGCAACCGAGCCGCCGTCCCCGCCCGAGGTTTCGGTGCCTGTACCGGACCCGCACGCAGCCAGCAGGGCCACAACGGCGATCAGGGGAAGTATGAGACTGCGCGTGGAGCGGGACATGTTGAGCCTTCCGAGACGAGACGAGACGAGACGATGCTAGTGGGGAGCGGGGTATGCCGTGCTGGCGCTGGCGTACGCGGATGGGCACGGGCGGGCGGGTCACATCCGGTGCGCCATGGGGAAGAGGAACATGGCCACGTTCAGAGCGGCAAGGACCCCGATCAGGGCCGTGAACGGGACCAGTGTCGAGCGACGGCGAGCCGGTGAGAAGTACCTATGGTGAGCGATCCGCCACGCTGTGTACAGCGACCCGGCCAAGCCGAGCGCGAGCAGGGAGAACTGCAGCACCTGGATCGTGGCGTTGCCCACCAGCGCGGTGGAGCCTTGCTGATGCTGGCCGAACAAGGCGCCGACTGTGTAGAACACGCCCTTGCCCTCGGCCAGCAGGTGGAACAGGTTGTGCGCCACGTGCGCGGCGACATCCAGCGGGATCAGCCCGTAGCCGAACCTGGCGAAGTTCTTGACCGCGCTTTCCAGGTTCCCCAGCGACGCGACCTTCGCTGTCAGAGCGAGCAGTGCGACCGGGATGGACACCCCGACCACGAATACCGCGGTGAAGATGACCGGGTAGCTGCTGATGCCAGTGACCCGGTTGACCCAGTCGAGGATGTCGGTCCACACGCCCAGCATGGTCACGTTCTGGATGATGACGATGCCCATGATCGCCATCGCCAGGAACGACTCTTCGATCTTGGGGTTGCGCAGGAACCACAGTTCCTTGGTCGGTGGTCGAACTGTCAGGGTGATCGCGTCGTTGGGGCAGGACTTGACGCAGTTCGCGCACAGGTTGCAGTTCGCGTTGGTGTCCATGGTGCGCGCGAAGGTGAACAGCGGGCATGGCGCGACCGTCTCGGTGCCGTGGTAGCAGGCGGCCTTTGCCGAGCACGTCGCGCAGACGTCCGGCTTGGCCCGCAGGGTGACCATCCCGGTCCGGGCGTAGTTGGCAGACAGTCCCCCGAGGAAGCACAGGTACCGGCAGAACGTCCGCCGCTGGAAGAAGGCCCCGGACACGATTACCGCGAAGGTCAGCAGCAGCAGCAGGATCCCGGACCCCCAGGGCGACCCGACGATCCCGAACACATGGTCGGCCCAGGTAATGGCCAGGAAGGTCGCGTCGATGATCCAGATGCCGTACTTCTTCAGGAACGGCGGCACCGGGCGGTTAACGCCGACGAGCTTCTGGACGAAGTCGGACAATGCGGCGAACGGACACACCGAGCACCAGAACCGCCCGAAGAGCACCGCTGCCGCCCCCCCCCAAACGTGCCCAGGACAGCCGCCAACGGCCGGTGGGCAGCAGCACCGGTCACATGGCTGTGCTCATCAGACTCCAGCATGTCCAACCCCGGCATGTCCAAACCCCCCGGCGGATCAGGCGACGCCGTGGGCGCAGGTGCACTCCCCTGCATTTCCATCCCCGGCATGTACGTGGGCATCCCGGCCAGGGCGGAGGGCGTCGACCTCGTCGAAAGCATCATGACGACAACGACGCTGGCTACGGCGACAGCCAGGACGACGGCCGAGATGACGATCAGGCGGATTCCGTTCAAGCTCTTCACGGTGGTGCTGTTCCCAAAGTCGTCGTCCAGCGCTGGTCGCATACGGAAGACCCGCATCAGGGAGTTCTCGGAGATCTTTCTCGGCTCTGCACCCCGCGATTCCCCCCGCAGTTCCATGAAGGTTCTGTGAAGATCGCCGCCCCACCTCGAGGATGACCCCAACCTGACGGACAAGAGGTTCCCGGGCAACCCGCCAAGTTCCTACCGCACCCGGCAGCCGTTGCGAGTAGCCGGCCGGGTGAGAGCAATGGTAGCCGTCGTCACACCGTCGTTCTGAGGACAGACCGCATGCGATGCGGGTCAGAATTCGGACACTAGGCTTCCGTCATGGAACGAACGCCATTCACGGTTGCCACGGGGTGCGGTGAGCTTTCGGGTTGGGTCAGTGGAGCGGGGCCGCGAGTGCTGGCGATTCACGGCGGTCCGGGCATGAGCTTCGGCTATCTCGACGATGCTGTGGCGGAGCTCGCGGCGCAGTACCAGGTGGCGACCTTCCAGCAGAGGGGTCTGGCGCCATCCACGCAGCAGGGCGAGTTCACGATCGCCGAGGCCGTGGCCGACATCGCCGCCGTACTGGATGGTCTGGGATGGGACACCGCCCACCTGATGGGCCACTCATGGGGGGGCCACTTGGTGTTCCATGCCGCGGTCGGCATCCCTGAGCGGCTGGCCGGCGTGTTGTCGGTCGACCCGCTTGGCGCGGTCGGCGAGGGCGGGGCGGCGGCATTCGGGGCCGAAATGCTCGCGCGAGTGCCCGAGGCCTCCCGTGATCGTGCACGCGCGCTGGACGAGAAGGACACCGCGGGCGAGGCCACGCCCGAGGAGGCCTACGAGGCGCTCTCCTTGTTCTGGGGGTCGTACTTCGCCCATCCTCCTGCTGCTCCGCCGATGCCGGACTTAGAGTTCTTCCAGCCGGCCAACCTCGGACTGTGGACGGATGTGACGACCCGCTTACCCGAGCTCGAGTCGTCGCTGGCGTCGATCACGGTCCCGTTCGGCGTGCTCGTTGGCGAGCTGAGCCCGATGCCACCCAGCGCCGGAGTTGAGAGTGCCGAGCGCATCCCCGGCGCCTGGTCGCACATCGAGCCGGGAGCGGGACACTTCCTCTGGCATGAGGCGCCGGGCTGCCTACTGGCTGCGATGAATCGGCTCGTCGAGGACGCCTAAGGGCGCGCGATGAATTAACGTAGTTTTCTGGCCTGTGACGACTATCGTTGTGCTATGGCGGATCTGGTGGAGTCGTTGGCGCGCCGGTTCGAGGTGGTGCGGCCGCATCTGAGTGAGCTGCAGCGGCGGTTGTGGCTGGGGGCGGAGGCCGCCGAGCTCGGCGCCGGTGGTGTGACGGTCGTTGCTGCGGCTGCGGGGGTGGCACCGGACACGGTGCGCCGGGGCCGGGCTGAGGCCCAGGGTCTTGACGCGGCTTCGGTGGTGAAGTCCCGCCGCCCCGGCGGGGGCCGCAAACGAGCCGAGGAGCACGACGGCGAGCTGATGGCGGCCTTGGAGGCGTTGATCGACCCGGTCACCCGCGGGGACCCAATGTCGCCGCTGCGGTGGACCTCGAAGTCGACCCGGACCCTGGCGGCGGCGTTGACCGAAGACGGTCACCGGGTCAGCGAGTTCGTGGTCCGCCGGCTGCTGCACGAGCTGGGCTACAGCCTGCAGGCCAACTCCAAGACCAGCGAGGGTGGCCAGCACCCGGACCGCGACGCCCAGTTCGGTTACCTGGCCGACCAGGCCCAGTCACACATGGACGCTTGCAACCCGGTGATTTCCGTTGACACCAAGAAGAAGGAGCTGGTCGGGGACTACAAGAACGGCGGTCGGGAGTGGTCACCGGCCGGGGAGCCGGTCAAGGTCAAGGTCCACGACTTCATCGACCCCACACTGGGCAAGGCCAACCCTTACGGGGTCTACGACATCGCCGCCGACACCGGGTGGGTCGCCGTGGGCACCGACCACGACACCGCGGCGTTCGCGGTGGCCACCATCGAACGCTGGTGGACCGCTGTGGGGGCCGGCGCCTACCCCGGCGCCACCGCGCTGTTGATCAGCGCCGACGGTGGCGGCTCCAACGCCTCACGTTCCAGGCTGTTCAAGACCGAGCTCGCCGCCCTGGCTACCCGCACCGGCCTGCGGATCACCGTGTGCCACCTACCGCCGGGCACATCCAAGTGGAACAAGATCGAGCACCGGCTCTTCTCCCACATCTCGATGAACTGGCGCGGGCGGCCACTGACCAGCCACGACGTCATCGTCGAAACCATCGCCGCAACCACGACCGCCAGCGGCCTGAAAGTCCATGCCGAACTGGACACCACCATCTACCCCACCGGCGTCGTGGTCCCCGACAAACAGATGAAGGCCATGGAAACAAGCGGGATCCTCACCCGCCACGCCTTCCATGGCGAGTGGAACTACTCGCTCAACCCCACCCGCGACATGCCCGATCTAGACCACATTAAATAATCGCAGGCCCTAAGCGACCCGGCCGGTGCGGCCACGCGCGCAGGTCGGTCATCCTCGGGGCGGGGCGGGTTGTAAAGGGTGAGTGGAGCGCCGTCGGCATCCCTGAGCGGCTGGCCGGCGTGTTGCTCGGAAGGGTCCACCGTCCCCGATGGCGGAACGGCCGGCGACCACGTTCGGGAGGGCGATCCCGACGATGGTCAGGATCCGCAATGGGGTCGCATGCGGGACGAACCGCGTCCGTACGCCGATGGCGAGTTCAATTGGTCGCCGATGGTCAATCGGGCGTTCCTTTCGTCGGTGAACGGGCAGCAGTCGGAGGTTTCGGCAGCCGGCCCAGCTGTCCTAGGCTTGGATTGTGGCAACACCCGACAACTCTTTCCGGCAGCGCGCGACATTTGAACCGCGTGGCCCAGCGGCCGCGATCGTCTTGACCGACGAGCAGGTCGGAACGCTGGGTGCGGGCAAGACCCCGGCGGTGCGGGTGACGGCCAACGGCGTTAGCGTCGCGGCGCGGGTGGGGCGCATGGGTGGGGAATACCTGGTCGGATTCAGCAAGAAACTGCGTGCCGATCTTGGGGTAGAAATCGGCGACGTCGTCGACGTGGTTATCACCCTCGACGCTGCGCCCCGAGAGATCGCGGTGCCCCCTGAGCTCGCCGCGGCGTTCGCGGCTGACAGGGCTGCCAAGGCGGTGTTCGATGCCCTGGCGCCGTCGCACCGCAAAGAGTTCGCCCGCTGGATCGATGAGGCCAAACGTGATGAGACGAGGAGGTCGCGGGTCGACCAGGCGCTCCAGATGCTGCATGAGGGCCGAACCCGGGGCTGATCGCGACTCAACGCGCACCGGACTGACTCGCGGATCCGGCCAGGGCGCATGGACGGCTGCACGACTCGATCAAGTTCTCGCAACCGGACGGTACGGCCAAAACTCTTGAACGTGATCAGCTTTCGCGCTTCAACTTTCGCCAGCCTCCGGCGCGATTGTTGGCGACGATGTCTTTGAGCATGACGGTGAGGGCGCCGGCGTTGATGGTTTCGCCCTGGCGGACGGCTACGGTGCGGGCGGTCGTGTTGTCGTGGCCAGCGGTGATGATTCCCTCGGGATCGAGGACCATGGCGCCGTCGTAGAGGAAAACGTTGACGTGGTCCTTTGCCGCCAACAGGGCGGCTACGTTGCCCTGCAGCACGAAGTACGGACGGTTGGTGCGCTTGATGGTCTCGGTGACCTCCGGGTCCACAGCGTGGACCAGGTCGCGGACTTCGCGACAGATGCTCTGATGCCAACCTGGCAGGGCGTCGATGTAGGCGTCAACTCTCGGGTCGGGAGTGTACGTCATGGATCCACCGTAGTTATGGGGCCTCCCGCAGGCAGGTTGGCGAGGACGCTGCCGCCCCCGGGCGAAGGCTGCGCCAGACCGTCAAGCCGACCGGGCCTTCAGCAGGTCGAGGTCCCGTTCGGCGTACAGCCGGTGTTCCCACTCCTCGTTGAGGATGGCCCGTAGGCAGCGGCGTACGGCGAAGCTCTCCGGCTCGGGGTAGCCCGGCTCCATGACTGGTTTGGTCATGCTGGCCAATTGCTCGTCGGTCAAATCGGTCATCACCTGACGCACGGTGGCCATGCGGTCCGATCGAAGTGCGAGCACCTCCTCCAGCAAGGGCCGGGCGTCGCGGTCGCGCGGGACGCTGGGTTCGTCGGGCATCTCGTCGTGGGGCAGGTCCGGTGCGTCCCAGGGCAACGGCTCGCCGAGGATCGCGCGCTTCACCCAGGCGTCCGTGGCGAACACGAGATGGCGCAGCGTCTCGATGAAGGACCACTCTCCCTCGACCCTCTCGTGGAGTATTTCCGGGCCATCCCGCGAGCCCGCTGGACGGTCTGCTCCCACAGAGGCTCCTGGATGTCCCATGCTTCGCGGAACCCCTCGGCATCGGTCGGCCGCATCTTGACGCGGTCCGGGTAGCGACGGTTGAGCTCCGCCTACAAGAGGGCGCGCAAGACAGGCCAATCGCGGCGGAAAGACGCACCATTCGCGAGGCAAGTTCAACCCCTGGGTGGCCTGAGCCGCGGGCTCTCGGCGATGTCTGCACCTCGAGCCGCCGTTGCACGCCTTCGACCCCTCGGCGGCGAGCTTGAGCGCTGCGTCGGGGTCGGGCGCCTCCATGATCCAGAGAGGTACTTCCACGTCCATCGCGCCGACCCGCAGCCGCGCGTGGTCGGGCATGCTCTGCCGTAGAGTCGCGGCCGTGGAAGCACTCCTCCTGGGCTTGTCGATCGGCCTCGCCGCCGGCATCAGCCCCGGGCCGCTGCTGTTCCTCGTCATCACCTCGGCGCTGCGCGACGGCTGGCGGGCCGGCGCGCTGGCCGCCTGCGCGCCACTTGTCACCGACCTCGCCGTAGTCGCCTTGACTCTCGTCGTCCTCAGCCACCTCCCGCACCAGGCCCTGGCCGCCCTCGGTGTCGTCGGAGGGCTGTTCGTCGTGTGGATGGGCATCCAGACCCTCCGCGAGGCGCCGTCCGCGTCGCTCGACCGCACCGGCGCGGCTGCTCTCCCACCGCACGCGCTGCGCCGGGCTGCCACCGTCAACATCCTCAGCCCGCACCCGTGGGTGTCGTGGTCCACGGCGTTGGGGCCGCTGACCGTGCGCACCTGGCGCGGCAGCGAACTCGGCGCCGTCGCCCTGGTCACCGGCTTCTACGTCATGCTGATCGGCGCCAAGGTAGCTGTTGCCGTGCTGGCCGGCAGCAGCAGCCACCGCTTCAGCGAGCGCGGCTACCGCGCCGCCCTGCGCGGGGCGGCACTACTGCTGGCCGCGGCCGGAGTGGCACTCCTCGCCGAGTTCCTTCCCCAACTGGTATGACGGCCGTGGCCTGCTACCTTCGCGCTGGCCCACTTCGACCTGTCCGAGGACATCACCGCCTGGGCCGAGCGCTGGGACACCACCCCCGAGACCGTTCATCTGGAAAGCCCCCGCCGAGGACCCCCATCACCAAGGTCCAACGCGGACGCAGCGCCTGCTCGCGGACCGCCCCGGCCCCGAGGAGGCGCGGGTCCGCCCGGTAACGGCAGCCTGTGCCAAAGCGACCTGCCCTACCTCGACGGTCGGCCAGATCCGGTTGCCAACTGGCGGCGAAGTGACGCGCCGTGGCCCCTGCAGTGGCAGGGTCTCTTGGACACCGCCGCGTGCGCTGGCTTCATGGGAGGTCGGGGTGTGGGTGGTCGGTCGCGAACCGTTGTGCGGCGCCTTCGTCGATGAGTCCTTGGTCCACCAGCCACTCGACGGCCCGGAGCCGAGCCCTGGCATCACGCAGGGCGTGCCACGCCGAGATGAGCTCAGGGTGGAGTTCGTAGACCTGGTTCTTGAAGCGCCGGAACGCGCCTTTTCCCTGCAGCGACTGGCTCAGTCGTCGGCCAGCGGCGCGGTCGCTGATGCCATCAGCGAAGTCGGCCATGTCCTGGTACCACACGTAGGACGGGAGGGGGTCGATGCGGATGAGATCCAGCTCGTCGATCTCGACGGGGTTCTCCCCGTCGAGGCCCGTATCGCTGGCCCAGTGGGCCACCTGGCCAGTTCGCGGGTCGATCAGCCATCGGTGATCGTAGTCAGTCTGGTCCGAGAGCGCGGTGGCGATCTCCTCAACGTCGAATGCGCCCAGGTCCAGCATCTAGCCAGGGTAGAACCCCAGCCCGACGACCTTGAAGGCCCAAATGACTACGTCGTGGCTTACCGCCCAGCACGCGGCGGAATGACTCGTGCTGCGAGGGAGTGAAGCCCAGACCTTCGGCTGGTTCCGCCCACCTCGCCGGCATCGGGCCCGCAGCGTTGCGAGCTGGATGGTCTGAGACCGCTCAATGTGAGCGCCACGGCGATTGTGGACCCTTAGGAAAGCGCCGACACTGAGGCATGGCCATCGACCTAGAGCAGCAGTGGTTCCGCGGTCTCACCGAGCTCCGCTTCGCCGCGACTCCGAAGCGGATCCGTGCTCTTCTCGACGGGCAGACCGTGCTCGACACCCGGGATGCGCTGCTTGTCTACGAGCCTCGCCGTGTCGTCCCCTGGTACGCCGTCCCGCCCGGTGATCTCAATATGAACGTTACCGAGCACGACCCGTCTCCGGTGCCCGAGCTGCGGGCGCCGGTGCTGCCGCCACACCACAACGAGTGGCACACAGTGCCGGGCCGGTCACTTCATCTGGAGGGACACGGTGAGGTGGCTTTCCGGCCCGACGAGCCCGAGCTCGGTGGCCGAGTGGTGCTGCACTGGGATCCATTTGAGTGGCTGGAGGAGGACGAGCCGGTCATGGGCCACCCCCACGACCCCTTCAAGCGGATCGACGTGCTGCGCAGCAACCGCCACGTGCGAGCCGAGGTCGGTGGAGTCACTGTCGCCGAGTCTGCCCGCCCCATGATGCTGATCGAGACCTCGCTGCCGGTGCGGTGGTACTTGCCGCGCGAGGACGTCCGGATGGACCTGCTCACGCCCTCCGAGCACCGCACCGTTTGCGCATACAAGGGTGTCGCGTCCTACCTCAGCGCTGACGGCGCCCCCGACGTGGCGTGGGCCTACCCCGACCCGCTGCATGACGCGCGCCCCGTCAAGAACATGGTCTGCTTCTGGCGGCCCGCTGCGGTGTATGTCGACGGAGCTGCCGCAAGCACCTCTATGCCCGGCGATTGAACCCACGACCAAGGCTGCCGGCTCACTGGGCACTTGGCCGCGCGCCCTTAACGTTCACTCCACCGGCCACACGCTGCCTACTGGGCGGAATCGACGCTGGTGAGACCAGACCGTGCAGACGCGGAGCACCGGGACTGCGGGCATCATCGTGACCACCGAGGAGTCCATCAGCCCGCGGTCACCAAGGCCGCGGATGTAGAGCTCGACATGGGCGTGCTGGACCTCGACAGGCCCGGAGGTCCGCGCCGTCTCGCGGCGGAAGGACGCACCAGCCCTGCACAGGTGCACCCGCCCCCGCCGTCCAGCGTTCGACCGGCGGCGGTGGCACCGAGGCTTCTTCTCGGTGCGATGCCGTCAGCCGCTACGAGTCGATCCGATCTTCGGCGGAGTCGTCGACGATTGTGAGCACGATGAGCGGGCTGTGCCGGAGCATGTCCGGCACGTCCGTGCGACCCCATCGCTTGGCGGCCGCCTCAATGAGGGGCCGGCGTTCGTCGGGGTCAGTGACGACCAGCGCCGTCGCCGGCAGGTCCGCGACTACCGACTGCTTCAGGTGAACAACGACGTGTGGGTCGGCTTCGATGTTGTAGATCCAGTCACGCACACGGTCGGCCCGGGGCATCCCGGTGATGAACAGTTGGCCGTCATCGCTGTGGAGGAAGATCTCGATGCGCCGCAGTTGGCCAGACCGACGGCCCCTCGTTGTCAGATCGATGACCTGACTCTGGTGCAACGCGGCCCGGCTGATTTCACTCAAAGGACTCTCGTGGTCCATAGCGCCATCCTCTCGACTGAACCGTCCCCGGACGACCTACGCCGGGGCCGCGGCTGTGCAGCCATATAAACAGGTCAGCGGCTCGCGTTAATCCCTACGGGTCGGGTCACCGTCGCGACCTCGGTTGACGAAGCGCCGAGCGCTCACCGGACGAGCAGTCGAGTCCAGACCCCGAAGTGTTGCGACCTCGAACCGCGGCCTCGGGCGGTGGCCCAGAGCGGCGGTTCTCCCGCGAAGCCTGCTGACTCCGCGCCGGTTTGGTGCGGGATGGATGTGCCGGTGGTCACCTTCAATCAGTGATGCGCTGCCCCAGCCAGATCGGTCGTGACGGGTCGCACGATTCAAGGGCGATCCAGACCCCGTCGCCGATGGCAGGGACCTCCTCGGTGCCGGGTACCGGTTGGCACACCGCGGCCCACACAGACTCGTCTCCGCTGACGTCGGGAACCCGAACCAGCAGACGCCGTTGCATGAGCGGGTCTGCGTTCTCGAGCACGGTAGCTCGGTAGACCCCGCACGTGGCACGGACTGGCTCCTCGCTGACATCGGTGTCAATGATCACGCGGCCCTGTTGAAGGAGCACCGACAAGTACGCACCAGCGTGCCTGTAGCGCACGCCGATCGAGTTGTTGGTTGGCGGTCGCCGACCATGTACGCCGTCTCCGAACTCGATAACGCTCGCACCATCATCGCGTCGGGTGACGAGATAGTGAGGGTCCTCCGCGCCAGAGCCGGCGAGGTCCGTAACCTGATGCCACGGGTGTCCCTCGACCTCGATCTCGACCTCGTTTCGACGTTCGTCGCCCAGATACGCCTCGGCTGCGAGACGCTCAGAGTGGCTGCTGAGTAGCTCGCCCACGAATGCGAACAACTGCAGCAGGGCTACGCCCGGATCACTGTCGGCCGTGTCCGTCCAATCCCTCAGCTCGGTGCGAGCACGGTGGACCAGGTCTTCGAGCTGTGGCCGGCCAGTACGGCCACGATCGCCGCTCATTGACTCAAGTGTCTGCTCATGGGCGCCATTATCCGCGCAGCGACTGCTTCCAGCCAAGGTATCGGGATGCGGCGTGGCCAGCGCTGACTGCAGCGCGAGCGATCCAGCAGACGAGGCTCAGTAGCCCAGCCGCCAGGCGGCGGTAGGACGCATCGACGAATGGCGCCCGTGGCATTCTCGGGGAGAAGAGAAGCGAAGCGCGAACCGGATGTGGCACGGGCACGGCGTCCGCGGCGGGATCGGTTAATCGCTGGACGACGGAGGGCCGGGCAGTGCCAGGACACAGGATCTTCACCACCAGCTTCGCCAGCATCTACCCGCACTACGTGGCCAAGGCCGAGCGGAAGGGCCGCACCCGGGAGGAGGTGGACGAGGTCATCTGCTGGCTCACGGGCCACGACGCCTCCGGTCTGCGCAAGGTCGTCGACGACGAGACCGAGCTGCAGACCTTCTTCGGCGAGGCTCCCGCGATGAACCCGAACGCCGGCCTCATCACGGGCGTGATCTGCGGGCACCGGGTGGAGGAGATCGAGGACCCACTGATGCAGCAGATCAGGTACATGGACAAGCTCGTCGACGAAGTCGCGCGCGGCAAGAAGATGTCGGCGATCCTGCGGGGCAGCAACGCGTCGACAGCCTAGATGTGCGACCTGGCACGGGATTCCGTCCGCCCGTTCCTGTCTGCAACCGGCCAACCGAGGGGCAGCACCGGGCAACATCGACTCGAAGGAGAGCTAGTCCGCCGTGCCGGCTGCGGCCGCAGGGCTGGCGAGGACTGTCAAGTCGAGTCCGTTCTCCGGAAGAGCGGTGACCGGTTCGACGATGCCTTCAAATCCGTTTGTCGCCACCGCGAAATCCTTGAGGTTCGCCGGCTCATACCCACCCCCCTGGAAGTGGTTAACTGCGCTGCTCGCCACCCGCACGGACAAGGCCCGCTTGTTCGTGAGGCGGCGCAGCCCGCCGCTGAAAGCGCTGGCCTCTTTCTCCTTGCTGACCTTCATCTTCGCCTCGAGAATCAGGTTGTCGACCTTGTACATCATGTTGAGCGGGTTGTGCCGGATTGGGTCAGACCCGCTGCAGACGTAGTGGGATAACAGCGGCACGTCAAAGACCAGGCCGGCATCGTGGGCTTCGCCTGCCATCCACAGCAGCGAGGTGTCTGACAGTCCAGTCTCGCGGTAGCCGCCTCCGATGTCGGAGTGCGCACCTTCGAACCACACCTGCTTGACGCGCTCGTCTTCGGCAGGGGCGCCGCCAGAATCCTCCGGGGCCTCCCAGAACGTGGGTGCGAACTTCAGACGAGTCTCATCTACTGCCATTGCGTGCCGGGCTCGCAGCACCTGACCGCCCAGCTGGACATCGTGGAACCGCGGCGCGAGCTTGTTGAGGCCGGGCAGGCCGAGGGCGCCGACCGTGTCGAACACACCGAGAAAGTTTATCTTGGCTGGATAGCAGTGGTCGTGCTTGAACTCGTCAACACTCGCCCCAAAAGCGCCTTCGGGCATGTCCGTTCGCTGGTAGATGCGGACCGCCGCGGGCAGCCTTTCCTCGACGAGGGACACCTTGGTGAGCAGTCCCACGCGCCCAACCATGCCGGCCACCGAGCGAGCAGTGTAGGCACCGCGGCTGAAGCCGACAATAAATATCTCGTCGCCCGGCTCGTAGTTCTGAGCGAGGAACCGGTAGCACGCGATCACGTTGTGGAACAGCCCGAAACCGAAAGCACCACCCAACAGCCTGTCGGCTGCGTAGCTTCCAGCGCCGACCCCGCTGACGTAGTACACGAGCTGGTAGGCGCCACCGCTCGCGCTGGGGTCGGTCTGCACCGTGCGCGCAATCTTCTCCACGTTGGTGACCGATTGGCTATCCGGCTTGTTCCACGTGCCGTCACAGCAGACCACCAAGCGCTTCATGCGCCCCATGGTTGCAGACCTGAGGCCTTCATGCATGACGTGAGCGGGCTACGGCGGCAAGACCGCCTAAGGCGGTTGGGCCCCCAACGGGTGTAAGACGATCTGGTCTCACCTGAAGCCCTTAGTGGGCGGAAAAACGCGCTCGATCATCGCCAGTTGCACAAGTTATCCGCGCCGTATCGCGGACGGCACGCTCCTGAGATCGTGCCGGGCGGGACACTCTGCACGTGGGCACAGAAACTGGCGGGTTCCAAGAAGGCAGCCCCGTCTCCCCGCGAGTGGACCAACAGCTCCTGGCAGTGGCCGGAAACTAGCCCCCGAGCGCTGCTGTGAGCACCCGCGTCAGCGGCCAGGCGCCCTCAGAGGTATTGCTGATCACGGTCCAGGTCGTGCTGGACGACGGCGCGTGCGAACTGCGGAAGGACACGCCGGCGTCATGGCCCTCGAGCACGACGCCGTCGCTGCTCGAATGCAGCCCGAAGCCGAGCCCGTATCGGGCGTGCTCGCTCGGTACATCGCTGCGCGGGGTCGTCATGGCTGTGATCCTCGCCGGGGGCACGATCCGGCCCGCGTCCAGGGCCGTCCAGAACCGGTGCATGTCGGCGAGCGTCGTGAACGCTCCTCCGTCGCCGGTGATCGGGACCGCGAGGGCGCCGAACGTTGGTGCGCCAGGCGCCGTCGACCTCCGCGTAGCCGAGCGCTGCACAGCCCGGCAGGTCGTCGGTCCGCAGGAAGTCGGAGTCGACCATGGCGGCCGGCGCGAACACACGGCGGCGCACGAGGTCGTGGTATGACGTTCCGCTGGAACGCTCGGCGAGGAGCGCGAGCAGGACGAAGCTGCCGTTGCAGTATGAGAAGTGCTCACCTGCGGGAAAGAGAGTCGGGTGGCCGTCGAGCACTGCGCGGAACTGTTCGGCCGTCTCTAGTCGGTGCACCGGGACGGACATCGGGTACTCGCTGATGTCCGCGTCGTCGTCGAGGTAGTCGCCGATGCCTGACCGGTGCGCCAGCAGGTGCTCGACGGTGACGTCGTCGGCGACCTGCGGCAGATCCGTGCCGAGCAGGGACCGTGCGGTCGTCGACAGGGCGAGCACGCCCTCCTCGACCAGGCTCATCACGGCCAGCGCGGTGAAAGCCTTGGAGCCGCTCGCGATCCCGTGCGCCCGGTCCGCGAGGCCGTAGGCCCGGATGAGGGCCTCCTCGTCGGGGCGGTCGACCCGGACCACTCCCGAGAACGACGTGTCGTGCGCGGTGCTGTCGACGGCGTCCTCGAGGCTGGACATGACCGAACGGTAGCAACCAGTTCACTGAACGCATGTGGTCCTTCGCCCGCAACCACTCCCGATGGTCCTCAGGTCGTCAATCCCGTTCCTCACGCCACCCGACCATGACGTGCGTCGAGGTCCACCGGACCGGCCACCCAATTTGGGCACGTCAAGCGTGGTCACGCTTTACGCACAACCAGATCCAGTAACTTCTCGGGGTTGAGGGGCCGACGGGGGACTCGAACCCCCAACCCCCTGTTTACAAAAAGTATGGAGGCCGTCCAGAGCGGTGCCGCGAAATTCGATCCGTGCTCAAATGGCTTGCCCGACAGTCCGATTCACCCATTGCCATCCTCCACGATCCCAACACGCTGTTAGCAAATCCGTGAGCAAGCCAGACTTCTGTGAGTCTTGTCAAGAGACGAGCGGCCATTCGCGAGGATTCGCCGCGGTCAATCGGTCCAGCCGATGGCGTCTAACACCGCCAAGGCAACTTCATCCCGGGTGAGACCATCTACGGCAATGTCTATGTCAGCGACGCCGGAGGCGTCCAGGATGCCGTCGAGCTCGCCAGCCCTGGCCAGATGCCAGTCCAGGCCTGATACATCATCGATATGACGCTGGCGAAGCCGCGCCTGAAGTAGACCGGACTCGACTCGCAAACGGCATACGACGAGAGGCACACCAAGCACCGCCTCATACCTAGCCCGATCTCTTCGGGTCTCGCAGACCCCGGCCAGCACGAGACGCCTGACTCCTGCTGCGACGTAGTTGTCGACCAGTCGCGCCAAGTTGAGCAACTGCACGTCGAACCCGAACCTGTCCCCGGGCGGCGTGGGCCACGATCGTCGGATCTCGTCCAGATCGATCACGGCGTGGGGGACCCCTGCGGCTTGCAGCCGATCTGCCACTCGGTCTGCGGTGGTCGACTTCCCCGCGCCGACGGTGCCGGTCAAGAGAAGCGCGCGCAGCGTCACGCGGAAAGACTAGAGGCAGGCGGTTACGTGACCGGTTGTGCCATCCGTCATCGGTGCATCACAAGCGCACTATCCGCGCCTACTTCAGGATGTTCGGCGGTTGGGCAGTCTCGGCTCAGCCTTCGTAGTGATATCGACAGGCGGCTACGCGGATCTCGTCATCGGTGATCCGGTAGACGAGGCGGTGTTCATCCGTGATGCGTCGTGACCAGTAACCCTGAAACCCGTGTCGCAGTGGCTCGGGTTTGCCGATCCCGTCGTTGCCGTTGCGGGCGATGTCCTTGATCAGTGTGTTGATCCGTTTAAGTGTCTTGCGGTCCTGACCCTGCCACCACAGGTAGTCCTCCCAGGCGCTTTCATCCCAGACGAGCTTCATTCAGCAAGGTCTCGCTCGACTCCTTCACCGGCTTCGAGCCGGTCGATGGAGTCAAGCAGGCGACGCGCGTTCGCGGGGCTCCTGAGCAGGTAGGCCGTCTCCTTCAGAGACTCATAGTCTTCGAGGGAGACGATGACCACTGGCTCGTGTCCGGCCCGGGTGATGACGACCTCTTCCCGATCGTCGACGACCGCGTTGAGGGTCTCGGCGTACTTCGCCCGGGACTCTGAGTAGGTCATGGTTCGCATTGGGCGCCTCCTAGGCTACGTACAGGAAATTGTACGCTCAGGGTCGCGAGGGTAGCAATTCAGAGCACGACATGCGCCTACTTAGAGACTTGGCACAGGACCGGCGTCTGGCCAGACTCGGTCCAGGTGTTCGGCGGATTGCTCTCTTCGCGCCTGCCCACCAGTTTGTTGGTGTGGCTCTCTCATGGTTCGCGGGCCGCCGGGCACCGTGGCGAGGCGTGGCTCAAGAGGGGACTGCCCAGCTCGAAGTAGACGTGCCCACCTCGCCGTCCCCCACCCGGTCGAGGAA
>JBBRWQ010000065.1:0-19048 GCA_038249115.1 Actinomycetales bacterium
ACCGCTTCGACGATGTAGGAGAAGACCGCCTCGGAGATGAAGTAGTTGAAGTTCACCCGGATCCAGCCGGGTTTGATGCCCTCACACCCATGGGCGATCTCGCGGTCGAACTCGAGCGACTGGTCCAGGTCGATGCCCAGCAGTCGGTGTCCATAGGGACCTGCACACGAGCAGCCGCCGCGGGACTGGATCCCGAACAGGTCGTTGAGCAGGGCGACGACGAAGTTGTGGTGAAGGTATCGCCCGCTCGGGGCTCGCACGACGAACGAGACGATCGACAGCCGCTCCGCGTTGAGGTTGCCGAGGATCTCGATGGCCGGCTCCGCCAGCCAGGCATCGGCTGCGCGCTGCAGGAAAGCCTGCTCGTGGGAACGGATCACGTCCACCCCCACGGTCTGCTTCAGCTGGAACACCAACCCGGCGCGGATCGCCTCGACGATGGCGGGGGTCCCGCCCTCCTCGCGCTGGACCGGATCGTCGACGTAGCGGTGGTCGCTCGGGTTGACGTAGGAGACGGTGCCGCCGCCCGGGACGTCGGGCACCCGGTTGCGCAGCATCTCGCGTCGTGCGACCAGGACGCCCGGCGTGCTGGGGCCGCCGATCAGCTTGTGCGGACTGAGGAAAACGGCGTCCTTGTAGCACAGTGGGTCCCTGTCCGGCCCGCCATACATCTCGATGTCGACGTAGGGGGCGGCCGCCGCAAAGTCCCAGAAGGACAGGGCGTGATGGCGATGTAGCAGGGCTGAGATGCCGTGGCAGTCGCTGACGATGCCGGTGACGTTGCTGGCGGCCGAGAACGAGCCGATAAGGAGAGGCCTGTCGGCGTATGCGAGGAGCTCCCTTTCGAGTACCGCTGTGTCGATGTGCCCGTCGGGGTCCTGGGGAATCACGACCACGTCGGCAACCGACTCGCGCCAGGGCAGCTCGTTGGAATGGTGTTCGAACGGACCGATGAAGACGACCGGGCGCTGCTCGGCCGCGATGGTGTCACCAAGGTGATACCTGTCGTCCAGGCTCGACGGGATCCGCAGCCCGAGGATGCCGACCAGCTTGTCGATCGCCGCGGTGCAGCCCGAGCCGGTGAAGATGACCACCGTGTCATCGTCGCCGCCGACCGCGTCGCGGATGATCCCGCGCGCATCCTCACGCAGCCGGGTGGTCTGCAGGCCGGTGCCGCTGGACTCGGTGTGGGTGTTGGCGTAGCGCGGAAGCACCTCGTCCCGGATGAAGTCCTCGATGAAGGTCAGCGCCCGCCCCGAGGCCGTGTAGTCCGCGTAGGTCACCCGCCGTGGTCCGTACGGACCGGGCATCACCTGGTCGTCGCCGATCACGGACTGACGGACCATCGCCAGCAACGGACTCTGGATCGGCGCAGGGTCGCTCATACACCGAGGGTATGCCGCGTCGCTACCCGCGTGTCGGGACGAATGGCCCTACCGTGGTGACCGCCCGCAGTGAAGAGTTCATGGATGTGAGCGGTCACGGCCGCGGGCGTCCGGACTGTCGCGACACCAGGCGGTCGCCTAATCGAGGAGCTGAGCATGCATAGCGAGGTCGTAGCCCGGATGAGCAAGAGCGCAGGTGTCCCGCCGATGTGGACGTCGGTGCTCGCGGTCATAGCCCATCCAGACGGGGCCTCTATAGGTCTTGGCCCGATCCTGGACGCGTTCGTCGTCGCCGGGGCCAAGGTAGAGATGCTCTGCCTGACCCACGGCCAGGCCTGGACGCTCGACGAAGCCCCCGGAGACCTCGCTGCGCTGCGCGGCGCTGAGCTGGCATCTGCCGACGACGTGCTCGGCCCGGTCCGCGGCAAGATGGAGGACTGCCCGGACGGGTGCCTGAGCGAGGTGTGCCAGAAGAAGCTGGCCGCCGAGGTCGTCGCCGCAGCCGACTCCTGCCACCCTGACGGGCTGCTGGTCTTCGACACGGCTGCGACCAGCGGCCACCTCGACCACGTGGCCGCCACCATGGCGGGGTTGCAGTCGGCGGAGACGCTCGGCCTGCCGGTCCTCGGCTGGAACCTTCAGCCATCCGTGGCGGCACAGCTGCGACGGGAGTTCGGTGGCAGCGTCACCAGTGGCCAGGGCGAGGACATCGATATGAGGGTGACTCTCGACCGCGCCCGGCAGCGTCTGGTCAGCCACGCAGAAAGCAGTCACGCGCTGCCCGGCAGCACGCTGTGGCGCCGTCTGGAGCTGCTCGCCGACACGGAGAGCCTGCGCTGGTTGCGGACACCGGGCGGAGCGGTTGCTGGCCCGCGAGTCAAGGCGGCGACGAGCGCGGCTGAAGTGCCCGCCACGACCAAGGTTGTCGACAAGTCTGAGGTTACTGAGCCAGTGGAAGGACGGCCAATGCGAGTTGAGCACAGGGGTGGGGACAAGTTCGACATCATCGTTCGCGGCCACGTCATCACCGTCGACCAGCCGGTCAAGGATGGTGGCGATGACACGGCTCCTACACCCACCGAGCTGTTCATCGCGAGCCTCGCCTCATGCGTCGCCTTCTATGCGCGGCGCTACCTGGCCCGGCACGATCTGCCGACCGAGGGCCTGGCCGTCGAGACGACGTTCGAGATGGGATCCAAACCCGCCCGCGTCTCCGGGATCGATCTGCGGGTGCTTGTTCCGAAGGGCGTCCCAGCCGAGCGTCTTGATGCGCTGCTGGCGGTCGCGACGCACTGCACGGTCCACAACACGTTGGAGACGAAGCCCGACGTGTCGATCACGTTGGCGGCCTCCGGCTAGGTGACACTGCGCGACACACCCCTGCTTGGTCGAGGGCGGGCGAGATCGTGCCGACGACCTCACCCAGACCGATGCGCGCACCGTCGGGGCCGGGAGCCCAGCCCTACCGGACGAGGGGTTCGCCGACCAGCTCGATCTCAGCTTCGCGCATCGTCGCGAGCGCCACGTCGGTGGTCGCACGCGCGACGCCCGCGGTGAGGTCGAGCAGCACGGTCGTCTCGAAGCCCTCCTCAGCTGCGTCCAGAGCGGTGGCCCGGACGCAGTGGTCGGTGGCGATGCCGGCCACATCGACCTGCTCTATTGCCCTGTCCCGCAACCAGTCGGCGAGGGCGACGCGGCTGCCCCCCTCTGTGGTGAAGCCCTCAAAGCCGCTGTACGCCGCTGAGTGGTGGCCCTTGCGAAAGATGGCCTCGACCCGTTCGAAAGCCGCCTCGGCGTCCGGGTGGAACAGCGCCCCGTCCGTGCCGATCTTGCAGTGCACCGGCCAGGTGTCGACATAGTCAGGGTGCTCCGCAAAGTGCGCGCCGGGGTCGGCATGCCAGTCGGCGGTCGCGATGATGACGGCGTACTCGTCACCATGGCGGAGAACGTGTGCGCTGATCCTTCGCGCGGCCTCGGCGCCCCCGGCCACGGCCAGGGACCCGCCCTCGCAGAAGTCGTTCTGCACGTCGACCAGGATCAGGGCTCGGGTCAGGTTGGCGGACATGGACCCAACGCTAGCCGAGAAGAATCACCCGTGTTCGTCGTGGAAGAACGTGGTGATGGCCGGCTCGCCCCGTGACAGCTGCAGCGCCCGGGGAGGAAGCTCGGCGCGTGACTGGTCGTGGCGGCCTCGTGCGGCGTCCAGGGACAGATCAGCCACGATCTCGCCGTCACGCATCAGCTCCACGAGCAACGGTCGGTCATAGCTGTCGCTGACGGGCATGCTGCCGATCCCGATGACCTCTGCCTCAGCCACCCCGTCATCGTCGAGCCGTCTTAAGGCCCACTTGCGCCCGCCGATCGAGGCCTTGCCCTTGCTCCTCTTGGCCACGGCGATCAGTCGGCCCTCGTCGTCCTCGCGGGCGACCAGCTTGTAGATGAGACCTGCCGTCGGCGCGCCGGATCCGGTCACCAGCGCGGTCCCGATGCCGTAACCGTCGACCGGCGCAGCGGCGAGCGCGGCGATCGAGTGCTCATCAAGATCCGAGGTCACGATGATGCGAGTCTTGTGCGCTCCCAACGCATCCAGCTGAGCCCGGACCTGCCGTGCCTGAACGAGGAGGTCTCCCGAGTCGAGCCGGACGGCGCCGAGCTCGACGCCTGCGACCTCGACAGCGAGTCTGACCGCAGCCGTGACGTCATAGGTGTCCACGAGCAGTGTCGTGCCCACTCCAAGGCTCTCGACCTGCGCCACGAACGCCGCCCGCTCGTCGTCGTGCAGCAACGTGAACGAGTGGGCGCTCGTGCCCTTCGTGGGTATCCCGTAGGTCCGCCCGGCCTCAAGGTTGCTGGTCGCATCGAACCCCGCGATGTATGCCGCCCGGACCGCCGCCACAGCTGCCCACTCGTGCGTCCGGCGTGACCCCATCTCGATGCAGGGGCGGTCGCCTGCGGCGTTGGTCATCCGGGAAGCGGCGGAGGCGATGGCAGAGTCGTGGTTCAGGATCGACAACACCACGGTCTCGAGCAGGACCGACTCCGCGAACGTGCCCTCGACCACCAGCAGCGGTGACCCGGGGAAGAAGCACTCGCCCTCGGCATACCCGCGGATGCTGCCGGTGAAGCGGTAGTCCGACAGGAAGTCGAGGGTCCTGGAGTCCACGACCTGGCTGGCCCGTAGCCGCTCGATCTCCGCACCGCCGAAGCGGAAGTCACGGACTGCCTCCAGCAGGCGGGCCGTTCCGGCGACGACTCCGTAGCGACGACCCTCCGGGAGCCGTCTGGTGAACACCTCGAAGACGCAGTGTCGCTGCGCTGCCCCACTATGCAGGGCGGCTTGGAGCATGGTGAGCTCGTAGTGGTCGGTCAGCAGTGCGGTGCTGGTCGTCGTGGTGCTGGTCGTCGCCGAGCTGGTTGGTGCGGTGCTGGTCACAGCTCGCAGCCTATGGTGGAGCCGTGTCCATTGCCCCCGCCGAGCTGTCTCGAACCGAGATTGCCGAGGACACGCTGCTCGACCCGCCATGGATAACGCTGGTGTGGAACGACCCGGTCAACCTGATGAACTACGTGACCTATGTCTTCCAGACGTACTTCGGCTACTCGCGGGCGAAGGCCGAGAAGCTCATGCTCGACGTGCACCTGAAGGGCAGGGCCGTGGTGTCGAACGGCCCACGCGAGACGATGGAGCGCGATACCGAGGCGTTGCAGGGCTATGGGCTCTGGGCAACTTTCCAGAAGGACGAGTGAGTGGCAAAAGCCTTCAAGCGCAAGGGTGACCGATTCGTCGCTCGACTCGACGAGGTGGAGCGCGAGGTCGTCGTGGGGCTGCTGCAGCAGACCCTGGAGTTTATTGCGCCAGCACATCGCGAGCCGACCGGGGATACCTTCGACGACCTGGTGGCCACGCTCGGGGTGCGCCCGCTGAGTGACCCGTCGATCACTCCGCAGGCGCCGTTCGACCCGGCGCTGGAGCGACTGCTGCCGAGCGCCAACCGCGACGACCCGGTGATGGCGGCCGAGTTCCGCCGGCTGACCGAGCACGGCCTGCGTGAGCGCAAGTCGTCCAACCTCGGCCTGGCGATCGCCGCGCTGCAGGCCGCGGACGGCGACAAGGTCAGGCTTGACAAGGCGCAGGCGCAGGCCATGGTGGTCGCGCTGACCGATGTGCGACTGCTGCTGGGCGAGCGTCTGGGGCTGCGGACCGACGATGATGCGGACGCTCTCCAGGATCGGCTCGAGGCAGCGTCGGAGGATGACCCCCAGCTCTACCTCGCGGCGTACTACGACTTCATGACCTGGCTGCAGGAGTCCCTCACCGAAGCCCTGATGGCATAGCCAAACAGGTAGCGCGAAGGAAAGTGGGCGTTCTGACGCCGACGATCCTTCACCTTGACCGGAAGTCCACATGGAGCGCGCCGCGAGATCCGCGGCCCACAGGTGTGTTGCCCGATCTGGTGCGGGTGGTCGGGACTTGGTCAGGTGAGCTCATGCCGACATCCAGAGCGACAGCCACCGACATCCAGACCCGGGTCGAGGCGCTGGCCGATGCTCAGCTCGGCGTTCTGACCCGCGCCCAGTGTTTGGGCCTCGGTATGACACCGGACGCCATCAGATGGTTGCTTCGTTCTGATCGCTGGCGGCGGGTGCACCACGGGGTCTACGCAAGGCACATGGGCTCCCTCAGCTGGACCGCTCGTGTCAGTGCTGCGCTCTTGTCCTGCGGAGATGGCGCTGTCGCCTCGCATCGCACCGCCGCCAGGCTTCACGGGCTGTTGGACCTGGATCCTCACGGCATCGAGGTGTTGGTCCCGGCGAACCGCCGCGTCGTCCCACCACGTCAGAGCGCGCTCGGGGCTCAGATCCCCCAGATCGCGGTGGCCACGTGTGCCGACGTCGCCAGGCGAACAGCCCCTTCCGGGTGGCCTTCACGGACCACGGTGGAGGACACCGTGTTGGACATGGCCGAGCGTGGCGACGCCGACAATGCGATTGCCTGGCTGAGCAAGGCCTGCCAGCGTCACCGAACGACCACCGTTCGGGTGGCAGAGGCATTGGATCGCCGTGCGCGTCATCGCTGGCGAGGGCTGTTGGTCGACGCGCTTGGTGACGTGGCGGGCGGAGTAGAAAGCGCGCTCGAGTACCGCTACGTCCGGGGGGTAGAGAGACCACACGGGCTGCCACGGGCCCGACGCCAACGAGCCGTGGTGATCGGAGGCCGGGTTCGCCGCACCGACAACGACTACGAGCCGTTTGGTGTTGTGGTCGAGCTGGACGGCCGCCTTGGCCACGAGGGCGAAGCCGTCTTTCGTGACCGCACGAGGGACAACGACACGACGATCAGTGGCAAGGCCACGCTCCGGTTCGGTTGGGCCGACATCGACGCGCATGCCTGCGAGGTGGCCCAGGACGTGGGCCTGGTGCTGTGGTCGCGCGGTTGGCGCGGCAAGCTCAGGCGTTGCGGTTTCGACTGTCGCGTCAGAGCAGGATACTGAAGGATTGTGGGTGTTGGCACGCCCATAATCCTTCGCCTTGGCCGGCCCGAGTGGCGCGTGTGACGGAGACGACGTCACGCGGATACCGGATCGGCCGGCTCTCGCGGCTACGCTCGGCGGCGTGGTTGACGCACCGATCGGGATCTTCGACAGCAGCTTCGGTGGGCTCACTGTGGCTCGCGCCGTCCTGGACCAGCTGCCGCACGAGTCGGTGATCTACCTGGGTGACACCGCCCGGCAGCCCTACGGACCACGTCCCATCGCCGAGATCCGCAAGTTCTCTCTCGAGTGCCTTGACCGCCTCGTGGACCGCGGGGTCAAGGCTCTCGTGATCGCCTGCAACTCCGCCTCCGCCGCCGTGCTCCACGACGCCCGCGAGCGCTACGACGTGCCTGTCATCGAGGTCATCCGTCCAGCTGTCCGCCGAGCCGTCGCCGCCACCCGCAACAACAAGGTCGGCGTCATCTCCACCAAGGCGACCCACCGGAGCAAGGCCTACCTCGACTCGTTCGCCGCAGCCCCTCAGATCGCGGTCACGAGCCGGCCCTGCCCGCGGTTCGTCGAGTTCGTCGAGTCTGGTGTCACGTCCGGCGACGAGCTGCTCGCCGTGGCTCGCTCCTACCTTGAGCCCGTTGCTGCCCAGGGCGTCGACACCCTGATCCTCGGATGCACGCACTACCCCCTGCTGACCGGCGTCATCTCCTATGTGATGGGCGAGAACGTCACGCTGGTGTCGTCGGCCGAGGAGACCGCCAAGGACGTATTCCGGGTGCTCGCCGATTCCCAGTCGCTGCGGCCCGATCACCTGCCACCCCCCAAACATGAGTTCATCACGACAGGTGACCCTCTCGAGTTCGAACGGCTCGCCCGCCGTTTCCTCGGGCCCGAGGTCGTGCACGCCAGTCCTGATCCGGTGGTGTCGGCGCGATGAGGCTGACCATCGTCGGGTGCTCCGGGTCCTTCGCAGGTCCCACCTCGCCGGCGTCGAGCTATCTGGTCCAGGCCGAGCACGAAGGTCGCACCTGGAACCTCGTGCTCGACCTCGGGAACGGTGCTCTGGGGGCACTTCAGCGGCACATCGACCCGTTGACCATCGACGCCGTCGTGCTGACCCATCTGCACTCGGATCACTGCCTGGACCTGTGCGGCCTCTATGTCGTCCAGAAGTACAGCCCCATCCACGTGGCACGCAGCCGGATCCTCGTCTATGGGCCCCGGCGCACGGGCGAGCGGATGGCCCGCGCTTACGACATGACGCCGCCGGACGGCATGCACAATGAGTTCGACTTCCGCGAGCTGGTCGATCATGAGGCCATCCGGATCGGGCCCTTCACCGTCACCCCGCATCTGGTCAACCACCCGGCCGAGGCCTATGGCATCCGGGTTGAGGCGGACGGCCAGGTGCTGGCCTACACCGGCGACACGGACACCTGCGATGGCCTGAAACCGTTGTTCCACAACGCAACCCTGGTCCTGGCGGACTCGGCGTTCGTCGACGGCCGCGATCGCGCCAGGGGGATCCACCTGTCCGGCAGTCGTGCTGCGCAGGCTGCGGTCGACGCCGGGGGAGTGCAGCGGCTGATGCTCACCCACCTCCCCCCCTGGAACGACCCTGCCGTATGCCGTGCCCAGGCAGCCGCCGTCTGGCCGGGTGAGGTCGAGCTCGCCGAACCAGACGCTGTGCTCGATCTCTGAACCCGAACGCCTAGCCTTGGTCGCATGACTTCCAACCTTGTTCGTCACGATGGCCGCGCACCCGACCAGCTTCGCGACATCGTGATCACCCGCAACTGGCTCGACCATGCAGAGGGCAGTGTCCTCGTGGAGTTCGGCAGGACCCGCGTGCTGTGCGCCGCGTCGTTCACCCAGGGCGTGCCGCGCTGGCGCAAGGGCAGCGGCCAGGGCTGGGTCACAGCCGAGTACGCCATGCTGCCAAGGGCGACGAACACCCGCTCCGACCGTGAGTCGGTCAAAGGTCGCATCGGCGGTCGCACCCACGAGATCTCGCGTCTGATCGGGCGCAGCCTTCGCGCCGTCATCGACACCAAAGCGTTGGGGGAGAACACGATCATCCTCGACTGTGACGTGCTTCAGGCTGATGGAGGCACCCGAACGGCGGCAATCACCGGTGCCTACGTGGCCCTGGCCGACGCCATCGAGACGGGCCGGCGGACCGGCGCCATCGGCAAGAACGCCAAGCCGCTCACGGGCTCGGTCGCCGCGGTCAGCGTCGGGGTCGTCAAGGGCGTGCCGTTCCTGGATCTGGACTACCCGGAGGACTCGACGGCAGACACCGACATGAACGTCGTCCTGACGGGGTCTGGCGCGTTCATCGAGATCCAGGGCACCGCAGAGGCTGAGCCATTCGACAGGGACGTGCTCAACGCGCTGCTTGAGCTGGCCACCCAGGGTTGTTCCGAGCTGACCAAGCTGCAGATGGTGGCGCTGGCACAGGTCATCGAGTGACAAAGGTCGTCCTTGCTACCCGCAACGCCCACAAGGTCGTCGAGCTGCGCGAGATCCTGGCCGACCTGGTGGATGAGATCGGACTCGAGATCGTCGGTGTGGCGGAGTTCCCGGACGTGCAGGACGTCGTGGAGGACGGTGTCACCTTCGCCGAGAATGCGACCCTCAAGGCTGTCGCCGTGGCGCGCGCGACCGGGCTCCCTGCCATCGCCGACGACTCCGGCCTGGCCGTCGACGTTCTGGGGGGCGCGCCGGGCATCTTCAGTGCCCGGTGGGCGGGCGAACACGGGGGCGACCGCGCCAACCTCGACCTCCTGCTTGGTCAGCTCGCTGACGTGAAGGACGAGCACCGGGCGGCCGGGTTCGTCTGTGCAGCTGCTTTGGCGATGCCAGGTGGCAGCGTCGTCGTTCGTGAGGGCCAGGTGCGAGGCACGCTCACCCGGGCACCTCGTGGCACCAACGGTTTCGGATACGACCCGATCCTGCTTGTCGACGGCGACACGCGGACCCTGGCCGAGTACGACAGCGAGCAGAAGAACGCGATCTCTCACCGTGGCAAGGCTCTTCGCGCTCTGGCAGCGGATCTGAGAGAGGCGCTCGGCTGACCTGCGCGACGTGCGCCGCGACCGTTAGCAGCCTGTAATGCGCGGCAGGGCAGACTGCACAGGTTGACGTGGCACGCTTCTCGGATGAGGCGATCGTGGTCTGCGCTGGTAGGTGTCGCCGCCGGTGCGCTCACCGTGGGTGTGGCAACGCTGCTTTCCGGCGTGATGACCAGCACCGGGCTCGCGACCGGCACCCCGTCACCGGTTATTGCTGTCGGCGGCGTGTTCGTCGACAACACCCCACCGTGGCTGAAGGACTTCGCGGTCTCGACCTTCGGCACTCACGACAAGCTGGCCCTCTTCGTCGGGATGGCGCTGGTCCTCACCGCGCTCTGCGCCGTCGTGGGCATCGTGGGGGCGCAACGGCCTACGGCTGGCTTGGTGACTTTTGCGGTGGTCGGTGCCGTTGGCGCTCTGGCGGTTCTCTCCCGGCCTCGTTCGGGCAGCCTCGACATCGTGCCCACCATGGTCGGCATTGCTGCTGGTCTCTGGGCTCTGTCGGTTCTCTGGCAGCAGGGAGAGAAGGCCGGCCGAGGCGCAACCATCGACCGACGTCGTTTCATCGTGGCTGGAGCCGGCATAGCGGCAGCCGCCGCGACGGCCGCGGCGATCGGTCAGTCGCTCGGACGGGGAGCAGCCAGGGCTGCCGAATCACGCTCTGCGATCAAGCTTCCCAAGGCCGCCAAGCCGGTTGTCGTTCCCGCAGGCGCACAGTTGGACGTGAAGGGAATCACGCCCTACGTCATGCCCAACGAGACGTTCTACCGTATCGACACGGCGCTGGTCGTGCCCCAGCTGGACACTGCCGGCTGGTCGCTGAAGGTCCACGGCAAGGTCGACCAAGAGATCACCATCGACTGGGCGACCCTGCTGACCAAACCGATGCAGGATGCGCTCGTCACGCTGATGTGCGTCTCGAACGAGGTGGGTGGCGACCTCACCGGCAACGCCGTCTGGACCGGATGGCCGGTGCGTGAGCTGCTGAAGATGGCAGGGCCACAGGCCGGGGCCGACATGGTGTTGTCGACCAGTATCGACGGGTGGACCGCAGGGACGCCGCTGTCAGTGCTGACCGACGACCGCAACGCCCTGCTTGCGATTGCCATGAACGGCGAGCCCTTGCCCCCGGAGCATGGGTTCCCGGTGCGGCTCGTGGTCCCCGGGCTCTATGGCTATGTTTCGGCGACCAAATGGGTCACGGAGCTGAAGGTGACCAGTTTTGCCGACGACGAGGGCTACTGGACCCCTCGGGGATGGTCCGCGCGCGGCCCGGTCAAGACGGAATCTCGCATCGACGTCCCGCGAAGCGGCGACCGGGTCCGGGCAGGGACGGTGGCCGTCGCGGGGATCGCCTGGGCGCAGCACCGCGGGATCAAGGCGGTCGAGGTGCGTGTGGACGACGGGCCATGGCAGGCGGCTCGACTGGCGGACGAGCCCACGGTCGACTCGTGGCGGCAGTGGGTGCTTCCGTGGCAGGCCGCGAAGGGGAACCACGCCATCACCGTCCGGGCCACCGATGCCGAGGGTGCCGTGCAGACGGAGCGGGAGGCCCCCCCCGCGCCGGACGGAGCCACCGGCTGGCACACCATCACGGTCAACGTCGACTGATCCGTCTCCGGCTATCCGTCGGTGTCGCGGACCTGGCCTCGCCCGGACTTGGTCTGGCCACGCTGTTTCTTCGCCTCGAGCCGTCGCCGCTGGGATCCACGGGTCGGCCGGGTGGGCCGGCGGCTCGGAGGCGGGGGAGCCAGGGCCTGTCGCAGGATCGCCACCAGCCGTTCGCGCGCAGCCACACGGTTCTGCCGCTGAGACCGATGCTCCGACGCGGCGATGATCAGGTCGCCATCGACCAGGCGCTGGCTGAGTGAAACCGCCAGTCGCGACCTCTGATCGTCGGTGAAGGCGGCCGACTGGAGCGGAGCAAACCGCAGCTCAACCTTGCTGTCAGTCGTGTTGACGCCCTGACCGCCAGGGCCAGACGACCGCGAAAAACGTTCTCGCAGCTCGGAGCTCGGGATTGACACGCCGCTGCGAAGGCCGGGGCCATGCCCGATGCGCAGGTCGTGGCCCGGCTCGCTCGACGCCGACGTCATGGGCGACAACCACGTCATGGGTGACATTCCTTCGCTGGTGCGGCCGGTGAGACTCGAACTCACACTGTCAGGTACCTAAAACCTGTGCCTCCTGCCAATTGGGCTACGGCCGCTCGACCGCAATCATAGGGTTCGCCGCAACAGGGGAGGGGTGCAGGCCGGTCAGTCGAGCCCGAGGGCTTTGGCCAGTGAGGCAACGTGGCCGGTGGCCTTGATGTTGTACTTCGGCAGGGACACCTTGCCGTCCGGTCCAACGACGATGGTCGAACGGATCACGCCGGTGACCTTCTTGCCATAGAGCGACTTCTCCCCGTATGCCCCGTACGCGTCCATGACAGTCTTGTCGATGTCCGAGAGCAGGGGATAGGTCAGAGACTCCTTCGCGACGAACCTGGCCAGCTTGTCGGCCTTGTCGGGGCTGATGCCCACCACGTCATACCCGGCCTTCTGCAGCCGGACCAGCGAGTCGCGGAAGTCGCACGCCTCCGTGGTGCACCCCGGCGTCATTGCTGCGGGGTAGAAGAAGATGATCAGGTTGCGTCCGGCGAAGTCGCTCAATGAGACCGACCTGCCGGCGTGGTCGGGCAGCGTGAACGCCGGTGCGGTCTGGCCTGTTTCGAGACGGGGCACGGTGAGTCCTTCCGATGGATGCGACCGGTCCACTCGCCGGATGTGAGGTCCCAGTCTGCGTTATGGTCCATCTAGAGACCACACGCACAAAAGGAGTGGACCCCCATGGGCGACCTGACCAGCACCTCCCCGGAAGCTATCGAGGCCGAGATCGTCGAAACCCGAGCCCGTCTGGTCGGCACCATCGACGAGCTGGCGATCAGGGTGCAGCCCAAAGAGATCGCGCGCCGTCAGGCCGAGTCCGCCAAGGCAAAGCTCATCGGGGCCACGCACACGCCCGAGGGGGATCTTCGCGTTGAGCGGGTCGGCGCGGTCGCCGCCGGCTCGGCCGTGGCGTTGGGATTGGCCATCCTCCTGCACCGCCGCCATCATGGCGAACGTGGCCACCATCGACGTGGGTGAGGGCGTTGCCGCCGGTGACGACCGGCTGCCTATCCGGATGCTGCACGACCGAGTGCTCGTCTCGACCGAGGGTGAGGCCGGTGAGCGTCAGACCGACGGTGGGCTGGTGATCCCGGCCACCGCCAGCATCGGCAAGAGGCTGGACTGGGCGGCTGTGGTGGCGATCGGTCAGCACGTACGGCAGGTCCAGGTCGGCGATCGCGTCCTGTACGACCCTGAGGACCGGGCAGAGGTCGAGCTTCAGAGCAAGGGTTACGTCCTGCTGCGAGAGCGCGACATCCACGCGGTGGCTGAACCGTCGGTCGACGCTGACCCGACCGGCCTCTACCTCTGAGACACCGCGCTCCGCGCCTTGACAAAGGCTTCGGCGCAGCGGCGCACGTCGACCTCGCTATGGGCCGCGGAAAGTTGCACCCGAATGCGCGCTTTGCCTTGTGGCACAACGGGATACGAGAAGGCGATCACGTAGATGCCGTCGGCCAGCATCGCCTCGGCGACTGCGGACGCCATACGGGCTCCGTCCTCGCCGGGGAACATCACGGGGGTGATCGGGTGGGTGCCCGGCAGCAGGTCGAAGCCGGCTTCGGTCATCAGTGAGCGGAACAGTGCCGTGTTGCGGGTCAACGCCTCGCGCCCGTCGTCGGACTGTGCGGCCAGGTCGAGAGCGGCCATGGAACCCGCAACCACTGTGGGGGCAACGGCATTGGAGAACAGGTAGGGGCGAGAGCGTTGGCGCAAGAGGTCGACGATCTCCTGGTGCGCGGCCACGTATCCGCCAGAGGCGCCGCCGAGGGCCTTGCCCAACGTGCCGGTGAGTATGTCGACCCGGTTGATCACGTCGTACAGCTCAGGGGTGCCTCGACCGCCCTTGCCGACAAAGCCAACCGCGTGGGAGTCGTCCACCATGACCAGGGCGTCGTACCGGTCGGCCAGGTCGCAGATCTTGTCCAGCGGCGTGAACGACCCATCCATGGAGAAGACACCGTCGGTGACGATCACCCGCCGGCGTGCACCCGCGGCCGACTTCAGCTGGGCCTCGAGGTCGGCCATGTCCGCATTCTTGTAGCGCATCCGCTGGGCCTTGGACAGCCGGATCCCGTCGATGAGCGAGGCGTGGTTCAGCTCGTCCGAGATGATCGCGTCCTCGGCGTCGAACAGCGTCTCGAAGATTCCGCCGTTGGCGTCGAAGCAGGACGAGTAGAGGATCGTCGCTTCGGTGCCGAGGAAGGCAGAGAGCTTGGCCTCGAGCTCGGTGTGCAGCGTCTGCGTGCCGCAGATGAAGCGCACGCTGGCCATGCCGAAGCCCCACTCCTGCAACGCTTCTGACGCGGCGACAACGACCTTGGGGTGGTTGGCCAGGCCTAGGTAGTTGTTGGCGCAGAAGTTCACCGCGGCGACCTTGGCGGTCGTGATGTGAGCCGACTGGGCGGAGGTGAGCTCGCGCTCGTTCTTGTACAGGCCCGCCGCCCTGATCTCCTGCAGTGTGGCGGTCAGCTGGTCCTTGAACGCTCCATACATCAGATGTCTCTCTTCGTCGGTCGTGCTGGGTCCGTCAGTTGGTGCCGCTCGGGTCAGTCGTGTCGAGTCGAGGAGCGGACAGAAGCGTCAGCTCCAGTCCAGGACGACCTTGCCGCACTGGCCGGATCGCGCGGCGGCGAAGGCGTCCTGCCACTGCTCGGCGGGGAAGCGGTGCGTGATGACCGAGCGCACCGCATCGCGCAGAGTCGCTGAGGTTGCCAGCATCGCGCTCATGGCATACCAGGTGTCGTACATCTCACGGCCGTAGATGCCCTTGATGGTGATCATGTGCGTGATCACCTTGCCCCAGTCGATGGGGTACGGGTCCTTCGGCAGCCCGAGCAGCGCGACCCGGGCCCCATGGTTGAGGTTGCTGAGCATCTCGGTCATGGCCAGCGGGCTGCCCGACATCTCGAGCCCGATGTCGAAACCTTCGCGCATGCCGAGCTCGCGTTGGGCCTCTGCCACGGTGGTGCGCGAGACGTTGACCGTCAGGTCCGCACCGGCAGCCTTGGCGAGCTCGAGCCTGTAGTCCGAGACGTCGGTCACGACGACGTAACGCGCGCCGACGTGGCGGGCGATGGCGGCTGACATGATCCCGATCGGGCCGGCGCCGGTGACCAGAACGTCCTCACCTGCTAGCGGGAAGGACAAGGTGGTGTGGACCGCGTTGCCCAGCGGGTCGAACACCGCGCCCACATCAGGGTCCATGTCGTCGGGCTGCACCCAGACGTTGCCCGCAGGGATCACCACGTAGTCGGCGAAGGCGCCATCGCGGTTGACCCCCACGCTCGACGTCCGGATGCACACGTGGCGTCGGCCCGCCCGGCAGTTGCGGCACGTCCCGCAGACGACGTGCCCCTCGCCGGAGGCCTTCTGGCCGACGGCAACAGACGTGACGTCCTGGCCGATCTCGACCACCTCGCCGAAGAACTCATGGCCAATCACCAACGGCGGCTTGACCACGGATGCCGCCCAGTCGTCCCATGACTCGAGGTGCAGGTCGGTGCCGCACAAGCCTGCCCGCTGGACACGGATCTTCACGTCATCCGGACCGACCACCGGCTCGGGACGCTCCGTCAGCTCGAGACCGGGACCTGCTGTGCGTTTCACCAAAGCTCTCATGAGCCGATCCTCCCAGAGGTCGATCGCCTCGGCTTCACCGCGGGCCCGGGTACGTCATTCCCCGTCATCTGACGGAGGTCCGGTGCGTGCGGAAGGAGAATGATGAGGCCTATGGATGAGCACCAAAGTTCCGATTCCTCGAGGGTGGTGGACCGGTCTGAGGGGTTCGGGGAGCAGCTGCTCGGTTCGCTGCTGGACCGGGCGCACCGGATGCCGCCGCACATGCTTGCGCCACTGATCGAACAGGAGATCGCGATCATCGGGGGGCGCGATGTCGAAGTTCTGCTGCAGGACTACTACCAGATGACTCTGGTGCCGTTGCCGGGCGCACGGCTGGTGGTGGGTGCCCCGCAGCCTATCGACGGCTCGACGGCCGGCCGCGCCTTCCAGACGGACGCGACCATTGAGGAGGCACAGACCGACGGGACGAGCGTGTCGGCGACGGCCACGAGCCGGTGCAGGAGACGGTGCGCTTGCTCTCCCGGTCCCTGATGCTCGAACGAGGAGGGGTCACGACCGACGATGCGACGCTTCTCCTGCTCGAATGGCGCGGTGGCTCGGTCGATCAACTCGGCATCCGGGACTAGGCCAACGGGCATACATAGATCAGGCGAACCAGATGCTGAATCGGCTTGGGACCACAGCGCGGGAAAGGCTCGCACGCGGGAGCGTGACCGCGGACGTGCTCCGCTGATTCCACTCCCTTTCGGGAGCATCGAGCGCCCACACCCGCGGGTGTGGGCGCTCGATGAAATGTGGACGGAACTGGGGATGCCCCCGTCGGTCAGGTTGCGCTCGAGGGAGTGCTCGAAGTGCCACCGGACGTTGCGCCGGTGGACGGGGCAAACCCGGCGCCACGGCCCGGGCCTCGACCGGCGCGGACGCCGTTGACCTGGTCGGTGATCCGCTGGGTGAGCGAGCTCTTCATCGTGTCAGCCTGAGCCTGTGTCATGGTTCCAGCCTTCACTGCGGCGGCGAGGTCGGCATTGGCGTCAGCGACCATGGCTTTGACGAGCGAGTCCACGCTGACCTTCTGGTCCTTGGCGACGTCCGCCAGGCTCTTGCCGCCCTGCACCGCGGTGTAGAGCTCGTCCGCGGTCATGCCAAGAGCCTTCGCGGCGGCGTCATGGGACTGGGTGATTCCCATCCCGCCGGCGCGACCGCTCATGCCACCCCTGCCGCCCATGCCACCCCTGCCGCCCATCGGCGGTTGGCTGTCCAGGGTGCCGGCGACCTTGTCAGCCTGCGCCTGGGTGAGGGTGCCATCGGTGACCAGGCCGCTCAGCGCGCTCTTGATGTGGGCGAGCCGGCTGGTGACAATGTTGTCCGAGGTGGTTGCAGACGCGGGGGTCATCGCCACGGCGCCGACTGCGCCGGTCACGAGAACGCCGGCGAGAACGAGACCGGTGGTGTGCTTGTTCATGGTGTTTCTCCTTGAGCTCGGGTGCTTTGTGATACCGATGCTCGGCCGCGCGACTGTGAAGCCCATGTGCTCCATATGGAGATCGGATGTGGATGTGTGGCCATCCCTGACCTGACTCGGTGGCCGGGCATGGAAGAGGCGCTCACCGCAAGCGGCACTTCACCTCGGCATCCTCATGACGCCGCAGCCCCTGGGGGCTGCTGCTGCAGGGGGTTGTTTGGCGGCGCCATTTCAGGCTAGGCCACCCCCCGCCTGGCCCATCAGGAGGTCAGTGGCTCCAGGAGCTCGCGCACTTGGGCCGTGGTGGGGACCCTGCCGGCCAGCACCACTTTCTCGTCGACGACGAGCCCGGGGGTGGACATGACGCCGTAGCCGACGATGGCGGGGTAGTCGGTGACCTTCTCGAACTGCGCCTCGATGCCGAGGTCGGCCACGGCCTGGCGGGTGACCCGTTCGAGGTTGACGCAGTTGTTGCAGCCGGAGCCGAGGATCTTGATGATCATGGTGTTTGCTCTTTCCGTTTGGGGGTTGGGTTTTGCGGGGGGGTCAGGCCGGGATGACGGTGTTGAACAGGTAGCCGACGGCGATGATGCCGGCGGCGACGACGGCCACGAACGTGACGATCAGCTGGGGCTTCAGGACGCGGCGCAGCAAGATGAGCTCGGGCAGGGACAGGGCGACCACGGCCATCATGAAGGCGAGCAGGGTGCCCATCGGCAGGCCTTTGTCGTGCAGGGCCTGGACCAGGGGCATGACCCCGGCGGCGTTGGAGTACAGCGGGACCCCGATCAGCACGGCGATCAGGACAGCGAAGGGGTTGTCTGCGCCGGCGTACTGGGTGAAGAAGTCCTGTGGTGCCCAGCCGTGGATGGCGGCGCCCAGGGCGATGCCGACCAGCAGGTAGGGCCAGATCTTGCGCAGGATCACCGCGACCTCCTCGACGCCCATCTGGATCCGGTCGTCCCAGGTCAACCCGACACTGGGGTCGATGACCTGCCCGCCCAGGCGGGTCTGGAAGACGAACGGCTCGACCCACCGCTCGAGCTTCAGCCGGCCCAGGACGAACCCGGCGACGATCGCGATGAGCAGGCCGGCACCGACATACAGCAGGGTCGGACCGATCCCGAACATGCCGAACAGCAAACCGATCGCGACCTCGTTGACCAGCGGGCTGGCGATCAGGAAGCTCAAGGTGACCCCGAGCGGGACCCCGGCGGCGACGAACCCGATGAACGCGGGCACGGCGCTGCAGGAGCAGAACGGGGTGATCACGCCCAGGCCGGCGGCCATCACGTTGCCGACGCCCTCACGCTTTCCGCCCAGCATGGCCCGGGTGCGTTCGACGCTCATGAACGAGCGCAGCACGGTGACCGCGAAGATGATCCCGACCAGCAGCAGACCGATCTTGACCGAGTCGTAGAAGAAGAAGTGCACCCCGGAGCCGAGCCGGGACGCCGGGTCCAGACCGGCGATGTCGAAGACGACCCAGTTCCAGAACGGCAGGTTCACCTGGTACAGGGCCAGCCACGCCAGGGCCGCCGCACCCAGGCCCACCCACCGGCGGGTCGCCGTGGCGGGCCGCAACCTCTCGGCGAGGCTCATGTCGACATCGCGGCCATGGCGCCGGGCAGCGCAGCGCGCATCCGGTCGTGCGCGTCCTCGGCCAACGCGTAGTCGATCCACCGTCCGCGCCGGCTGGTGGTGACCAGGCCCGCCTCGCGCAGGGTCTTCAGGTGATAGCTCAGCAAGTTGCCCGCGATCGGAATCTGCTCCTGCAGCTTGCACACGCACCGCGGCTCGCCGGCCAACATGGACAGCACCGCCCAGCGAACCGGGTCAGCCACAGCCTGGAGCACAGCGACGGACCCGACAGATAATTCAACGGGGCTTGAATCAGTCATATTTGAAC
>JBBRWQ010000066.1:0-18906 GCA_038249115.1 Actinomycetales bacterium
AGCTGACCCGCGGCTGACCTGGAGCTGACCCGCGGCTGACCTGGAGCTGACGCCCGGCCGCGCTGCTTGGGCACGGCATACCCGCTGTCTCTGCGCGGACCGTACGCGCTGCTCAGGCGCGAGCGAGCCGAAGTGCCAGGTCGCCGTATGCCGTGCCGATGGCTTGAGGGGTACGCCGCACGCCCGGTCCGTACCATCGCGCCACGTCGATGGTCATTGACTGCAGGGCGAGGGTGGTGATGGCGACGTCCGGTACGTCGAAATCGCCGCTGGCAACACCGGCCAGCAGGACGTCGCTGACGATGGCGTCGATCCGTTTGCGCACCGCCAGGATCTCGTCGCGGTGCTCGGACGTCAGGTGAGGGAACTCGTACTGCACGATCCGTGCGGTCCGGAACTGCTCCGCATGCCAGCGGGCGAAGGCCGACACGATCGCCACCAGCTGGCCTGGGGGAGCCTGTGCGCTGTCGCGCGCGCTGGTCACGATATCGAGAGCCAGAACGTGTCCTCGCTGGCAGATCTGGAACAACAGATCCTGCTTGCTCGCGAAGTGGACATAGACGCCGGCCGGGCTCATCTTGGCTCGGGCTGCGATGTCTCGGGTGCTCGTTGCGTGAAACCCCTTGTCGGCAAAGGCATCCACGGCGGCATCCATGAGTCGCCGGACGGCGTCCCCTGTATGACGGCTGGTGGCCGGCGTCCCGGAGGCGGTCATGGTTGACAGCATGCCCCACCTCATTGAAACTAAGCAAGCGCTTAGTGATCCTGGAGGATGAGATGCCACGCAACCTGTACACCGCTGACCACGAGGCCTTTCGCGACACGGCTCGTGAGTTCGTCGAACGCAGCCTTAAACCTCGTGCCCAGCAGTTCATCGAGGACCGCCGCATCGGTCGTGAGGTCTGGATCGAGGCGGGTAAGCAGGGGCTGCTCGGGCTCGAGATCCCAGAGGCCTATGGCGGCTCCGAGGCCCGCGACTTCCGGTTCAACGCGGTCCTGGGCGAAGAGCTGTCGAAGTTCAACGCTGCCGCTTCCTCCTGCTTCGGCATCCATACCGACTGCGTCGCCCCCTATCTCGTGGACCTGGGCACCGAGGAGCAGAAGCAGCGTTGGCTGCCCGGCTTCTGCTCCGGTGAGCTGATCACCGCCATCGCGATGACCGAGGCCAGTGGTGGCACGGACCTGGCCGCGCTCAAGAGCACCGCAGTGCGCGATGGTGAGGACTGGATCCTCAACGGTTCCAAGACCTTCATCACCAATGGCTTCCAGGCCGATCTCGTCATTGTCGCTGCCAGGACCTCGCCAGAGAAGGGCGCCAAGGGCATCACGCTGTTCGGTGTCGAGACCGGCATGCCCGGCTTTGAACGCGGTCGCAAGCTCGACAAGGTCGGTCAGGACGAGTCCGACACCGCAGAGCTGTTCTTCACTGATGTACGCATCCCGGGGACCAACGTCATCGGTGAGGTCGACCGGGGCTTCATCGCGATGATGGAGCGACTTCCCCAGGAGCGGGTCGGTGGTGCCGTGTCTAACACCGCGCACGCGCAGCAGATCCTGGACGAGACGATTGCCTATGCCAAGGAGCGCAAGGCTTTCGGCCAGCCGATCGGCTCGTTCCAGCACAACAAGTTCCTCATCGCCGAGCTGCAGACCAAGCTTGAGGTCACCCAGGCGTATGTCGACGACTGCATCGAAGCCCACAACGAGCGCAAGCTCACTGCCATCGACGCCGCCAAGGCCAAGTGGTGGTCGGCGCAGGTCCAGAACGACGTGCTCGACGCCTGCGTGCAGCTCTACGGCGGCTACGGGTTCATGAACGAGTACCGCGTCGCACGAGCCTGGCGCGACGCCCGGGTCACCAAGATCTGGGCTGGCTCGAACGAGATCATGAAGGAGCTCATCGGCCGGGATCTCGGTCTGTGAACATCATCTGAGAACCTCAGATCTGGGCAGCCTGGACGTGGCAGCCTTATCTGGGCAACCAAGGAGCGTCACATATGGGCACCACCCACCAGAACAAGGTCGCGATCGTCACCGGCGCCAGCCGCGGAATCGGCCTGGGGATCGCCCAGCGTCTGGTCGCCGACGGGGCCCGTGTCATCATCACGGCGCGCAAGCCCGAGGCGCTCGCTGAGGCTGTGGATGCCCTCGGCGGTCCGGCGCATGCGTTGGCCTTCGCTGGTCATGCCGATGATGCGGCACACCAGAGCGAGGTGGTTGCGGCCGCGCACGCGACGTTCGGGCGCCTGGACTTCCTGGTCAACAACGCCGGCATCAACCCCACGTACGGCCCGATGCTGGAGATGGACATACATACCGCCCGCAAGCTGCTGGAGGTCAACGTTCTCAGCGCGTTCAGCTGGACCCAGAGAGCCGTTGCCTCCGGTCTGGGGACGCCCGAGGCGCCCGGGGGAGCGATCGTCAACGTCGCCTCGATCGCCGGTCTGCGCGCTACCGGGCTGCTGGGCTGGTATGCCGTGAGCAAGGCTGCGATGATCCATCTGACCGCCGAGCTCGGCTACCAGCTCGGCCCGAGCGTGCGCGTCAACGCGGTCGCTCCGGCCGTCGTCAAGACCCAGTTCGCGCAGGCGCTCTACGAAGGGCGTGAGGACAAGGTCGCCTCGCGCTACCCGCTCAAGAGGCTCGGCGTCCCGGAGGACGTTGCCGGAGCCGTCTCGTTCCTGCTGTCAAGCGACTCGTCATGGATGACCGGCCAGACCCTCGTCATCGACGGTGGCGTCAGCCTCGGCGGTGGCTTGTGAGCCGGTTCGACAACCAGGTCGTCGTCATCACCGGTGGCGGCAGGGGGATTGGTGCTGCCTACGCCCGGATGTTTGCGGCAAACGGCGCGAAGGTCGTCGTCAACGACCTTGACGCTGACGCCGCGCGCCAGAGCGCTGCTGCGGTCGGTGGCATCGCCGTCCCGGGAGACGCCTCGACCGAGCCTGGCGTCGAGATGCTCATCGCCACCGCGCGCGATCTTGCCGGCCCGATAGACGTCTACTGCGCCAACGCTGGCGTTGCCCGCGCCGGCCGTGTCGATGCTGCCGAGGAAGAATGGGAGACCTCCTGGCAGGTCAACGTCATGGCCCACGTGCGCGCGTCCAAAGCCCTTATACCGCAATGGGTTTCGCAAGGGCACGGCATGTTCGTCTCGACGGTTTCGGCAGCCGGGCTGCTCACGATTCCCGACGCCGCCCCCTACGCAGTGACCAAGCACGCCGCCTTCGCCTACGCAGAGTGGCTGGCGGTGACCTACGCGGATTCGGGCGTGCGCGTGCATGCTGTCTGCCCGCAGGGGGTGCGCACACAGATGCTTGAGGACGCCGGTGCCGCCGGCAGGGCGCTCATGGAGCAGTCGGTGATTGAGGCAGACGATGTGGCGTCGGCCCTGCTGGCGGCTATCGAGGCCGAGCGGTTCCTGGTCCTGCCGCACCCCGAGGTCGGTCTGATGTATGCCGGTCGAGCCGCTGACCCCGATCGCTGGCTCGCCGGGATGCGACGGCTGATCAGTTTGCTGCCCAAAGATGAGATGGGAGTGTCGCGGTGATGCGTGCCTGGCAGATCGCCCGGTTGGGTGAACCGGTCGACGTGATGAGTCTCGTTGAGACAGAAGCACCTTCGGTGACATCCGGTTATGTGCTCGTTGATGTCGCAGCCGCCGCCTTGAACTTCCCGGACGTCCTGATGGCACGGGGGCTCTACCAGGTGCAACCACCGCTGCCTTACATCCCGGGCGTCGAGGTCTGCGGCACCGTCGTCGAGGTCGGGGAAGGCGTCAACGCCGGTTTCCCTGGGGCAGTGGGCGGAGGCAGTGTTGGGATCGCTGTCGGGAATCGTGTGGTCGGCACGCCGGCAGTGCCGAACGGCGGCCTGGCTCAGCGGACACTCATCCCCGGTTCGGCCATCTTCCCCGCGCCCGAGGCTCTTGACGACGCCGAGGCGGCTGCCTTCACCATCGGCTACCAGACGGCCTACGTGGGGCTTGTTCGGCGGGCGGGTCTTCAGCCTGGACAGACGCTGTTGGTCCACGCGGCCTCCGGTGGCGTCGGCTCTGCTGCCGTTCAGGTGGGCAAGGTGCTTGGCGCCACAGTGATCGCCGTCGTGGGCAGTGCTGAGAAGGTCTCTGCCGCAACGGAGTCGGGCGCCGACCACGTGATCGACCGGTCGGCCGTCGACCTCGTCTCGACAATCAAAGCCATCGTCGGGTCCGCCGGTGTCGACGTCGTGTTCGATCCGGTGGGCGGGGCAGCCTATGACGCCTCGACCAAGGTGATTGCCTTCGAGGGTCGCATCATCGTGGTCGGCTTCGCCGGCGGGACGATCTCGGCACCCGCGCTCAGTCATGCCCTCGTCAAGAACTACTCGATCGTCGGCCTGCACTGGGGGCTGTACCTCCAGCGCAACCACGCTGTGGCCGCCGAGGCGCATGCCCGGCTCAGCACCTGGGCCGCCGAGGGCATCATCAGGCCGCTGGTCTCGGAGCGACTGGCCTTCGAGGACGCCGCCAACGGTCTCGAAAGGGTGGGCGCCGGCCGGTCCACCGGGCGGATCGTCGTCCTCGCCCCCACCGCGACCCCCACCCCCGTCTGATCCGAACACCGCGGCGGGACCGTTTTCGCCCCTCTGGGGCATCGAAACGGTCCCGCCGCGGTGTTCGGTCGCGTATGTGGGGGGTGTGTGGGGCGGGGGCGACTGAGGGTCAGTCCTGGGGTCCACCGGCCACATAGATGACCTGCCCCGAGATGAATCCGGCCTCTTCGCTGGTCAGGAACGAGATCGTGGCCGCAATGTCCTCAGGTTGGCCGACCCGGCCGACCGGGATCTGAGCGGCGGCTCCGGCCATGAAGTCCTCGAACGGGACCTTCATCCGCTCGGCGGTCGCCTTGGTCATATCGGTGGCAATGAAGCCAGGGGCCACTGCGTTGGCGGTCACGCCGAAGCGTCCGAGCTCGATCGCCAGCGTCTTGGTGAAGCCCTGCAGCCCGGCCTTGGCCGCCGAGTAGTTGACCTGGCCGCGGTTGCCCTGGGCTGAGGTCGAGGACATGTTGACGATCCGGCCGTACTTCTCGGCTGTCATGTGCGCCTGGACCGCCTTGGTCATCAGGAAGGCACCACGAAGATGCACGTTCAGAACGGCGTCCCAGTCGTCGACGGTCATCTTGAAGATCAGGTTGTCGCGCAGGATGCCGGCGTTGTTGACCAGGATCGTCGGGGCTCCCAGCTCGGCCGCAACCCGCGCCACAGCGGCGTCGACCTGGTCCGGCTGCGACACGTCGACGCCCACGGCGATGGCTCGGCCGCCGGCGGTGGTGATCGCCGACACCGTTGCTGCGCACGCAGCCTCATCGAGGTCCAGCACCGCGACGGCGTGCCCGTCCTTGGCCAGGCGGACGGCGGTTGCGGCGCCGATGCCGCGGGCAGAGCCGGTGACGATCGCGATGCGCTGGGTGGTGGTGTTCACAGGGGCCTCCGAGGCGTGGGATGGAAGTGCGAGCAGTTACGTGGACAACGGAAGACATTGACAACAAAGGGCGTTGGCTGGCTAGGTCAGAGCATCGAGTCCCGCGGAAACCAGTGGTTTGACGATATGGCCGATCTGGTCGAAGCCGACGCCGACGGTCTGCCCGGCGACGTGACGGAAGTGAATGCCCTCGCAGATAACCGCAAGCTTGTAGTAGCCGAGCGCGGTGTACCAGGGCAGCCGGCTGATATCCAGACCAGAGCGATCGGCATAGCGCTGGACAAGGGACTCCATCGAGGGAAAGCCGTTGTGCGGGCCCATGCCGTCCGAGACGATGCCGGCGACTCCCGGAACGGGAACCGAATAGACCGGGAGCAGACCGAGGTCGCACAGTGGGTCGCCCAGAGTGGCCATCTCCCAGTCGAGGACGGCGCGGATCTGCTGGTCGGGTCCCACGATGACGTTGTCGAGACGATAGTCGCCGTGCACCACACTGGCCCGCTGGCTGAGCGGAACGTGGCTGGCCAGCTCTGCTGCGAGAGTCTCAACGCCGGGCAGGTCACGGGTCCGGGACCTCGCCAGCTGCTGTGTCCAGCGGCGCACCTGCCGTTCAAGGAACCCGTCGGGGTGGCCGAAGTCGGCAAGCCCAACCTGTGCAGGATCCACCTCATGAAGAGCGGCCAGGGTGTCAATCAGCCTATTTGCCAAGGCAGCTCGCTGAGCATCATCCAGCGAGGCAGTGTCTTTGCTGTATCGCAGGATCGACCCGGCGACGTATTCCATGATGTAGAACGGCGCCCCGATCACGCTGGGGTCCTCGCACATCATCACCATTGCCGGCACGGGCACCGGAGTCTGGCCCAACGCCGACATCACGTGGTATTCGCGGGCCATGTCGTGCGCCGTGGCCAGGACGTGCCCCAGCGGCGGCCGGCGTAGCACCCAGTCGTGAGAGCCGTCGGTGAGCCGGTAGGTCAGGTTGGACTTGCCCCCTTCAACGAGCTCGGCCCGCCACGGCTCGGCGCGGTCAGAATCCGTGCGAAGCAGCGGCGCAAGGTAGTCCGACAGCGCGTAGAGGTCGAGTCCGTCAGCCATGCACGCGAGCCTACTAAGCGATTGCTTAGGACGACAGCCCGGCCATCACGAACTTTTGACGCGGAGCATGCCTTCCTGCGCCACCGTCGCGATCAGGATGCCGTCCGTGTTGAACATCCGGCCCGCGGCGAGCCCCCTGCCGCCCGAGGCTGATGGTGAGGACTGGGTGTACAGGGTCCAGTCGTCTGCCCTGCCGGGTCGGTGGAACCACATCGCGTGGTCGAGGCTGGCCGCCCGAAGACGTCGGTCGGACCAGGCGAGGCCGTGGCGGCGAAGGACGGGCTCGAGCAGGGCGTAGTCCGAGCTGTAGGCAAGGACGGCGGCATGTAACAGCGGGTCGTCAGGCATCTGGCCGACTGCCCTGAGCCAGACGCTCTGCTGGGCCGCACGCTGTCGCCCGGGGCGAATGTAGATCGCACCCTCGACGTGGCGTTGGTCGATGGCCTTCTCCTTCGACCAGAAGACGGCCTGCGGATCCTCGAGCCCGTCGAACACCTCGGCCAGGGTCTGCAGGCTCTCTGGGTCAGGCGCAGAGGGCATCGAGTCCTGGTGGTCCAGACCCTGGGCGTCGGTCTGGAACGACGTGATCAGCGACAGGATCGGCTTTCCGAACTGGATGGCGTGAACCCGCCGGGCCGAGAACGAGTGCCCGTCGCGCAGTCGCTCGACGGCGAAGCGGATCGGCTGGTTGGAGTCTCCTGCGCGCAGGAAGTAGCCGTGCAACGAGTGGATCCGGCGTGGGTGTTCTGCAGCATCCTCGAGGTCGTTGACGGTCCGGCCCGCGGCGATCACCGACTGGGCAAGCACCTGCCCGCCGAACACCCGGCCATGCGGCATCGGCTGGCTGCGCCCGATGAAGACATCCACCTCGGATTCGCCGAGCTCGGACATTGCCGCGGCGTCGCCGAACGTGCGGCGGGCCGAGCCGGCGGACTCGAGATCCAAGGCGTCAAGCAGGTCCTCTAGCGGGTCGACGATGGCGGGGTTCTCGGGGCTGGTCACGGTGGTGACCATATCCGCGGCTACCATGAAGCGCCATGAGCGAGCGCCCTTACTACGTCGACGTCCCACTTCGGTGGTCTGACATGGACGCGTACGGCCACGTCAACAACGTCCAGTTCCTGCGCCTGCTCGAAGACGCCCGCGTGGTCGGCTTCCAGGCGTGGTTCGGCCAGGACCGCAGCCTGCTCGACGAGGGTGTGCTGGTCGCCCGGCACGAGATCGAGTACCTCGCCCCGCTCACCTTCCGACACGCGCCGATCCGCGTGGACATGTGGGCGACCAAGGTCACGGGGGCCAGCTTTGACCTTGCCTACGAGGTCCGTGATCCGGACGAGATCGGCACGATGCTCTATGCCCGCGCCGAGACCACGTTGGTCGCCTACAACTTCGAGGGGCTGAGCCCGCGCCGGCTGCGTCCGGACGAGCGGGCGGTGCTCAAGGGTGTGGCGGGCGATCCGGTGCCCTTCCGGTGGCGACAGAGGGTTACATCATGAACGAGCTGCTGTTCGCCGACTCATACACGCGCGAGGACCTGAGGACGTTCGTCAACCGTGCCCGCGCCCTGGACCCCGACGGCGCAATACGACTGCAGTCACACGGTATGGCGCTCGCGGCGTATGTCGGTGTCCTGCCGGGGCAGGGGCTGATGACGACCGGCGCGATCATCGGGCTGAGGATCATCGCTCTCGGCGATCCGGCTGATGTGGACGTCACCGTGTCGCTGGCGAGCATGGCCGAGCGGCTCGCGCGAAAGGGGATCGAGGCCTTCTCGATCCCGCCGACCACGGTCCAGGTCGGCTGGGCGGCCTTGGCACCTCCGCGCGGTGGCTGGGAGCCCGTGGGGGTCCTGAGCATCACTGACCTGAAAACCGTTGCCACGCAGGGCATTGCCGAGATCGCAGAGGGTGTCCCAGAGGGCTCGGGGCCGCACGCGGTCGAAGCGCTGCGTCAGCGCGTGTGGTCCCGCGACACGCAGACAATCCCGCCGATCCCGTCCGGGGCTGCCTTCGCGGCCTACACGCTCGGGTTCCTGGCACCGGGCGTCACGGATCCCGAGAGCGCACGAGTTTTCGCCAAGGGGCGCTGGTCCAGGCTCTCGACCCCTTCGGGTCACGTCCTGATGCGTTGACCGCCCAGCATCACCAGGGACGCGACGCCGGCCAGGATCAGCCACATCAGGACGAACACCGGTATGTCCGAGCCGTGACGACTGTGCATCGCGGCAAACACCGCACCGGCAGCTGAGATGCCCATGACGCTGCCAAGCACGTCGGCGAGCTGGAGCGAGGACGCTGAGCGCCCGTGGTCACGCGCGGCGGACAGTGCCAGCGCGAGGACCGATGTCGAGGACATGGCCAACCCCATGCCGAGCCCTGACAGTGTCATGGCCAGGCCGACCAGGTAGTAGTGCCAGTTGAACTGGGCGACCGCCGCGAGTAACAGGATGCCGACGGCAAGCGACGCGCCCCCGGCGATGACGAGCTCCGAACGGCGGTCGTGCAGCGCATGATGGCCCTGCACGGTCGAGCCGGTCGACCAGCCGAGCGCTCCGACGCTCAGTATGACGCCCGCGGTGGTCAGCCCGAGGTGGCGTTCGTTGACGAGCATCAAGGGAATGAAGGTCACGGCACCGTTGAACGACCCGGTGAGCAGGAAGCGGCTGGTCATGACCGACGGGAGTCCCCGCGCCATCCGAACGCTTCCAGGCGGCAGGAGGCGCGGTGCGATCAGGGCGACCCCGACCAGTCCGGTCAGGGCGACCGCCACCGGAAGCAGATGGGCCGGCGCCAGCTGGTCCGAGCCCCACTGCATCGCACCCGCGGACAGCGCAACGGCCAGGCCCAGGATCGCCATCTGACGGTGACTCGAGTGGTTGACAGCGTCGGCGGGCTCAGCGTTGGCGGGCTCAGCGTTGGCGGGCTCAGCGTTGGCGGGCTCAGCGTTGGCGGGCTCAGCATCGGCGGGCACCGGGCTGAGATTCACCGAGTCGTTGGTGATGCGGTGCCGCTGGGACACGACCACCACGGCAGTCACGGCGATCGGCACGAGCACGATGAGGAACACCCAGCGCCAGGACCAGGTGGAGGCCAGCCAGCCGCTGATCGGCGGCCCGATCAGTGAGGGCAGCACCCAGGCGGCCGACATCCAGCTGAACACCTTCGGCCGCAGCGAGTCCGGGTAAGACCGCCCGATCACGACATACAAGGCGACGACGATCAGGCCGGAGCCGAGGCCAGCGACGAGGCGGCCGACAAGGAGCATGGGGAACGTCTGCGCGAGCCCGGCCACCGCGGAACCGGCTGCCAGCAGTGCCTGTCCGGCGAACAGCGACGGCAGTGGGCCCTGCCGGTCCGCCCAGACGCCAGCCAGGACGATCCCGAGCAGCTCGGCCGTGAGCATCAGTGAGAAGGCCAGCCCGTACGAGCGGACCGCGTCGAGGTCTTTCGCGACGCTGGGCATGGCCGTCGAGATGGCCATCGCCTCGAACGCGATGATGGTGATCAACCCGAGCAGCGCCACCGTCAGCAACCGGTATGCCGGGCCCATCGGACCGCTGCCCCCACGAGCCACGGTGCCGGCCGAGAGCTGTTCTGCTGCCAGGGTTTCGGCTGCCAGAGCGTCGGCCGCGAGTGCCCCAGCGGCCGCTGCCTCGGTCGCCTGTCCTTCTGTTGCGGTCATGGCCGGCCGGTGAGCCAAACGGTCGTGTCGGTGGGCACGAGTCCCTCTGCGGTCATCGGGCCACTGGACAGCAGCATGGTGGCGCCGCGGGGGACCGCCACCGGCTTCGGGCCCACGTTGGTGATGACCAGCACAGGTTCGCTGGCGTCGGGCTCGTTCACGAAGGCCAGCACGTCTGTGGCGTAGCCCTCCACCCAGCTCATCGAGCCCGTCCCGAGGCCGTGCGTGCGACGGGTCGCCAGCAGCGCGCGATACAGCTCGAGGGTGGTGCCGTCAACGCCCGTCTGACGGTCGACAGCCAGCGCCGCATAGGAGCGCGGCTGCGGCAGCCAGGTCAGCTCGGAGGGGCCGAAGCCGTATGACGGCCGGTCGCCTTCCCACGGCATCGGCACCCGGCAGCCGTCCCTGCCACGCTCGGTGTGATTGCCGCGCGACCAAGCCGGATCCTGGCGGACGTCGTCCGGCATGTCGGTCGAGTCAGGCAGGCCGAGCTCCTCGCCTTGATAGAGGTAGGACGAGCCGGGCAGGGCCAGCATCAAGGCGGTGGCCGCACGCGCTCGACGCAGGCCGAGAACCGTATCCGGCTGGGGGTCGCCGATGCCGATTCCGTTGGGGCGTTTGGTTCCCACCGGAAGTCCGAGCCGTGAGGTATGGCGCACGACGTCGTGGTTGGACAGCACCCACGTGGTGGGGGCGCCGACCGAGTCAGCGGCAGTGAACGACTTGGTGATGACGGCGCGCAGGTCGTCGGCTCGCCACTGCGTCTGCAGGAACTCGAAGTTGAACGCCTGGTGCATCTCGTCCTGACGGACGTATCGAACCGCACGCTCCTGCGAGTCGACCCATGCCTCGGCGCAGAGGATACGGTCGTTGTCGCCCGAATAGCCATCTGCGTCGATTGGGTTGTAGGAGTTGAGGATTCGGCGCCACGCACGATAGACCTCGTGCACGCCGTCCTGGTCCCACATCGGCGGCTTCTTGCCGTGGTGGTCGTGCGGCATGCCATCGGCGTCGCCCAGGATGTGCAAGGGCTCGTCCCAGTCGGGCAGCCCCGCTTCCTTGATCAGCGAGTTGGCGACGTCGACCCGGAAGCCGTCGACGCCCTTGTCGAGCCAGAACCTCAGCACGTCCTCGAACTCGGCGCGGACCTCGGGGTTCTCCCAGTCGAAGTCAGGCTGCTTGCCGTCGAACAAGTGGAGGTACCACTGGCCGTCGGTGCCGTCGGCGGCCTTCGTACGGGTCCAGGCAGCGCCACCGAAGACGCAGAGCCAGTTGTTCGGCGGCAGGTCCCCGTTGGGGCCAAGGCCATCGCGGAAGATGTAACGCGTTCGCTCTGGGCTGCCCGGGCCGGCGTCCAGAGCAGCCTGGAACCATGGGTGCTCATCGGAGGAGTGGTTGGGGACGAGGTCGACGATGACCTTCAGGCCGAGGTCGTGCGCGGTGGCCAGCAGCGTGTCGGCGTCGCCCAGGGTGCCGAAGATCGGGTCGATGTCGCGGTAGTCGGCCACGTCATAGCCGGCGTCTGCCTGAGGTGAGACATAGAACGGGGACAGCCAGATGGCGTCCACGCCCAGGTCGCGCAGATAGGGGAGGCGCGCGGTGATCCCCGTCAGGTCCCCCACGCCGTCGCCGTTGCTGTCAGCCCACGATCGGGGATAGATCTGGTAGATCACCGCAGAGCGCCACCACTCGGGCTCCGTGGCAGGGCGAAGGTGGACCAGCGAGGTTGAGGGCACTTCGTCGGGCAGGTCGGTGTTGAGCAAAGCAGAAGAGATGTCAGTCCTCCATGGAGTTGACCATCGACTGTGCCGCCTGGCTGAGGTAGTCGCGCAGGATCAGGTCGTTGGCAGGCGCGAGGTCGAGGGAGTCGACCGCGGCCATGATGTGCGTGAGCCACCGGTCGCGCTGGGCGACGGTGATCTTGAACGGGGCGTGTCGCATCCGCAGCCGTGGGTGCCCACGATCCTGCGAGTACGTCGCGGGACCACCCCAGTATTGCTCCAGAAACATCCTGAACCGAATCTCGGCTGGCCCGAGGTCGTCCTCGGGGTAGAGCGCCCGAAGCACTGGGTCGCCGGCCACGCCGGCGTAGAACTCGTGGACCAGCTTGACGAACGTCTCGTGGCCACCCACCTGGTCGTAGAAGCTAGGCATGGGGAGCATCCGGTCCACGGCCATACGGCGGCATGATCAGCGGCGCACGGATCCCCGCCTGGTCGAAGGCGATCTTGACCCGCTCGCGGATCTCCCGTGACACGCCGAAGCTCTCGTTCGGGGCACATTTGGCGATGATGCGAACCGTGACCACACTGCCGACGATCGACTCCACCCCGGCGACCACCGGTTCCTCGAGCAGCCGCGTTGACCAGTCCTCCGATGCGTCCATCTCGTGCACCACGTCGCGGATCAGCGGCAGGACGACGTCGAGGTTCTCGCTGTAGCCGACCGGGATGTCCACCAGCGCCGTCGACCATCCCTGCGAGCGGTTGCCGATCCTGACGATCTCGCCGTTGCGGATGTACCAGACGATCCCGGTGAAGTCCCGCACCCTGGTGACCCGCAGCGTGACATCCTCCACGGTGCCGATCGCCTCGCCGGTGTCGATGACGTCACCCACGCCGTACTGGTCCTCGAGGATCATGAAGATGCCGCTCAGGAAGTCCTTGACCAGGCTCTGGGCGCCGAAGCCGAGTGCTACCCCGACGACTCCGGCTGACGCCAGGAGCGGTCCCAGCGGCAGGCCTATGGCGCCCATGACAGTCAGTAGTGCCAGCGCGGCTATGACGAACGTCGACGTGCTCTTGAGGACGGCGCCCATGGTGGCGGCGCGTTGCGTGCTGCGGGCCTGGTTCATCCCGGTGGCCTGGGCCAGGACGCTGGCCGCCCGGCCAGGAGTCTGGCTCTCGTGGCGGGCCGCCCGGGTCAAGGCGCTCCCGACGACCCGGTCGATCGCACGATGGAGGACCCAGCGAAGGGCCACTGCGCCCACTACGGCGCCGAAGATCGTCCACGAAGGCCCCCACCACCATTGGTCGGTCACCGCGGTGCCCAGCGTGTTCATGGTGTTCCCAGGGGGCGACGGGGGCAGCAACGCCAAAGAGAGCACTGGTTTCGGGAAGGGAGCAAGGAAAGCAAACGGCATACCGGCTATCTTTGCCATTGCGTGGGTGGGGTGCCAAACCGCCACACATGAAACACTCGCTCCGTACCCAGATCCTGCTCCCGATGACTCCCGGAAGGAACGACGTGCCGACCCCCGCACCGTCAGATGCACTCGTAGAGCTCGCCCGAGCGTTCGGGGTGGCCACCGAGTACTGGGACTGGCAGGGCAACCACGTCATCGTCAGCGCGGCGACGATCTCGGCCGTGCTCGAGGCGCTCGGGCTCGAAAGCTCCGATGATGCCGGCATCGCCAGATCCCTGAACGTTGTTGCTGACCGGGCCTGGCGCCGGACCCTGCCCCCGATCGTCGTCTGCCGCGAGGGCGGGACCCCGTGGGTGCACCTACATCTGCCCGACGGCGCCACGCCCCAGGTGTGGGTGCTGCTCGAGGACGGAACACGCCGTGAGGTGGTGCAGGTCGACCACTACGTCGAGCCCCGGACGATCGACGGTCAACGTACGGGGGAGGCGACCTTCGAGATGCCGGCCGACCTGCCGCTGGGCTGGCACACGGTCAACACGCGGATCGGCATCGACACGTTCTCGACCCCGCTGGTCGTCTCGCCGTCGGTTCTGGCCCTTCCGGCATCGCTGCAGAAGCGAAGCGCCTGGGGCCTGATGAGCCAGATGTACTCCGTCCGGTCACGTCAGTCCTGGGGGTTCGGGGACCTGGCCGATCTGGCCGACCTGGCCACCTGGGCGGCCGGCGACCTGCATGCCGACTTCGTCCTGGTCAACCCGCTGCACGCAGCCGAGCCGGTGGCGCCGATGGAGCCTTCGCCCTATCTGCCCACGTCCCGGCGGTTCGTCAACCCGATCTACATCCGGGTGGAGGACATCCCCGAGATGGGCTACCTGTCCACGGCAGAGCGGCAGCTTCTCGAGTGGCACGCGGATGACGCGCGGACCATGAACGAGCTGGACACCATCGACCGTGACGCCGTCTGGTCGGCCAAGGTGGCGGCGTTGCGCACCGTGTTCCACCAGCCTCGGCCGTCGCGCCGTGAACGATCCTTCAGCGCGTTCTGCGAGCGCGAGGGCCAGGGTCTGCTCGACTTCGCGACATGGTGCACGCTGGCCGAGAAGCACGGACTTCCGTGGGGCCAGTGGCCCGTCGAGCTGCACGACCCCCGCGGCGCTGCTGTCGAGGCGATCCGCGACCAGCTCGCCGACGAGGTCGAGTTCTACCGCTGGCTGCAGTGGATCGTCGACGAGCAGCTTGCCACCGTCCAGCGTCAGGCCAAGGAGGCCGGGATGTCGCTCGGCGTCCTTCATGACCTTGCGGTGGGGGTCCACCCTGAGGGAGCCGACGCCTGGGGCCTGGCCGACGCCCTGGCGCGCAAGGTCACCGTCGGTGCGCCTCCCGACCAGTACAACCAGCTCGGCCAGGACTGGAGCCAGCCACCGTGGCGGCCGGACCGGCTCGAGGAGCTTGGCTACGCGCCATACAGGGACATGTTGCGCTCGGTCCTGCGTCATGCCGGCGGAATCAGGATCGACCACGTCATCGGGCTCTTCCGGCTGTGGTGGGTCCCGAACGGCCAGAATGCCAAGGAGGGCACCTACGTCCGCTACGACCACGAGGCGCTGATCAGCATCCTGGTGCTCGAGGCTCACAGGGCGGGTGCGCTGGTGATCGGCGAGGACCTCGGCGTCGTCGAGCCCTGGGTGCGTGACTATCTGCGCGACCGCGGCATCCTGGGCACCTCGATCCTGTGGTTCGAGAACGACGAGCAGGGCAAGCCGCTGCCGGCCGAGGCCTATCGCGAGCTGTGCCTGGCCACCGTGACGACCCACGACCTGCCGCCGACTGCCGGATATCTGGCCGGCGAGCACATCGACCTGCGTGAGGACCTCGGTCTGCTGACCCGCCCTGTGGAGCAAGAGCGCGAGCTCTCTGAGGTCGCTCGCCAGCAGGTCTTCGACATGTTGGTTGAGCGAGGCCTGCTGCGGCCCGACGCCGGCGAGGCCGAGGTCGTCGAAGCGCTGCACCGGTTCCTGTCCTGGACGCCGGCCAAGCTGCTCGGGGTGGCCGTTCCGGACCTGACCGGTGACCACCGTGCGATGAACCAGCCCGGCACCGACGAGGAGTACCCCAACTGGCGGCTGCCGCTGGCCGGACCTGACGGCAAGCCGGTCTTGCTGGAGGACCTGATGACCTCGCGCTGGGCCCGTCGCCTGGCTCGCTGCGTCGCCCAACGCTGAGCCGGTTCAACGCGAAGGATTGTGGGCGTCCGCACACCCACAATCCTTCGCGTTGTCGCCCGGCTCAGTGCTGCGCGTCCCGCTGCTGCGCGGTCAGGGCACGGATGACGCCATCCCGGTTCTCTGAGACCACCCGTCGGAGAGCGGCCGTCGCCTCCGGATTGGCGTTCAGCCAGGCCTGGGAGGCGTCAGCCAGCTCGCGGTTGGCCAGTGCAGTCGGATAGAAGCCCTTGACCACTGACTCCGCGATCGCGTGGGTCCGTGAGGCCCACACAGTCGTGAGCATGGCGTGGTACCTCTCGACATAGGGCGCGAGCAGCGAGGTGTCGTGAACCCTGAGGAAGCCCTGGGCGACGGCGTCGATCGTCTGGTTGGGCAGGCCCGCCGCGTCGATGACGTTGTGCCAGGCCGCTGCCTTGGCCCCGGCCGTGGGGATGGAGGCCAGTGCCCGGGCGGCGCGCTCGTGGCCGGTGGCCGTGTTGTCATGAAGGCGCTCGGCCTCGATCTCGGGCTCGGCGGCTGCGCCGGCTGTGGCCAGGCTGGTGAGAAGCGTCCAGCGCATCTCGGTGTCGATCGCCAGCCCGTCCAGCACGGTGCTGCCGTCCAGCAGCCCGCGGACCCAGGCCACGTCCTGGTCGCTGTGGGCATAGCCGGTGAACGCGCTGAGCAGCTGCAGCTGGGCGTCGCTGCCGGGCGCAGCCGAGGTGGCCAGCTCGCGCAGGCTCGACGTCAGTGACGCCAGGGTTGCGTCGCGGTGTTCAGGGGCGACGTACAGCTTGACAGCGCCCTGGAGCTGGGCCAGCAGCACGCGCAGGAGCGTCGAGTCAGTCTCGCCGGGCAGCGTGTTGAGCACGAGGTCGCAGAAGTCGCGTGCCGGCATCTCTGCGTCGCGGGTCATGTCCCACGCGGCGCCGAGGACCAGGGCGCGGGGGAGGCTGGTGGTGAGCCCCCGCGGGTTGGCGAGAATCGTTGCCGTCGAACGCTCGTCGAGGCGAATCTTGGCGTAGGCCAGGTCGTCGTCGTTGACCAGCAGGAGGTCCGGCCGTTTCTGGCCGACCAGCGCCGGCACCTCGGTGAGCTCTCCGTCGACGTCGAGCTCGATCCGGTTGACCCGCTCGAGGTGGTCGCCGGCCAGGTCGTAGCAGCCGATCGCCAGGGTGTGCGGGCGAATCGTCGGGAACGCCTCGACCGCAGTCTGGGTGATCGAGGCAGCCGTGATGACGCCCTGGTCATCGGCAGTGACCTCGAGACGCAAGGTGTTGACCCCGGCGGTCTCGAGCCACAGCTTCGACCAGGTGCCCAGGTCACGGCCAGAGGCTTGCTCGAGGTGCCCGAGCAGATCGGAGAGGGTGGTGTTCTGCCAGGCGTGGCTGGAGAAGTACTGGCGCAGACCGGCGATGAACGGCTCGCGACCGACATAGGCCACGAGCTGCTTGAGCACCGAGGCGCCCTTGGCGTAGGTGATGCCGTCGAAGTTGACCTCGACATCCTCGAGGTCGCGGATGTCGGCGCCGATCGGGTGGGTTGAGGACAGCTGGTCCTGCTGGTAGGCCCAGGACTTCTCGGCCGTGCCGAACGTGGTCCAGGCGGTGTCCCACTGGGTCGCCTCGGACTGGCACGTCGTGGACGCCCACTCGGCGAACGACTCGTTGAGCCACAGGTCGTTCCACCACGTCATCGTGACGAGGTTGCCGAACCACATGTGCGCCAGCTCGTGCAGGATCGTCAGCGCCCGGCGCTCGATGATCGCCTCGGTGACCTTGGCCCGGAAGACGTACATCTCGTTGTACGTCACCGCCCCGGCGTTCTCCATCGCGCCCATGTTGTATTCGGGGGTGAAGATCTGGTCGTACTTGGTGAAGGGGTATGCGCAGTCGAACTCGTTCTCGTAGAAGGTGAATCCACGTTTGGTGCAGTCGAAGATGTTGTCCGCATCCAGGTGCGGTGTCAGCGACTTACGGCACATGATGCCCAGCGGCACGATGCCGTTACGGGTCTTGACCTCGTCGCGGACCACGTCATACGGGCCGGCGATGAGCGCGGTGATGTAGCACGAGATGCTCGGCGTCGGTCGGAAGGTCCAGGTCGCCGTGGGCATCTCTGAGATGTCGCCGGCCGCCAGGTCGCCGGCTGCGATGGGCTCGGGCGTCGGTTCGTTGGAGATGACCTGCCAGTGCGCGGGGGCGGTCACGGTGAACGCAAAGGTGGCCTTGAGGTCGGGCTGCTCGAAGACGGCGAACATGCGCCGGCTGTCGGCGACCTCGAACTGCGTGTACAGGTAGACCTCGTCGTCCACCGGGTCGACGAAGCGGTGCAGGCCCTCGCCGGTGTTCATGTAGACACCGGTCGCATCGATGGTCAGCTCGTTGGCCCCAGACCTCAGCGCAGGGAGCTGGACCCGGAAACCGTCAAAGTGCTCAGCCGGGTCGAGTGATTCACCGTTCAGGGTGATCTGCTCGACAGACGCTGCGATCAGGTCGATGAAGGTGCTCGCGCCCTCTTCGGACGTCGTGAACGTCACGTTTGACCGGGTCCGGAAGTTCGTGGGCCCGGTCGTCAGGTCGAGGGCGACGTCGTACGAAGCCACGGACAACAGGGCGGCGCGATCTTGAGCTTCGTCGCGGGTCAGGTTCTTGCCAGGCACGGGGTCATCTCCTGTTTAGACACGTCTTTGGGTCCTGTCCATCCTCACATGTTCCCCGTGAGGCTCTTACCCGGTCATTGGTGCCGGTGCTCGGCTGACAGGATGGGGCCCGTGACAGCGACCGGCACGGTGACCGCCGAAATGTGGTTCGACCCGATCTGCCCATGGGCGTGGTTGACCTCGCGCTGGCTGATGGAGGTCGAACGGGTCCGCGACGTCGAGGTCACATGGTCGGTGATGAGCCTGGCGATTCTCAACGACGGCCGCGACCTCTCCGAGAGCTACCAAGACATGATGGCTTCCGCCTGGGGTCCGGTTCGGGTCATCACCGCGGCCGCGCGCGAGCACGGTCCCACGGTGGTCAAGCCCCTGTATGACGCGATCGGCTCCCGCATCCACCTCGGCGGCGAGGAGGACTATCGCGCGGTCATCGCTGCGTCACTCGATGAGGTTGGCCTCCCGGCAGAGCTGATCGGGTTCGCCGACAGCACAGAGGTGGACACCGAGCTGCGCGCCAGCCACCTGCGGGCCATGGACCTGGTGGGTGACGACGTGGGTACACCCGTCATCTCCGTGGCGGGGATGGCCTTCTTCGGACCTGTCGTGTCGCCGGCGCCCACCGGTGAGGAAGCCGGCAGGCTCTGGGACGGCTGCC
>JBBRWQ010000067.1:0-18331 GCA_038249115.1 Actinomycetales bacterium
AGCGTTCTCGAACAGCCGCACCGTCCCCTTGTAGGCCACCGGTCGCGGGCAGCGGGAGGCAGTGACACGGTCAGATTGAGCGTGATAGTGGTGGTTGGTGGGCGACACTGGACTCGAACCAGTGACCTCTTGCATGTCAAGTATGGCGGCCTCTGCATAGTGGCCGTGAGCGTGGCGAAGGGTGCATTTGCGGGGGTGTTATGGCGGTGAAACCCGGCACGAGTCGGGTCGTGGCCTACCCGTACCGGGTAGCGCAAGTGTAGACAGGAGGACGAGGGCGGCATGGGCATGTCGCAGCGTGAAGCAGCCGACGTGCTTGGAGTCGATCAGGCAACGGTGAGTCGCGACCTCACTGAGAGTGATTGCGGACGCATCACCTGATCCCACCCCCGACGTTCGGATGGAGGCAGACAGCGTTGCAGATGCATCACCCGACCCCATCGCACCATCCGCCGACCAGACGTCTGCATGGGACGAGCTGGCTGCCTCAGTGGTGCCCGAGGGAGCCGATCGCGATCGGCTCCTTATGCGTTCACCGAACCCGTCGAGGGCGGTCCCATAACTGGCCGTCTCGTCGGCGATCACGGGTCGCGACCGTGATCGGGACAACCAACCAGTTATCACTGCGAGTCAGCGCACGCGAGCGCGGAGTTCGGGGTGTAGGACGGGGCCCGCAGTCGGCGGGGGGGCGGCCGACCGGGGCCCCCGATTGAATAGGTGCCTAACGCCACGACTCCGAGCGCGTCAAAAGATGCAGTCGGGGGTGCTTATCCCTCCGGCTCGCCCCGGTACTGGGCGATGGCCGCACTGAGGAACGTCGCGCGCTCGTGCATCGCCTCGCGGCCCAGGTCGAGCCGTATCTCATCGTCGAAGGCGACCACCTGCCAGGATTCGACCTCGGCGTACACCGGCTCGTCAGGAAGTTGGCCTGCCGCGGATCCTCGATCGGCCCGCCGACGGGAACGGGCACGATGGCCGTGCCGGACGGCAGCAGGCTCTTGATACCGCTCAGGCCGGAACGCTCTTCGACGGACGCCAGCACGGCGGCGCCCCATGCACCAGGCACCGGCGGGGTGTACGGCGCGCTGAAGCCGAAGCTGCCGCCGGACCGATATACCTCTTCGGTCTCCGGGTTGATCTGGCGCGGAGCGCCCCACCGTTCGACGCGGGTGATCAATGCATCAAGCTCGGCGTTGCCGGCCTTGGTAAGCGACGGGGCCGGCGGGGTTGGGTATCTGCTCAAGGACAGAATCACCGACCTCGACGATTTCGCAGACGCCATCCGTCGCATCGCGAAGGGCGGCTCGGTGATCGATCCGGCGGTCGTCGCGGTGCTCGTCGGCCGGCAGGCGCGGGTCCCGCTCGACGACCTGACGGAGCGCGAGCGCGAGGTTATGGCATTGATGGCCGAGGGCCGATCAAACCAGGCGATCGGGGATCGTTTGTCGATGGCGCGAAAGACGGTCGAGGCCCACATCGCCAACATCTTCTCGAAACTCGAACTGCCACCCACCTCCGACGACCACCGACGAGTCCTCGCGGTGCTAGCCCATCTCCGCGGCCCAGGTCCAAGCCGCACCTAAGGGGCACGCAGCTACCACTCGGCCGCGGATGAGAGTGTGCCTCGGAGACGGCGAACCGGACCACTCCGAAGTTAGATCCCCGCAACCACATCCGACCCGACACCCGTCAAACGAGCCGACAGGGTCCACAGCCGACTGGCGGCCGTAGCGTCTCGTGCACCCTCGGACGGTCGGACAATCTGCGGAAATCCCCGCATGTGGCCGATCCCACCAGGGGCGACAAATGAGCCACCTGGGATGTCCTCTGTCGCCGCGAACAGGGTCGAGCGCGCCCCCCGTTCGGGATTTTGGAAGACCATCCGACCGAGCGCGTTGATGAGGGTCGCTTGGAGGCCCGTTGCGTGGCCAAACAGGTTCGTGCGCGTCATGCCCGGGTGGACCGCCATCGCGCGCACGCCGGCGCCCACAGCGGTGAGCCGGCGTTGTAGCTCAAGCGTGAAGAGCATGTTGGCGAGTTTGCTGTCGCTATAGGCCTGGCCCGGACGGTACTGGCGCTTCTTCCACTGCAGGTCGGCCATGTCAAGATGCCCGGCTGAGTGCAGGTGCGAGGAGACAGTGATGACCCGGTCCGTGACGTGTGGCAGCAGCAGATTGGTGAGGGCGAAGTGGCCGAGGTGGTTGGTACCGATGTGCAGCTCGAACCCATCGATCGTCCGGCCTTCAGGCGCCATCATGATGCCGGCGTTATTGATCAAGACGGCAAGGTCGCCCCTCCACGCTACGGCGAACGCGCGCACCGAGGCCAAGTCATCCAGTGCGAGTTCTCGCACTTCAGTGTCGCCGCTGATCTCGGCCGCGACACGCATGCCTTTTGCGACGTCTCGTACCGCGAGCACGACCTTCGCGCCGAGCCTCGCCAACTCCCGAGCTGTCACCGACCCGATTCCGCTGGAGGCGCCAGTCACCACGACGGTCCGCCCCCTGAGGACGGGAAAGGCCGCCCCCGACCGATGACAGTCGCACGCCCACCGATAGCTCTGGCCGCTCACGCGGCACCGACGCGAGGTTGCGGCGCCCGGACCGGCGATTCCGGCGTGCCAGGCCCGGCGGTGAGGTAGGCGATCACCGCGAAGAAGCCAAGGTTGAAGATACCCAGGAGGAGCAGCATCACGAACCAGTTCTTGTTCTCGAGCTGCCACGTATTCAGCAGGGCTGAGATCCAGACAACGAATCCGGCCGCGAGCCCCGCGACGATGCTGAGACCACCGACCATCCCGAAGGCAAGCAGGGACCAGGCGAAGGCGCCTCCCCTGATCCCGACGATGTCAGGGCCGTTCATTACAAAGACGTCGTTGGCGATTGCCACCCATACCGCCGCGATTCCGACAATCGCACCTGCGATGATGGCGAGCCCGCCGCCGATGAAGAGTCTGGTGAGTGTCGCCTTGGACATGTCGTTTCCTTTCAGCTGTAGTTGATGGGCGAGGAACGCAGCCGGCCGGGCCATTGCTCGGCCAGCTGCTGATCTAGTCGATACGCGCAGTGGTCAGACCGTCGCGGCAGTGGCTGCTCGGCCAGCCAGTAGCTCCGCTGATGCTTTGGAGCTGCCGCGGGTGTGGGCGGGCTGGAAGCCCTTGAAGATGAGCCAAACGCCGATGCCGATCTCGAACAGGGCACCCGGGATCAAAAGGTACAAGCTCAGCGAGAGGCCGAAGATCTCGGAAACCGAGCCAGCGGCATGAAGGATGTAGCCCAGCACACCGAGACCGGCCAGGGCCTGCGGGATCAGCCGCGTCCTGAAGAGCAACATGCACAGGAAGACGGCGCCGAATGACAGCGTCGCCTGACCGACGTTGTATGCGATGAGATTCGACTCGCTGAGGAGTGACCCGATGCCCGGAGCCCACGTCACGCTCGATGCGCCGGCATCCGCTGCGATGTGGGCGAGGGGAACCAGCATCAGCAGGAAGATCACGCCCAGATCGAGGATGACGACTTGGGCGACGATCGCGGCCAGGTAGACCAGCGCGGTGCGGCGGCCGTGGTTCTCGAGGATCGGGAAGAACAACACGCCTTTCCCAATGTCGACGACGGTGTTGAGTAGCATCAGGAACGCGCCGAGGACGAGGGTCGCCTGAACAGCCGGAATTTTCGACACGAAGTCCGGGACGGTGATGACCGAATTGACGAGGGTGAAGCCAACTCCATAGGTGAGAAAGCCGATCAGGAACAGTGCTCCGATCAGCCGGGCGTAGGTCTTTGGGAGTGTCGGTGTCGTGGTCTGCATCGAATTCTCCTTCGTTGCTTGAGCGTCGGTTGTTCCCGGTTCCCGGGGGTGAGCGATCACGTCAGGGCCGCCGCGGGCACACTTGTCCGGGCTGGCACGTCCGCAGAACCGACAGCGGTGGCTGCGGGCTGGATGACGCTGATAACGAGCGTGCCTCGGACGTGGCCGGATGCGAGGTCACGGATCGCCTCGGCGGTCCGGTCCAGCGGATAGGTGCCGCCGATGACCGGCGTGACCTTCCCGGCGTCCACGAGATCAGTGAGGACGACCAGATCCCCGTGGTTCGGTGTCTTGACCGAGGGCCCTGCCTGCTGCCGGTCGACGATCGAGACGAGCATGGTTCGCAGGGTGCGGCCCAGCTTGGCGTCGGCGTGACCGCCGCCATTCGAGATCAGCCTTCCGGTCGGCGCGAGCGCGCGCTTGGTGTCGGCCATCGACCGATCACCCACGTTGTCGAGAATGAGGTCGTAACGCCGAACCTGTTCTCTGAAGTCTTCGCGGGTGTAATCGATGACATGGTCGGCCCCGAGGCAGCGGACGAGGGCGCCGTTCGTGGCGCTCGACACGCCGGTGACTTCGGCGCCGAGCGCCTTGGCGATCTGTACCGCAAACGTGCCGACGCCGCCTGACGCACCGTTGATGAGCACCTTCTGCCCCGGCTGGACGTTGCCGTCATCGCGCAGCAGCTGCAGAGCGGTGGTGGCAGAGACGCCGATGGCTGCCGCCTGCTCGAAGGTGAGGGTTGTGGGCTTCTTGACGAACTGTGTCTCCGGCGCAGCTGCGTACTCGGCGAAGGCGCCGGTGCACCAGCCGAGCACCTCGTCACCGGCGCGTAGGTTCTTCACCAACGGCCCGACCGCTTCCACGGTCCCGGCCAGATCGGTCCCCGGAACGGGGTGCTTCGGCCTGCGCAGGCCGGTGGCGAGACGCATGACGTAGGGCACACCGGTCATCACCACCCAGTCCCCGAGATGGATAGACGCCGCGTGCACCCGGACGAGCACCTCGTCGTCGCCGATCTCGGGACGGCTGATCTCTTGTGCTTCGAGCACCTCGGCTGAGCCATACCTGCTCTGGACGATTGCCTGCATCTGGTCTCCTCTCAGTGGGCGGGGCGCATAAGAGCGCAAACCGCACGTTATCGAGGGCGCTGGGCAGCTCCATCCGGACGAACACGTACGCAGTACTTACCAGTGCCGGCCGGCGCGGGGACTACGTACCCGCTCGGTGTTCCTGACGATGTCGCGGCCCAGCGGGGCAGCAACCATCGACGCCATGTCCTTGTTCTTGATCGAAGTCCATCTGCCTAACGCAGGGAAAGCGGCGCTCGAGCGGGCCGCTCGGATGCTGGAAGCTGCTCAGGCGCGGATGCCAGGCGTGGCGACCGTGACGGTCATGGCCGGCCTCACGCACGAGGATGCCTGGCTCGTCTGCTTGACCGAAGTCACCACTGCCGAAGCGGCGCGGCGCCTCGGCACCCTAGCTCTCCTGCCGCCTCCGCGGATTCGTGAGATCACCTACCTCGCTGGCACGCCCCTAGCGTCCAATCGATACCCACGAGGCGATGTTCACCCTGGAATTGAACCCGAGCTTGTTGAGGATGTTGTAGACGTGGGTCTCAACGGTGCGCTCCGAAAGGAATAGGCGGGACGCGATCTCCTTATTACTCAACCCGTCGGCGATCAGAAGCGCGACCTCGCGCTCCCGCTTTCCAAGCGGGTCCGCGGATTTGGTGGCCGTGCGGGGGACGGCTCGTACCGCGCTCTTTCCGATTGCCAGCGCCACCGCACCTTCGCGGTCGAGAGCCATTCCCTCTTGAATGAGTTGCTTGTAACCGTCGCGGCCGAGGATGGCCGCGGTGCGTTCTTGGGCGGTGGCCACGTGACCCGCGGTGAACGGGCTAGGCTGCGCTCCCATCTCGAGACGCAGCATCTCGCACGCTCCGAGCAGCCTCGCGGAACGGTGTGCGTTTCCTCCGCTCGCAGCGCAACTTGCCAGCATCTGCATCCTGATGACCAGACCGCGGCGGTCATCGACTGCCAGCGAGGCATGCAACGCTTCGATCAACGCAGCTTCAGCGGCGGCGTAGTCGCCAAGCATCAACGCGCCCATGCCGGCGCTCGTCAGGTGTGTGCTCAGCATGAACAGCTCGTTCCGCAGACGGCAGCGCGCGGCAGCGGCCAGCCCGACATCGCGCATGCGAACGAAGTCGCCATCGAGGCCAGCGATGAATGCTTCGGACTGCGCAGCAGCGATGAACGACATGTCGTCGCCCAGGCGCGCGGCGAGCGCCGTGGCCTGCGCGGACGTCGTGCGGCCGGCCGGCACATCGCCCGCAATGACCTGCAATGCTGCCTGGTTGGTCAGGATCCGGACCGAAAGGCCGTCAGTCTCAAACGGCCGTGCGATGGCGGTGGCCTGTGCAACGGCGTCAAGACCCCCTTGGTGGTCTCCTTGGATGACGGCGAGCACGATCTTCACGTGCAATGCTCGCCTCCGGGCCGCGTCGTCGCCGCCGGCTCGACCGAGCAGGGCATCGATCCAGTACGCGCCCTCGGTCACAGCCCGGTTTCTCCAGTACTGCTCGAGACCGGCCGCCATCGTCAGGCCGAGTTCGGCGCGATCCGCGTCGGCCAGACAACGCCGCAATGCGACCCGGATGTTGTCGGCTTCCCGATCCAGGTCATCAAGCAACGCGACTTGGGACGCTGGATCTGCCGCCGGCGAGTCTAATTCGGCAACTCGGCAGAGGCCCGCATAGAAGGCGAGGTGAGCGTCTTCCGCCGCGTCCTCCTCGTCGGCTTCCGCAAGCCGAAGCGCCGCAAACTCACGCATGCTTTCGTGTAGACGATAGCGCGCCCTCCCGCTCGTTCCCTCCCGCAGGACGAATGAACGCTCAACGAGGCGGGCCAAGATGTCCATTACATCCGTTGGCGCTATTCCCGCACCCTCCGCGACCCTCTCGGCCGCCTCGAGGCTGAATGAGCCCGCGAAGACAGCCAGGCGGCGGAAAACCGCTCGGTCATGGCCTTCGAGCAGGTCATGGCTCCAGGCGATGGCGGCTTCCAGGGTTTGATGGCGTGGCGGCGCGGTCCTGCCACCGCCTGCGAGCAGACCGAACCTGTCGATGAGGCGCTCGACCAGCTGGTCCAGACCCAGAGAGCGAAGGCGTACGGCCGCCAGTTCGATGGCCAGTGGGATACCGTCCAGGCGCCGCGTCAATTCCACAACGGCGGGCCGGTTGTCAGCGGTCACCTCGAACGCTGCACCCGCGGTCCTCGCCCGCTCAACTAGCAGGGCGACGGCCTCCGACTGACCAATCGCCTCCAGAGAGACACGCGGATCGGCGTCTGGCAGCGGCAGCGCGGACACGGGGACCACGGTTTCGCCCGTGATCCCGAGGGGCTGCGTGCTGGTGGCAAGAATCCGCACCGATGGCGCCTCACGGAGGATCGCCTCGGCAAGGACGGCGCACGCGTCGATCAGGTGCTCACAGTTGTCCAGGACAAGAAGCAGTCGCTTTGACGCAACGTATTCGATCAGCCTGGACACGGGCCACTGGCTTGATTCATCGCGCAGCCCAAGGGAGGTCATCACTGCTTTGGTGACGAGTCTTGGATCGCGTAGACCGGCGAACTCGGTCAGCCACGCACCGTCCGCAATTCCGCGCTGTAAATCGGCTGCCGACCGAAGCGCCAATCGGGTCTTACCCACCCCGCCGGGACCAACGAGGGTCACCATGCGTTCACCGGTCAGGGCGGCTTTGATCTCCTGCAGGTCGCGGCGTCGACCAATGAAGCTTGACAGCTCGGCAGGTAGATTCCCCCGTAATGACTTCGCCGCGCCGGTCATGCGTAGCCCCCTGCGGATGTCGGAACGGTCCCTGCGGAAAGACCCGGGATAAGTAGATTCGCAAGGCGCAAGTCCGGCTGGAACCACGCCGAGCCGTCTGCACATTGTAGGTCGGCACGGAAAGGGTTCTGAGGTCGGGCGCATCAGACCGATCCGGGTCAGCGCACGGAGCGGCAGGAAGAACCCGGGCGCCCACTGTGACGGGACCCCGGGTGCGGGGCTCGGTGACGCCCCGCTTGACCCCATCGACGGCCCTATGGCGCAGCGTATGGGGCCAAGGTTGACCCCCCCCGGCACCCACCGCCCAGTGTCGCCCTGGGTACCCTGCTCAAACTCGATTCTCCGGGCCCCGACTGTCACCTTTCGGTGCCGATCCGCTCCTGTACGGACATAGTGACGACAAGCATGGCTCGCATTTCGGCGACAGGCGCGGTCGAGGCGGTCTACCGCCAGGATGGCGACCGCTTGTGGCGCTCGCTGTACGCCTTTGCGGGCGATGAGGAGGTTGCCTCTGACGCCGTCGCCGAGGCCTTCGCCCAGGCGCTGCGCCGCGGCTCGGCGATCCGGGACGTGCGCGGTTGGGTCTGGCGCTCGGCCTTCCGCCTCGCAGCCGGAGACCTGAAGCGGCGGTCGAGGACCTCACATGGGCCGATCCCGGAAGGGTCGATGCACGATGCCCATCCCGACGAGCAGCTTCTTCAGGCCATCGGGGAGCTGACCCCGCAGCAGCGCGCGGTGATCGTGCTGCACTACTACGCCGACTGCCCGGTGCGCGAGATCGCCCGCCGCACGGGCATCAATGCGCTTGCCGTCCGCGCTCACCTGAGCCGAGGTCGGAAGCATCTACGCGTCCTGCTGGGTGACGAGCAATGACGAACCTGCGCGACCGTTTCAAGGCGCTCGATGCGCTGTCGACGCCTGACCTCTGGTATGAGATCGAGGAGCGAGCCATGGCTGCACAGCCGACGACCCGGCGCAGCGGCGGCACCTGGGTCCTGATCGCCATCACGCTGTTGGTGGCGTTGGCCATCGGCGGCGCGGCAGTGATCGGCTCCGGCATCGTCAAGCTTCCCCTCACCGTCGATGCCACGGCGAGTCCGTCATCGCCGAATCCCTCATCGGCGAGTACGTCCGCGTCCGCCTCGGCGTCCGTGGTGGCCTCCGCCACTGCGGCCCCGGCGGTGGCGGCATCCTGGATCGCCACGGGAACGATGAGCAGGGCCCGCTCCGGCCATACCGCCACGCTCCTGCCGGATGGGGCGGTGCTGGTGGCGGGCGGCGGCGGAAGCGGCGCAAGCGGGCTCCTGGACACCGCTGAGCTGTACGACCCCGCGAGTGGATCGTGGACCGCCACGGGGGCCATGAATGGGAAGCGCATCCTTCACACCGCCACGCTCCTTTCTGATGGCAGAGTGCTCGTGACCGGGGGAGCCGATGGCATCAGCGAAACGAGCGTGCATGCGCTGGCCAGTGCCGAGCTGTATGACCCCGCGACGGGAACCTGGAGCGCCACGGGATCCATGATGGAGGCGCGAGCGCGCCATAGCGCCACGCTGCTGGCGGACGGCCGGGTGCTCGTCACCGGGGGCAGCGGCAGCGGCGCCGGCACCGACTCCATGGCCTCCGCCGAGCTGTATGACGCGGCCACCGGCTCCTGGAGCGCCACGAGCGCCATGCTGGAGGCACGCAGCGAACAGACCGCCACACTGCTGCCCGATGGCCGGGTGCTGGTGGCCGGTGGCAACAGCAGCAGCGGTCCGCAGCTCACTTCGGCGGAGCTGTACGACCCGGGCACCGGTTCGTGGGCCGCGACCGGTGCCTTGGTGACGGGCGTGGCCGGGCACATGGCCACGCTGCTGCCGGATGGCCGGGTCCTGGTGCTGGGCGGCAGCACGAGCAGCGGTCCGGGAGGCATCGCGGAGCTGTACGACCCGAGCACCGGTTCATGGACCGCCGCGGCCGACCTGAACGGGGAACATGTGGGAGGCACTGCAACGCTGCTCCAGGATGGCAGCGTGCTGCTGGCCGGGGGCGGCAGCGGCGGTGAGGAGCTGTTCGACCCCGTCACCGGAGCCTGGGTCGCCACCGCGAGCATGCTCGAGGCGCGCACCAATCACACCGCCACGCTGCTCGACAATGGCCGCGTGCTGATGACAGGGGGCGTGAGCGTCGGCGGCATGCTGGCCAGCGCCGAGCTGTTCGAGCCGGGCAGCGGAAATTGAGCGGGCGGCAGGCTAAGGCAACAGCTGTCGGCGGCCGAAACGCCGATAACCCTCTTGTCCGTCGGGTCATGCGCCTCCATCCGGGGGGGTGAATCAGCGCGGTGGCCAGATTCTCAGGGCGTCCGATTTCCCCTCAGGCACACGCCGACGATGTGCCGCCCCGACCACTCGGTGTTGATGACCCGGTCGCCATGGGCTCCGAGCACTGCGGGCGATAGCTGTCGCCGGCATGGGACAGCGTGTAGCTGGCCGCTTGCTCCACCATGGCGCGGGACGAAAGGGACCAGCCGACCGCGCAGTTCCGTCGCCTCCGCCGACGCCCCGCCTCACGGCCCATGCGGCCGGCCTCCAATCGATCCACCGCGGTCCATCGGCGACGCGACCCCTTCTGGGCTGGTCGCACCGTGATCTCGGGCGGGAGGATACGGACACCAAGCAGGCATCCTGCGCGCGCGCCTCCGGGCCGGCGAGGCTCGGAATTCGCCGAGGGCTCAGCCTAACCGGCTAAGGAGGTCATGCCTTGGCGGGCGGCGGCATCCAAGCGCACTGGGTCGGTAAGCCTTACCCGACCGCGCTCCAGCACGAGCATCCCCTCAGCCTGGAATCGAGCGAGATGGCGTGAGACGACTTCCCGGGCTGAACCAACCGCGTCTGCGATCTCCTCGTGGCTCATCGGCAGAATGAGCGGCTCCGCCGGCGCGATCTCCCCGGCGAAGTGCAGGAGCTGACGGGCGAGCCGTTGGCGAACGGACCCTTGCTCGCGGATGACGATTTCTTGGTATGTCTCCGTCAGACGTCGACTCACCTCCTGTGCGATCGCAAAGGACAATGAAACGTGAGTGCGCGCCAGCTTCCCCACGTGCTGCGTATCGAAGCTCAGCACGTCGCAGTCGGTCACCGCCTGGGCTGATACGGGGTCCTCCCCCAACACGGCTCCCAGGCCGATGCAGCCCCCAGGGCGAGCATGGCGGAGCGTCACTTGCCGCCCACCGTTCGTCATCAGGAAGACGCGCGCCATGCCGGTCAGCACGATCCCGCTCCAATGCCCGTCCGTCTCGGAAACGACCATGTCGCCGCCGTGATGGTGATGGATGACGGCGCGCTGGCGAATCTCCTCCACCAGCGGCGGATCGACCTGCGCCAGAAAACTGTTTGCGATGGCGCCCAGAGCCATTCGGTTCTCCGCTTCTCCAACTCATTGTGCGCCTCACCGTGATCGAAGTCACACCGGACGGTGACCAGGGTCACTCCGGCCGGTGATGCCGGTCACTGACGCATCCCACTGCAGATCTGATGCTCGCGGTCATGGCAGCCCGCTTCGTGCACGGGGATGAACGCGCTAGCGCGACCCCCTGGTGGGAGGACCCCGCCGGCGACCTGCCCTTGTACACGGAGGTAGGCGCCCCATGACACCATTCAGGCGGACGGCGTTGGTGGCGGGGATCCTCTACTTGGTCACCTTTATCAGCTCGATCCCCTCCTGGTTCCTTCTCGAGCCGGTGTTCAGCCCGAACTATGTCGTGAGCGCCGGCTCGGACGTCCAGGTGACGTGGGGCGCCTTGCTCGACATCGTCACCGCCTTCGCCGGCATTGGCACGGCCGTCGCCCTGTTCAGCGTAGTGAAGCGCCAGCATGAGGGTTTCGCGCTCGGATTTCTGACCACCCGCCTCATGGAAGGCGGGATGATCATGGTCGGGGTGGTCACCGAATTGGCGGTCGTCGCATTGCGGCAGGGTGGTGCGACCGGCGCTGATGCCGCCTCGCTGATCGCAGTCAGCGGCGGGCTGATGGCAGTCCACGACTGGACCTTCCTCTTCGGGCCCGGCCTCATGCCGATCTTCAACGCGGTATTGCTCGGAACCCTGCTCTACCGGGCGCGACTCGTACCTCGAGTCATTCCAGCGATGGGTCTCATCGGCGCGCCGGTGTTGCTGTCCGCGACCCTTGGGACGATGTTCGGCATCAACGAAGGGCAGTCCGCGTGGACCGGCCTCGCCACCGTCCCGATCTTCTTCTGGGAACTGTCGATCGGGCTGTGGCTGACCTTCAAGGGCTTCAACCTCTCAGCCCCGATCTTGGGCGCCCGCTCGAACAGCGTCCCTGTTGGTGGACCGAGTGTCCCATCGGGCCGACCGGTCGCCGACCCGGCGACCGCGTGACGGGTAACGCGGCACCCGTCTAAACAGGCGCAACGTGCGCCGCCGATTCATCAAGGCACTGAACTCACTGGAGGACGAAATACGTGACTCGATCCAAGCTGATCACCATGACCGCGGTCGCCGCGATCCTGGCCGGACTTACCTTCATGCTCATCCAGCCACTGCATCCGGCCGATGCGATTGGGTCGGTGACCACGAGTGCATGGGCAGTCATTCACTACGCCACGATGGTGATGCTGGTCCTCTTCGTGACCGGCATCGCAGGCATCTACTCCGCGCAGGTGGAGAAGCTGGGCTGGCTAGGCCTGTCCGGCTTCGTGGTGCTGGCCGTCGGCCTGCTGATGACCGCTGCCGGGACCGCGATCGAGGCATTCGTACAGCCAGTCATTGCGTCAAGCTCCCCCGCCTTCGTCCAGGGAATGATGGACATGATCGACGGGCGTCCGACTCAGGCCGATCTCGGATCCATTCCACTCCTGTGGAACCTCGCCAGCGCCTTCTTCCTCGCCGGGACCGTCCTGTTCGGCGCCGCCAACTTCAGGGCAAACATCCTGTCGCGCTGGGCCTCGGCCATCTTCGCTATCGGCTTGGCTGGGTCACTGCCCATCGCCACCCTCGTGGGTATGCCCCGTTTGGCGGCGCTGCCGATCGGCTTCGGCCTTGCCTGGCTCGGGTACTCACTGCTGACCGGCGAGCGTGAGGCGGTAGCTGAGCCGAAGCTAACCAGCGCGGTTCCGCAGCCCAGCGGAACCCCCGCCGGGTGACGTGTGCCTGAAGGCGATCAGCCTGCCGCTGCATGACCGCCTGGCAACCCTTGGTGGGGTACGTCCTGTCTCAACGATCTTGCTGCCTACCAGGTGGCCCGCGAAGGACCACCTGGTAGGCACGATGACGCTAACCGCGGGCCGGGCGAGAACGACCGCGACTGGGAGTGATGGTCATGGGGCAGCAGCGGTATGACGTAGCAGTTGTCGGTGGCGGAGCAGCCGGCCTCAGCGCCGCGCTGGTCCTAGGCAGGGCGCGGCGCCGGGTTGCCGTGGTCGACGCCGGGTCGCCGCGCAACGCCCCGGCTGCCCACATGCACGGCTTCCTGTCCCGTGACGGGATGCCGCCTCGAGACTTCCTGTCCGCCGGCCGTGACGAGGTCAGGTCATACGGCGTGGAGTTGATCGAGGATCTCGTGGTCGGCTTCGAGGCGGAGTTTCACCTGCGGCTTGCGGGAGGGCAGTCGATCGACGCCAAGCGAGTCCTCCTCGCAACCGGTGCCGCCGACGACCTGCCTGACATCCCGGGAGTGCGAGACCGCTGGGGGCGAGATCTGCTGCACTGTCCGTATTGTCACGGCTGGGAGGTCCGTGACGAGGCGATCGGGGTCTTGGGCACGGTCCCGGGGTCCGTCCAACATGCCCTGCTGGTTCGTCAATGGTCCGACGACGTCGTCTTCTTTGCCCATGCCACCGACCTGAGCGACGAAGATCGCCTGCAGTTGCGGGCGCGAGGCGTGCAAGTCGTAACCGGGCTGGTGGCACGGCTGGTAGTCGAGGCTGATCGGCTGACGGGTGTGGAACTGATCGACGGTCGAATGATTCCGCGAGCGGCAGTGTTCATTCGGCCGGTGAACCGCCCCCACAACGATGGCCTACTCACTGAGCTGGGGTGTGACGTCGATGGGGCTGGCTTCGTCGTCGTAGACGCAAACGGCAATACCAGCGCCAAAGGAGTGTGGGCCGCAGGGAACGCGGTGGACCCTCGCTTCCAGGTCATCACCTCGGCCGGCGCAGGATCTGCGGCCGCAATTGCCATCAATGCCGACCTCGTGCGAGAAGACATTGAAAGGGCCGTTGGAGGCGCTCTCGCCGGGTAATGCCCACCACCCGGGGACTGCGGAATGGGGTGGTCGTCAGACCGCATCCATCAGGCTAGGTGCGGCGTGAGGATGAGCACAGATACCGCCGCGAGGAAGCGGTGCGAGGGCGCCTGTCCCGGTTCGCCGCTCGAGACGATGGTTCCTCGGAGCAACAGGGCATCAATGAAGACCGAATAGCCCGGGGCTCCAAGAACTCGTACAAGTCGATCCCATCGCGGCCGCCGGGTGCCGCCGGCCTCGAGGAAGCGTTTTGGCGGCCGGAAGCCAATCGACCCGACCCGGCCTGGGCCGGTGGCACGGTGATCTCGGGCAGGACGACTCGCACCGCGCCCCTTCGTCCAGACGATCTATGCGTGGCGCCTGGCCGACGTCAACTAGGCAGGGTTACAGTAGGCGACGCTCTCACGGCTTCGCCGATGCAGAGGTCTAAGTTTCTACGCCGCCTGGCGCTTGCGACCACCGGTCCGTCCCGGTCTTGAGCATCTCTTCGACACGGCCGCTGGTCACCAGCCAATCCGCGAAGTCGAGTGCCGAGTAGTTTCCCCGGGCCGTCAGCTCGTCACCCGGCTCGGCGAAGCCTGCTCAGGCGCCTAGTGCAGCCCGAGCTCGATGCAGACCTTTGCCTCGGTGATATCCGGAAACTCCGGGTCCATGCACCGATTCGTGGCGAACTGCTTGACGGTCACGTCGACATTCAGATATCCCGGGGCGGCGTCCACAACCTGGGTGAGCATCGCGAGAGAAGCGCAGTCATGGATGGCGAAGTCGAGCGCCGTCACGTCGTGGACGTTGAGGTTGGCGTGCGCCACGTCGGCCCGGCAGCTGCTCAGGGCCGCATCCTCGGTGGCCGAAGGGCTCAGCGAACCCGACCTGCCGCACGCGGCAAGCGCGACCATCAGCGCCAGTGATAACAGAGGTCCGCGCATTTTCCTCACAGGGTCCCTTCCTTAAGGACATGGTAGAGCCGGGCCGCCCTGCACCCGTCTGGCGGCCTTACTCGCCGTCGTCTTCGCAGCTCCCGCAGCCGTCTGCCATCAACAGTCGATCGACCGGGGGTGAACGGTAGCCGGCTATCTACCGAGGCCTTCCCGCCCCGGCAAGACGAGCCAGCCAATAGCCGCCCCAGACAACGACGAGGCCGAGAACAGCTGAGACTGCCGCGGCGATGACGATGAGGGACGCGTAGTAACTTGCCCGCATGTTTGGGTCCGCACCAACCGCCACTCCGACGGGGCCGGCGGCCCACGCCACGGCGGTAGCCCCGACGATCCCGCCTACATAAATTAGCCAGGCCGCAACCGGATCCGTCCGCCGTCCGGCGAGGACAGCGAGCACTCCGATCGCGATATACGGCGCGACACCGTAAGCTCCCGGCCCGTTCGGACCGCCCAGGTACCTCCAGCCAGAAGCCCACCCAAACAGCAACCAGGCCGCGACAGCGATCAGGCCCGCCAGGAGACGAGCACTAGGTTCTTGGCGAGATGAGCCTCGCGTGAGGAGCCTTGCCACGGTTGCCTCCTACCAAACCCCGCACCTAAACATGCCAGAAGGGCGTATCGCGCTACCGCCGGCGGGATTATCCCCTTGCTCAGTGCTCATGGTGCCCTCCTTGCGGACATAGTAGAGCCGGGCCGCCCTGCACCGTCCGATCTTGCGATCCCCGGCCGTCAGTTCGTCGCCCGGCTTCAAAGAGGCTAGCGAGGGGCGCTTACTGCGCCATTACTGGCCACTGGCCACGTGCGTGGAATTAGATCGAATCGGACCTGGGTCGTAGGATGCTCTACGTTCACGCGATTTCCAACCCGGAGGAACGAGCCCTGTCGTTGGACAGGTGCTTGAGGCGGGCGTAAGCGTGAGGCGATGATCATCGGGTTGGCCACATGCCGAACACGAACCACAGCAGGGCGACGACGACGATCACGGCGATTACATCAACGGTAGTACCCCAATCGTTCATGCCGTAGAGGTGCTCATTACTATAGAGGTCCTCCTTGGTTGGCAACTTCCATCCAACGGGTCGCGTTCGCTGGTTAGGCCATGGGCAGCCATCCGGGTAGACACCCGGAAGCATCCCCGACATCATTGGCCACGGGGGCGTGTGGTAGCGGTGGTGGTGGACATCGAGGGGCACGCCCTCTCTACAGTCCCGACAATGTATGGTGTCGTGCTCAGCCATTAGCGGTCACCGTCCTCAGTCCGCTGCTCAAGAGGTGACAGGGCGCCATAGCCGGCATCCCGATAGGCGGCTTCGACCGATCCCTCATGCGCCTCTCGAGCGGCTCAACAAGGAGATCAAGCGGCGCACCGCGGTGGCCGGCATCTTCCCCACCCGGGCCAGCCTGATCCGCCTGGTCGGCATGGTCCTCGCCGAGCAGGACGATGAGTGGCAGGACGGGCGACGCTACTTCCGGCCCGAATCGATGATCATCATCGACGCCGCGATCGCCAGAGCCTTGACCTGAACGGGAACCTTCGGCTGCCCCAGGTCGCGCTGTCGCGCTGTCGGGACAGCACAGGCGGCACCATGCGTGGATAGTCACCCAAGACTCCCCGTCGTGACCCGTCCATGGCGTGGCGTGCTTCTGGTGCCCGGGCCAGCTATGCGCCGGGTCGTCGCGCAGGTCGCGTCCACGCTGATGCTGTATGGCAGTCCAGCAACCGCAGAGGTTGGCGTTCATGGGTTGGTCTCGTCTCCTATCGTGCCCGGCATTGGCACCGTGTCCGCTTGAGGGGCGGACCGGTTGCCGCGCTTTCATCGAGCCGGGGCTCTCCAGCGCTCTTGATAGGTGGCACGCGTGGGTGCCGGAAGCAGTCTACGCCGGTTGCTCGCCGCGGACAATCGCACGAAGAGCTCTGGGTACCTTCCGCGCGCCCAGGACGGGCATTGATCGGGTGGCCCCTATCGATTGCGGATTCGTCGTATGTAAGCGAATAGGCGGGTCCGTAGAGGTGCTCCATCGGTGGCGATTGATACCCCGTACCCCCATCCGACCGAATTTCCTGAACTGGCAACACACACGTTTGGGCGCCGAGGCCGCTGGCGTGCTCACGTTCGCAAGGATGTTGATGCCATCCCCCCTAGGCTCCTTTTGGCGTCGTTGTGGGTGTGCGTTCGGCTGCGAAGGCGGGCAGTGAGCGTGCTCGGCCAGCGATGTTGATGCCATCCCCCCTACCCCACGATGCGCAGCCGGTCGCGCTCGGCATGCGGTTCGCTCGGCTCGACCGGGTCGGTGGGCTCGCTGTTGCCTGGCCGGCTGCGCGTGCGGCCGATGCTGGCGTGGCAGGATCTGCACAAAACGCGCAGGTTGCTCCAGTCGTCAGTCCCGCCCAGGCTGCCGGGGATGATGTGGTCGGTGGTGAGATCGGTCGTGCCGCCGCAGCGTTGGCAGACAGGCTGTGCCCTCCGAGCGGCCATGCTGCGGGCCCGCCACGTCGGCGAGTAGCCGTCATTGGCTCGACGGTGGATAGCGCAGTACCCCTTGCGCTCGGCCGGATGCGGACATCGCGGCTGAAGGCAGGCGGTCGGGACGGCGGTCGGCATCAGTGCAGCCCTCGCGACCTGGTGTAGTACGGGTCGTGCTCCAGGGGGACGCACGCGTCGCAGGTGACTGCCTGATTGCGGTGCGGGCATTCCTCGATGGTGCAGCTGTAGTGGTGCGTGGCGCCCACCCCAGCGCCGCAGTCATGACAGGCCTCGGGGTGGTAGCCGACGTGCTCCGAGCCATAGCGCGTCGGCGGGATCTCGCGGCCGTCCTGATGCCAGGTGCTCGCATCGCAGCCACCGCCGGGACGCATCTCGCGCTCGCAGCGCGGGCAGACCGGGTAGCGGGGCAATTCCATCAGTTCCATGCCGGCGTCCCGAGCTTCAGCTCCTCGACGGTCACCAACACAAACCCGGCGACATACACGGTCAGGATGCCGTGCGCCCGAGAGGTGGATACCTGGCCCTGCTTGACCGCCTGGCGCAGTCGAGCGGCGACGTGCGGCGGGTGCGCTTCGATCGCCGCAGTGACGAGGTTGGCCAGGTCGTCGGCGTAGTTATGCCCGCCGGGTTCAGCGGCTCGTGCGGATCGCTCATAGCGGTGTACCTCCAATGCTGGCAGCGGTTGTTACGCAGACACCGCAGCGATAGCGGCGCGGCTTAGTGGTGGTGGATTCTTCCCAGGCTCCTCGGCGGAGCCGGTTGGACTCGTTGAGCTCCGTCGCGTGGCACGTCGAGCAGGTGATCTGGAGATGGCGCGGTGGATGGCGTAGCGGTGCCCAGGCGAGACGGGTGGAGGTCATGCCGACACCGATCCGCGGATGTACGAGCCGCAGCCGCACGTCGTCCGATGGCGGTCGCGCAGCAGCTCGAGCACGATCTCCTCGTCGACCTCTAGGTCGGCCGGGATGAGGTAGTCGATCGTGGTCGTGGCGTGCGG
>JBBRWQ010000068.1:0-17850 GCA_038249115.1 Actinomycetales bacterium
GTACGAGGACGGGGCCTTCGCGGGACTGAAGGCCAAGGCCGAGGTCTCCATCACGGCATACGTCGCAGAAGCGAGCAGTGACACGCCTCGACCGGTGACGTTCGCCTTCAACGGCGGGCCGGGTTCGAGCTCGGTCTGGCTACACCTTGGGCTCATGGGGCCGCGCCGCGTGGTGTCGGGAGACGTGGGATCCCTTCAGGCCCCGCCATACGGACTCACCGACAACCTCGAGACCCTCCTGCGCGTCACCGACCTCGTCTTCATCGACCCGGTCTCGACCGGCTTCTCCCGCGCGGTCTCCGGTGGCAAGCCGAAGGCATACCACGGCTTCACCGCGGACCTCGAGAGCGTCGGAGAGGTGATCCGCCTCTGGACCACGCGCAACAACCGTTGGCTCTCACCGAAGTTCATCGCGGGCGAGTCGTACGGCACTGTCCGCGCCGCGGCCCTCGCCGAGCACCTCCAGACCCGCCGCGGGATGTTCCTCAACGGCGTCATCCTTATCTCGAGCGTCATCGACCTCGGGTCGATCGGCCTCAAGGAGCCCGAGGACCGCGGCTACGTGGGGTTCCTCCCGACCTATGCAGCCGTCGCGCACTTCCACGGCAGGCGCGGGAAGAAGGCGCTGCGCAGCGTGCTCGCCGAGGCCGAGGAGTATGCCGAGCGCACCTATCCGTGGGTCCTCTCGCGGGGGCACCGGCTCACCACCAAGCAGCGCACCGAGGCGGTGGGGGCCCTTGCCCGGATGACCGGGCTCAGCGAGGAGTACGTCGACCTGTCAAACCTCCGGGTCGAGCACCTCCACTTCTTCGTCGAGCTGCTGCGCCGCGAACGGCTCGTCGTCGGCCGGCTCGACAGCCGCTTCACTGGGCCCGCCGGCAACGGGGTCGCGGAGAAGATGGATGACGACCCGAGCATGGACGCGATGGCCGGTCCGTATGCCGCCGCGTGGAACCACTACGTGCGGGCTGAGCTCGGCTACGAGAACGACCTGCCGTACGAGCAGGTGTCGATAAAGGCCAGCGAGGAGTGGTCGTTCAAGGAGTTCGAGGGTCGGCCCGTCGATGTCAGCGACAAGCTCGCGCGCGCGATGCGTGCCAACCCGCACCTCAAGGTGCATGTCGCTTACGGCTACCTCGACGGCGCCACGCCCTACTACGCCGCGCAGGAGACCTTCGCCCACCTCGATGTGCCCGCCGCGCTGCTGGCCAACATCGACCACGCCTACTACCCGGCGGGACACATGATGTACGTCCACGAGCCGAGCCGGGTCCAGCAGAGCAAGGACCTCGCCGCCTTCATTCTCGGGGCGGCGGCGCAGTAGGCCACATCCTGCGAGCGGCTCACGCCATGGACGCCCGCACCGGCGAAGCAAGAAGTTCCGTCCCGCATTCCGTCATCCTCGATCACCCAGCTAGAGCGGGAGCGCGTCCTCCAGGACCGCTGGGCCGCGCTGGCCGGCGCCGCCCCCGCGACGGCGGAAGGACTCATGGCCGAAGGCGGCTTCGACCTGCTCGGCGGGCATCGCCAGGAATGGGCCGAAGTCGCCCACCTGGGACTCGTGGGCGGCCATCGCGGCGCGCTTCGCGTCCATTGCCGCGCGCACATCCACCACGGTGGTGATCTCCGACTCCGGCAGCCCGAACTCTGAGACGTCCGGTGGTGCTGCGTCGGTCGACCATTGCGGGTTGCTGGCCATGAGCCTGACCATGTGGTCGCGATTCACCGTCGCCTCGTAGACGTGCGTGACACCGGCGAGCTCCGCGGCGCGGACCCCGACGACATGGACCTGGACGTGGTCGGGGTGCCCGTAGTTGCCGTGAGGGTCATACACGGTCAGCACGTCGGCGCCCTCCTCGACCAGAAGCTGGGCCAGCCGTGAGGCGGCGACCTCGACGTCCACATTGCAGAACGCGTCCGCGCGCGCGTTGTCCGGGGTGCCGGCCATGCCCGAATCCGGGTAGCCGAGCATCTCGAGTCGGTGCACGCCCAGTGCGCGGGCCGACGTCTCCAGCTCGCGGCGGCGCCGGTCGACCAGCCGCTCGCCCTCGGCCAGCAACCCCTCCGGCACCTCCCCCAGCGCGCCGTCGGTGGCAGTCACCAGCACTACCCGGTGTCCGGCATCCGCGGCGAGTCGCATGACACCACCAGTAGTGAAGACCTCGTCGTCAGGGTGCGCGTGGAAGCACACAAGAACTCTCGTGGCGGGCACTGGGCTGCCGTCGTGTGGTCGTGTCATGGCCTGCTCATTCCTGGTCGTGGCGGCGGGAGGCTGCCGCACGCTCGGCGACCTCGACCACGGACGCGGGGCGGGCACCCTGGTCCCATGCCTGCGGGTCCAGGGCATACATGACGCCGTATGCCGCAGTGTCGGGCTGCGTGCGCCACCCCTCCGAGAGAGGGCCGAGGTCGACTGTGTCGTAGCCGATCTCGTCGAGGTGCTCGCTGACGGCCTTCTTCGCCTCCAGGTCGTCGCCCGCGATGGCGAGACCGCTGCGGTCCTTGGCGCCGGTGGGTCGGGAGAGAGCGGCGAGGTGCTGGAAGAAGATGTTGTTGAAGCCCTTGACCACGGTGGAGTCGGGCAGGTGAGCCTGGAACAGCTCGGAGCTGGTGGTTACCTCGTCGTCAAGCTCGGCAATGTTGCCATCGCGCTGTGGGTAGTAGTTCATCGTGTCGATCACGATCTTGCCGCGCAGCTCCTCGGCCGGCACCTGCCGGTAGTTGCACAGAGGGATGGTGACGACGACCACGTCACCCGCACGGGCCGCCTCGGCCGGCGTCGCCGCACGGGCGTGCGAACCTAGGTCGTCGACGAGGTCGGCCAGTGTCTCGGGTGCCCTGCTGTTGCTGAGCACGACGTCGTGGCCCGCGGCCACGGCGAGTCGCGCGACAGTGGTGCCGATGTTTCCGCTTCCGATGAATCCCCAGGTGGTCATGGTGACGTCAACCGCTCGGGTGGACTCGACATTCCGAACTTGCCGTGGTGACAGAATCGCGGTGGACCGAGGGAGAACCAACCATGCCGGGACATCGCGGCGCCGCCGTACCTGCTGTGCGGGGGCACGATGGACATGCTCTTCGGGCAACGGGTGTCGGGAAGAAGCTCGACGAGGCAGTGCTGCTGCTGCCCATCGACGTCGAGCTCGGCACCGGAGACTGCGTCGTACTGCGCGGCCCGAACGGCAGCGGCAAGACAACCTTGCTGCGGATCCTCGCCGGCACCATGTCACCGTCGGAGGGGGAGGCGACGCTGGATGGCTCGCCGGTCGACGAACGCGATGACTCCACGCGTGCCGTCATCGCAGCTCTGATCGGTGCGCCCGCCACCTATCGTGATCTGACACTGGCCGACCACCTCGTCCTGATCGACTCCACCTGGGGCCATGCTGGAGGGCGATCCAACGAGCGCCACGACGAGATCCTCGAGCTGCTGGAGATTGACCACCTGGCCGAGCGGTTCCCGCATGAGCTGTCCTCGGGTCAGCAACAGCTCTTCCATCTCTCGATGGTGCTCGTGCGCCCCTCGTCGATCCTGCTCCTGGACGAACCGGAACAACGTCTCGACCCTGACAAGCGCGACCTGCTCACCCGAATCCTGTTGGACCGCAAGGCAGAGGGGACCGGTCTGCTCATCGCCTGCCACGACCCTGCGATGACTGAAGCCCTGGCTGAGACCGTCGTCGACCTGCAGCCGGTATGAACGGACCGGACAAGCAGCGACTGCGTCAGGCTCGCGCCGTCATCCTCGGCAACCGTCCGGACACATCAGTCAGCAACACCTTGTATCCCGTATACGTCGCCGTCATCGCGGCGGGCTCCTACGGGATCCCCGCAGCCCAGCAGCTGTTCCGTTCGCTCGACGGGAAGTGGCTGGCCGCACATGCCTGGACCCCTGTAGGGGGGTTGGTGGCAGTGTTGGTTGCAGGGTTGTTCCTCGCCATGGTGCGGTTGGTCGGGCGGGCTCATGGTCCGGTGGTACCACCGCTGCCCTACCTTGAGCTGGTCGTGGCCAGCCCCCTGCCCCGAAAGGTCACGCTCTCCCGCAACTGGCGGCTGAGTCTTGGAGGCTCCGTCATCGGCGGTCTGCTGGTCGGTCTGGTCTGCGGTGCGGGACTGGCGATCGCCAAGGTCACCTCACCCGGCGTGCTGCTGCCGGCCACGCTTGGCGGATCCCTGTTCGGCCTTCTGGTCGCCGAGCTCTGGCTGCAGGGCCAGGTGCATTCGTCCCCCCTCGGGGTGCAGCCAGGCTCCACGCTCACGCGAGGGCGACGAAACGCACTGGCACTGTTGGACATCACCGGTTTGCGCAGGCAGGCAGCGAGCAACGCCACCATCGGCGGAGCAGTCCTGGCAGGGGACCTCCGCACAGTCCGTCTGGACGCCGCGCGACCCTCGAATCACGCCCGGCATGTGCGGCTGCGCGTCAGCGGACCACGCGCGGTGATCGCCCGCCGTGACCTGCTAGGTCTGCGCCGGGCGCCATGGTCTGCGCTCTACGGGCTGGGGTTCGCGGCCGCCGGGTCAGCCGGGCTGATGCTGTCTCTCCAGTCGCCACGAACCCCGACTATGGCCCCACTGGCCAGCCTGATCGTCGCGTATCTCGGTTTCGGCGCCTGGTGCGAGGGGCTGCGGCTGCACGCAGACAACTCAGGCACGTCCCGGCTCCTCGGCATTCCATACCGTGACACAGCACTCGCACACCTCGCCGTGCCCGTGTCGGCCTGGATGCTGACTGTCTTCGCCGTTGGCTCGGTCCTGTCGATGACCGATCTGATCGGGCCAACCGCCTTGGTCTGGGCCTCTGGCGCCGGGGCGCTGCTGGCCGGTTCGCACCTCATGGCCTCGTTTCGCGGACTGCCGCCCGCCAGCGTCTTTGGACCGCACGCAGGAGTCCCGGCGATGATCTTCTGGTACTCCAAGCCGCTCGTGGCAACCCTCGTGGTCGGGACGGCAACGACGGCATGGGCCGCTCGCGCCGCCACACCATGGGTCGCGTTCTCCTGCCTGCTGGTCCTCACATCCGGCGTCGTTGCCTGGGGACTCGCACTGGTCGACAAGCGCGACCGACGCAGCTGAGCGACACCTGATCGCGTGCCACGTCCGCCCGGCTACGATCCCACCCCGGCGGCATTCGGCCGGCTGGTGAAATGAAGGAACACGCGGCGTGCGATCGACCTCCGCGAGGGGGAGAAGATCAACGAAGCTGCCTTCAAGCAGCTCATCAGCGTCTGCGATGGCGGCTAACTCCGAAGCACGAGCTCAACGGGCAGCCAAGAAGAAGTAGGCACCGACTCCACGAGCGATGCGGGCGGGGTGAACTGGGGCCCGTAACGGTCCGCAAGCTCGCGGGCGCGGACGACGAAACCTGCCGAACCACCCTCATAGCCGTTGATGTACTGAACGACGCCACCCGTCCAACCCGGGAAGCCGATGCCCAGGATGGAGCCGATGTTGGCGTCCTCGACGGTGCGCAGCACGCCCTCGTCGAAGCACTTCACCGTCTCGATGGCCTCAGCGAAGAGCATCCGTTCCTTCATGTCCTCGAACGGCATCTGCGTGGTACCGCCGCCGAAGTTCTCGAGCAGGCCGGGCCACAGTCCGGCGCGCTTGCCGTCGACGTACTCATAGAAGCCGGCACCGGACAGCTTGCCCTTGCGGCCGAACTCCTCGATGACGCGGTCGACGATGTCGTATGCCGGGTGGTGGAAGTACGACAGGCCGTCTGCTTCCAGGCCCGCCTTGGTTGCCTTCTGGATCTTGCTCAGCAGCGTCAGGTTCAGCTCATCCGCCAGCTGCAGCGGGGCGGCCGGGTAGCCCGCTTGCGAGCCGGCCTGCTCGACCGACGCCGGGTGCACACCCTCGCCAACCATCGCGATGGCCTCGTTGATGAACATCCCGATCACGCGGCTGGTGAAGAAACCACGGCTGTCGTTGACGACGATCGGCGTCTTCTTGATCTGCTGCGCGATGTCGAACGCCTTGGCCAGCGTCTCGTCGCTGGTCTTGGCACCGGCGATGATCTCCAGCAGCGGCATCCTGTCGACCGGTGAGAAGAAGTGCAGGCCGATGAAGTTCTCAGGCCGCTGCACGCCATCGGCAAGGCCGGTGATCGGCAGTGAGGACGTGTTGGACCCGAGTACCGCTCCGGCCGGCACGACGTTCTCGATCTCCTGGAACACCTTGTGCTTGAGCTCCACGCTCTCGAAAACCGCTTCGACGACCAGGTCGCAACCGGCGAGGTCGTCCGGATCGGCGGTCGGGGTGATAAGCGCCAGGGTGGCGTCGGCCTGCTCCTGGGTGGACTTGCCGCGTTTCACGGCCTTGTCGAAGATCCCGGCGGAGTAGCCCTTGCCGCGCTCGGCTGCCTCGAGCGTGACGTCCTTGAGCACGACGTCCATGCCGCCACGGGCGCACACGTAGGCGATGCCGGCGCCCATCATGCCGGCGCCGAGCACGCCCACCTTCTTCGCCGTGTACTTCGGGTATCCGTCCGGCCGGCTGCCCCCGGAGCTGATCTGCTGCAGGTCGAAGAAGAACGCCTTGATCATGTTCTTGGCGACCTGTCCGGTGGCCAGCTCGGTGAAGTATCGCGACTCGATGACGAGCGCCGTGTCGATATCGATCTGGGCGCCCTCGACAGCCGCCGCCAGGATGGCTCGCGGCGCCGGGTAGTTCGCACCCTTGAGCTGCTTGCGCAGGTTGGCGGGGAAGGCAGGCAGGTTGGCGGCCAGGGCCGGGGACTGTGGCGTGCCGCCCGGAATCCGGTAGCCCTTCGCGTCCCAGGGCTGAACCGCCTCGGGGTTCGCCCTGATCCACTCCTTGGCCTTCGGAAGCAGCTCGTCGATGGTGTCGACGACCTCGTGGATGAGGCCGACCTCCAGCGCCTGGCGCGGCTGGTAGCGCTGGCCCTGGAGGAGCACCTTCGTCACGGCCTCGACGATGCCAAGCAGCCGGACAGTGCGGACCACGCCGCCGCCCCCGGGCAGCAGGCCAAGGGTGACCTCGGGAAGGCCGATCTGCGAACCCGGCACATCGGCGGCAATGCGATGGTGGCACGCGAGAGCGATCTCGAGGCCGCCGCCCAGGGCCGCGCCGTTGATGGCCGCGACGACCGGCTTCCCGAATGTCTCCAGAGTGCGCAGCTGAGCCTTGATCTCGCTGCCCATGTCGAAGACACTCTGCGCCTGCTCAGGTCCGGCAGCGCTGAGGTCGTTGAGGTCCCCGCCCGCGAAGAAGGTCCTCTTCGCAGAGGTGATCACGACTCCGGTGATGGCATCTGTCTCCGCGACCAGCCGGTCGACGGTGGCCCGCATCGAGGCGATGTATGCCGAGTTCATCGTGTTGGCGGACTGGGTCGGGTCGTCCAGGGTGAGAACGACGATGCCGTCGCCGTCCTGCTCCCAGCAGATGGTCTTCTGATCAGTCATGACGAGATTCCCTTGGTCCTGTTGAGTGTTCGGTCGCTGTGCGAGTTTCCGAGGGGGTGCGCGGTCAGACGCGTTCGATGAGGGTGGCGATGCCCATGCCGCCGCCGATGCACAAGGTCAGGACTGCTCGACGGAGGTCACGGCGCTCGAGCTCGTCGACCATCGTGCCGAGGATCATCGCCCCGGTTGCGCCCAGCGGGTGGCCCATGGCGATGGCGCCGCCGTTGACGTTGAGCTTCTCGTAGGGGATGCCGAGGTCCTTCTGGTACTTCAGCACCACGGCGGCGAAGGCTTCGTTGATCTCGAACAGGTCGATGTCGTCAACGGTGAGCCCCGCGGTCCTGAGTAGCTTGCGGGTCGCGGGCGTCGGCCCGGTGAGCATGATCGTCGCGTCCGCACCGCTCGTGGCCGTGGCGACGATCCGCGCCCGCGGCGTCATACCGAGGTCCTTGCCCACCTGCTCCGAGCCGACCACGACGAGCGCGGCTCCGTCGACGATGCCCGAGGAGTTTGCCGGAGTGTGGACGTGGTTGATGCGCTCGACCGAGTGGTACTTCTGTAACGCCACGGCGTCGAAGCCGCCCAGCTCGCCCATGACGGCGAACGACGGCTTGAGTGCGCCGAGCGTCTCGACGGTGGAGTCCGGGCGCATGTGCTCGTCGCGGTCCAGGACGAGCAGCCCGTTCTGGTCGACCACAGGGATGACCGAGCCGGCGAAATAGCCTTCGGCCCACGCCGTGGCGGCGCGCTCTTGCGAGCGGACGGCGTAGATGTCGACGTCCTCGCGGCTGAAGCCCTCGATGGTGGCGATCAGGTCGGCCGAGACGCCCTGCGGCACGAAGTAGGTGTCGTAGTTGGTGGCCGGGTCCATCGCCCACGCGCCGCCGTCAGAGCCGATCGGAACGCGGGACATCGACTCGACGCCGCCGGCGATGATGAGGGAGTCCCAGCCCGAGCGCACTTTCTGGGCCGCCGTGTTCACGGCCTCGAGGCCGGAGCCGCAGAACCGGTTCAGCTGCATGCCGCCGACGGTGTCCGGCAGGCCGGCCGCCAGAGCGGCCGTACGCGCGATGACCGCGCCCTGGTCGCCGACGGGCGAGACCACTCCGAGCACCAGGTCGTCCACGCGGTCGACATCCAGCTCGGGGTTGCGCTTGCGGACCTCGTCGATCAGGCCCACCACCAGCGACACCGGCTTGGTGCCGTACAGCGAGCCCTTCTTGCCACGCCCACGCGGCGTGCGGATGGCGTCATACACAAATGCTTCAATGGTCATCGTTGAGCAGTCCTTTCGGGTCGGGCTAGAGCGTGCGAGCCACGCGCACGCTGCTCGGCAGCGAGCCGGTCCTCTTCCATCATTCGCGCACTCCCCCACCATGCATGCCGTCACACTATCGGCGGGCACTCAATTTTCTGGGTCGGGCATAACCTTTCGAAAGAAGGCCGGCGTGACGTCAAGCCCTGAGTGTCAAGAAAGGTGCCACGGGTGCGCCACCGAGACGAGTGGCGAGGGGAATGGTGCACAATTAATGCGCCCGGGCCAAGGGCCTGACCGCATCACCTAGCAACCGGAGGCGAAACCGTTCATGGCCACCCTGTTGCAGGAAGCCAAGCCCACAGACACGACCAACTTCTGTGCCGCCGCGATCCTGTGGGACAACGCCAAGGCCGCGAAGTCCCCGAAGATGTGCGACTACGAAACCGATCAGGAGTGCATCTGCCCTGAGGGTGGAGACTGCTGGCTGGTGTAGGGCCCGTTCGTCCATCTCAGCGAGCAGATTGCGGCGATGGCGTCGGCCACACAGCCCGCAAACCCACCTCGGAGAGCCGCAAGTGGATCCTTATGTACGAGCCGAAGGATGCGGGTTCACTCGGCTCTCATCACGTCGAGCGTCAGGGACGCAGTTGTGGTGTCCTGGCGTCCTGTCGTCCCATCGGTCTGGGCGTTCGGCGCGACGCACGGCCACCAAGAGCCGGATCCTTGCCTGGGAGCGCTTGAGGCTGGCTGCGGTGGCGCGCGGGGAGATGGAGGTCAACGCGTCACTCCGTTCGCAGGTTCGCCGGTGCCGTGGCCAGTAGCAGCGGCCGCCTGACTGCCCATGCGGCAAGGCGGATCGCCAGCCAGGTCAGGCTTACCGTGACGGCTACTTGCACGCACACGAGGAGCGCCCCCTGGGCCAGTCTTTGGTCCAGCGCTGGTGTGGCTCCGACCAGCAGGCCGCCAACCGCGGCCCCCAGGGCTCCGACCAGCAGGCCGCCAAGGGACAGGGGAAGGGAGGTGAGCATCGCCTCACGCCGCAGCGCATCCTGCAGGACGGATACGGGGGTACCGGCGGCGACCAGTCCGGCGAGGACCCGACGCCGGTCCACGAGGGACTCGGCTGCGTGCACTGACAGGGTGCTGGCTGTGACGAGCAATACCAGGAGAAGCGCGATGCCTACGAGTACGAACGAGGTCACGAAGAATGGGTCGTACCCTCGGCCGTTGTCGCCAAAGAAGATGCCGGCCTCCAAGACTGCCGCGCCACCGGAGATGATGCCAATGGCGCCGACGGCTGCGGCCGCCCGGCCCGCGGGGCGCGGGTCGCTGACCAGATGGCCGGCGGCGATGAGTGTCGCTGGGTCGGAGGTACGTCCTGCGGCGCGCCGTCCCGAGCGGTAGGCGACCCACGGGGCCAGGGCGACGGCCCCGAGCACCACGAGCAGCCCACCGACCATGGCCACCAGGTAGGCGCGGCCGAGCCATCCACTGACTGCGACAGCGAGTGCGCCCAGACCGGCGCCGACGACCAGCAGGCCCCACGGTCGCGGCGCCGGCCGGCGTACTCGGCGGGTAACACCAAGGGGTGAGGCGATGAGATGGCGGGAAGCAAGGGCTGCGGTCGCAATACCCAACGCCGCGACCGCAGCCACCACGACCGCGATCTGCCACCAGGCCGGTGTCACTGAGGTAGGAATCAGCGCAAGAGGCGAGTTCGAGTACGAAGTAGCAAAGGCCTCGCCGCTGTATGCCGGGTCGAAGGGCTGTCCCGTAGCCGGGTTGATGCTTCCTCCACCGAGCAGCAGTCGGAGCAGCGTGAAGACAAGTGGTCCCGCAATGGCACCTGCCGCTACCGGAATCCCCACCTCGACGGCGCCGATCCTGCGTACCTCTGCCGGCGTGGCCCCGGCCAGCCGCAGCGCTGCAAGTCGCCGCTCCCTGCTCGCCGTGCCCAGCCGGACCACCTGGTGAAGCATCAACAGCAGCGGCAGCACCAGCATCGCCGTGGCGAACGCCGTCCCATAGCGCAGGCCAGGCTCGGCGACAAGGTTGAACAGCGCCTCAGCGGGGGAGCTGGGCAGAAGCAGCATGCTCAGGGCAACGAGCAGCAGTGCGGTGGCGACTGCGGTGGTCCCGGCCAACAGGGACGCGCGCGCCCACCCCGCGGATCGCAGAAAGGTCCACGCCAGGCGGGTCATGCCCGGACCCCGAGCGGGGTGAATACGCCGTCGACCAGGACGACCTCACGGTCGGCGTGAGCCGCCACCCTGTTGTCGTGGGTCACCAGCACGACGCTGGCCCCGCGCTCACGAGCAGTCGACAGCAAGACCCCGAGCAAGGCATCCCCGCCAACGGTGTCCAATGCCCCGGTCGGCTCGTCGGCGAAGACGATCTGCGGACCGGTCACCAGGGCCCGGGCCAACGCCGCTCGCTGAACCTCACCACCGGAGAGCTCACCGGGCAACGCTGCCCCCAACGGCAGGACCTCCAGACGGTCGAGCCAGGCCCGCGCTGCGCTGGTGGCCGCGGCCCGGCCATGTCCCTCCAGCAGCAGCGGCAGCGCCACGTTCTGCTCGACCGTCAGCTCCGGAACAAGCTGGCCGAACTGAAGCACGATGCCGAACTCGCGGCGACGCAGCCGGGTGCGCGGCGCCTCGGGCATGTCATCGAGACGCGTCCCGTCATACACGATCTCCCCGGCCTCCGGGCGCAGGATGCCGCTGAGGCAGTGCAACAGGGTGGACTTGCCGCTGCCGGAGGGGCCGGTCACGGCCAGCACCTCCCCGCGGGCCAACTCGAGGGAGACACCGCGCAGGGCCTGAGTGCGGCTGAACGACTTCTCCACGGCTCTCGCCGACAGGACGACCTCGGTCATGCGTGCACCTTTCCATTGGGCGCCACGCGCGCCGCCGCGGTCTCGAGCCAGCGAAGGTCGGCGTCGAGATGAACAATCGTGTGGTCCAGGGCGATCTGAGCGCCGAGCTCGACAACGACAGTCTGGGCTGAGACGAGCTCACGCATCCGGGCCATGTGCCGCGCCCGCTGACGAGCCAGGAACCCGGACGCGTCCGTACCAAGATGCAGCGCTGTGATCGTCTTGCGCACCAGCTCATCAGCGGGGTAAGGCCCAGCGGGCTCCGCCTGCTCCAGCCAATCGTCCAGGGTGCGCCGGCCCTCGGGGGTCAGCGCGTACACCGTGCGCTCCGGCCCGCCCCCCTGCGCCGTCTCGGCGATCTCCACGTGAGCGTCGCGTTCGAGCCTGGCGAGGGTGGCATAGACCTGGCCGTAGGCAAGGGGCTTTGACTCAGGGAAGCGCGCGTCGTGCTCGCGCTTGAGGTCGTACCCGTGTGCGGGACCCCGAGCGAGGATCCCCAGGAGCGCGTGGCTGACTGACATAGAGGCCACTATACACACATTGAATACACTCAGCGAATAGTCCGTCAACGATGGCTCACCGCGCACCCGACCGGGATCCTGATCACCGTCTTCGGCTGGTACTTCGCGCTCGTCCTCGAGGTGGCACGTTCACCGGCGCGACATCGCATACAAGGGCCTGATGGTCCCTGTCCTCGCTGAGCTCACCGATGGCGCAAGCAAGCTGGTCCTCTATCGGCGTGGTGTCTGACAGTGACCAAGCCCACGAGCGTTACGAACCGGGTCGCGGCTCTGCGCTCCGGCACCGGCACGATGACCCAGGCCGACCTGGCCGGCCGCATTGGCGTGACGAGGCAGACCGTCCTGACCGATGCCCGTCCAAGGGGTCATCAGGCCGCCGCTGGAATGCCCTCCTCCCGATCTTGGAACGTTGCCGGAACTACAAGCTGGGCCACCAGAGACCTGTGGTGAACCTACGGTCCGGCGCCATCCCTCGGCCGGCAGGGACTGGACGACCGACGGTTGACCGCACGTATGCGCGGCGAGACGCGCTCGTCCCGATGGGTCAGCCGCCTCTACTTGCCGTTCTTGTCGCCGCCGTGGTGTTGGTGATGGTTCCCGCCGTGCCCGGGATGTTCGGCGGCTTCGTCTCCATCGGGGGCGTCCTGGTGCTGGGTGTCCGTGGTCGGGGCACCGCCCATCATCGCGAGCATCTGGCGGCCACCGGTGCGGAAGAACCGCCACGCCAGGAGTGCGGCAAGGATCAGGAAGGCGATGTTGAGCCAGGTGGTGTAGTTCCAGGTGATGCCCGCGTCGGGCAGGTGTGCGCTGCCACGGTCGGGGGTCAGACCGGTCGGGGTGAAGAGCAGTTCTACGACGTAGCCCGCGACGACCATGGCGACGTAGAACACACCCGTGATCACTGCGGTCATCTTCAGGCCGTAGTACTTGCGGTAGATGTTGAGGATCGGCAAGATCAGCAGGTCCGCGAAGATGAACGAGATCACCCCGCCGAAGCTGATGCCTCCGCTCCACAGGACAACGGCCAGTGGCACGTTGCCGATCGAGCATACGAAGCTGAGCATGGCGACGAGCGGGCCGATCAGTGGACCCCAGATCGCGGAGAGCAGCGGATGCCCGTCCAGGAACAGTCCCTGCCAGAACGCCACCGGCACCCAGGCGCCGATTGCCCCGGCGATCAGCAGGCCGGCGACGAGGTCTTTCCAGATCGCGGCCCACTCCATCACGAACACGTGCGCCACGGAGGTCGCCCCCTCCGCGGAGGCCAGCCGGCCCCAGAAGCTGCCCTGGGTCTGGATGGACATGTCCATCGCAGCGTGGCCCTCCATCGACCCGGCGACGCCTTGCTCGGCCTGTTCGGCCGCCTCCCGTAAGAGCCGCTCGCGCAGGACGATCCGGAACATCAGCGCGACGAGCACGATGATGATCGGGCCGCCGATGAACTCGGCGAGGGTGAACTGCCAGCCCAAGAGCAGAAACATGATCACGCCGAGCTCGATCACCAGGTTGGTCGAGGCGATCTCGAACGCCATCGCGGCCGTGAAGTTCGCGCCCTTGCGAAACAACGACCGTGCCAGCGCCACGGCGGCATATGAGCACGACGAGGACGCCATCCCGAACCCGGTGGCGACAACGACGGCGCGGGGCCGATCATCGCCCAGGAGCCGAACCACGGTGGCACGTCGCACGACCGCCTGGACGACGGCCGAGAGAAAGAACCCGAGGATCAGTGCCCACAGGATCTCCCAGGTCATCGAGCCGGCCAGTGCCAGTGCGTCTCCGATAGCGCCCATGCCCGCTCACTTCCTCACGATCTCAGGATCAGATTCCCAGCGGAGCATACCCCTATGGGGTATCAGGCCAAAGGCGACAGACTGCGGAGGTGCTCGCTACGGCCCCATGCTGGCGCGTTCCGCTACCCGGCGGTGGTAGGGATCGTGAGGGTGGGCTGGGGTGAGGGGCGTGCGTACAGGTAGCCCTGGGCTTGGCTCCACCCCTGCCGGAGCAGGATCCGATGCTGGCTCTCTGATTCCACCCCTTCGGCGATACCCACCAGGTGCAGGCCGTTGACGAGTCCGGCCAGGCCGGTTGACAGGGCGTTGGCCGCGTCGTCGTCCTCGCTCAGGTCCGCGACGAAGCTGGCGTCGAGCTTGAGTCCGGTGACGGGCAGGTCGCGTAGCAGGGAGATGGACGAGAACCCGGTACCGAAATCGTCGACGTGGATGCCCACTCCAAGGTCGCGCAGCGCCGCCAGGTCCGCTCGGGTTCCCGCCAGGAGGGACATGAAGGCTGTCTCGGTGAGCTCGACGACGATTCGTCGGGGGTCGACGCCGTGCCGGGCCAGCGTGTCGGTGAACGCCTGTTGCCAGCCGGCGCGGGCGAGCTGCACGGGGGAGAAATTGACGCTGATCGGCCCCGGCAGATCCGGGCTGGTCGCGAGCAGCGCGCACACCTGGTCGAGCACCTGCTCTCCGATGCCCACAATCAGGCCGGAGTCCTCGGCAGTCGGAAGGAAGTCAATGGGGCAGAGCAGTCCGCGGGTGGGGTGCTGCCAGCGGACCAGCGCCTCATGCCCGGTGACACGGCGGTCGGGCAGCGTCACGATCGGCTGGTAGTGAACGACGAACTCGGCTGCGCCCAGGCCCTGCCGGATCTCGTCCTCAATGGTTAGGCGTGCTACGGCGTGGGCGTGCATGGCGTCATCGAAGAACTGCCAGCGGGATCGGCCCGCGGCCTTTGCGCGGAACAGCGCCGCGTCGGCATCGCGCAGCAGACTCCCGCTGGTGGAGTCGGGTACGTCCAGGGCGATGCCGATCGACACGGTGGGCACGATCCGGTGGCCGCGGATCGTCAGCTCGGTCCCGACGGCGGACACGATCCGCTCCGCGACGCGTTCGGCCTGGCGTGCGTTCATGACATCCGGGACGACGACGATGAACTCGTCCCCCCCCGAGCGGCCGACGCGGTCCCTGGGTCGCAGAACGCCGGCGATCCGGTTGGCGACCGTCATCAGGACCTCATCACCCGCAGCGTGGCCCAGGGAGTCGTTGACGATCTTGAAGTTGTCCAGGTCGATGAAGAGCACGCCAACCCGGCTGCCGATGCGCGGCGCCGCGCGCAGATCCACCTCCAGCATGTCCAGGATCCAGGCCCGGTTGCGCAGTCCGGTCAACGAATCGTGGAACGCCTGATAGGCCAGCTTCTCCAAGGCGTCATGCTCAGCGGTGGTGTCCACGTACTGCACCAGCAGGTAGTCCAGGCTCCCGGCCACGCCCGCGATCAGCTCGGCGGCCGGCTTGACCCACAGCACCTGCCCATCCGCACGGATGAACCGGACCACCTTAGTCTCGGCGTCGACATCGCGAGCGATCACCGCCGCGCGCTCGCGCACGACCGGTTCCACGTCGTCGGGGTGCATAACGTCATGCTCTGTGTGGGCGACCAGCCACGCCTCGTCGTGCCCCAGCAACCGGCACAGGGACTCGTTGACGACCCGGAACGACCCGTCCAGCTCGGTCATCGCCATCCCGATCGGGGAGGACAGCATCGCCGAGCGGAACAGGGACTCCGACGAAGCCAGCGCCTGCTCGGCGCGCTTGCGCTCGGTGATGTCCAGCACGTACCCAAGCAGGCCGACGATGAGGCCAAGCTCGTCCCGAACGGCCTCTCCCCGGACGTGCAGCCATCCACGGCTGGAGTCCGCACGGACGGTCTCGAGCTCCAGGTCATACGGGACACCCGTCCTCGAGATCTCTGCCACCGCGCCGCCGAGCTGATCCCAGCTCTCCGCCTCGAACAACTGCTCCTGCTCAGCGAAGTCCGGCGCTGGTTGCGCCGGATCTAGGGCGAACAACTCGAACAACTCGTCCGACCACGCCACCTGGTCGGTGGCCAGATCGAACTTCCAGCTCCCCAGGCGAGCCATCCGCTGCGTCTCGCCCAGCAGTCGCTCGCTTGCCTCCAGCGCCTGACGCGCCTCCACCTGATCGGTGATGTCCTCGAACGTGCCCGTCATCCGCAACGGCCGTCCATCTGCCGACCACTCGACGATCCGAGCCCGATCATGGATCCACACCCACCTGCCGTCCCGGTGCTGCATCCGCGCTTCGATGTCGAAGGAGGCGCATAGTCCGGCAGCGTGATCCTTGGTCGCCTGCCTCACCTTGTCCAGGTCGTCCGGATGCGTCATGCGGGCCCACATGTCCGCGCTCACCGGCTGCAACTCCGCCAGGGAGTACCCGAGAATGCCGGCCCAGTGTTCGTCGACCACGGCCTGGCCGGTCTGCATGTCCCAATCCGACATGCCCAGCCCGGAGCCCTCCAGCACCAGCTCGAGACGCTCCACCAGCGCTACCAGCGCCTCGCGGGCCTCGACCTCGGACTGGACGTCCCGTAGCGCCTCGACGGCGCCCGTCACACGGCCATGGTCATCGCGGGTCACGTGCGCCACCACGGACATCCACCGCCAGCGGCCGTCGACGGTCGCAAAGCGCATCTCCACCCGGCCGGAATCCGCCCCACTCTCCAGCAGCGCTGCCCGGACGGGCGCCATGGCGGTGAGGTCGTCGGGGTGGATCAGGTCGCGAAGGGGGACGCTCATGAAATCCTCACGCGACCAGCCAAGGACCCCGGTCACCGATGGGGACACCCACTCGACCACCCCACCCATGTCATGGGTGTAGACCACGTCGCTCGCACCCTCCGCAAGCAGTCGGTACCGCCGCTCGCTCTCCGCGAGCATCGTGGCGGTGACGTCGACCGCCGTCACCAGAACGTCATCCTCATGCGGGGTGGCCCGCAGCGTGAAGGCTCCCCGGACCCCATTGTCGTCGACCCACGGCACAACGATCTCGACACGGTCCTGCATCTGGATCGCCCGTACGTCAGCGTCGAAGATGCCGTTCTCCCGTGAGGACGGGAACAGCTCGAGCAGGCCGTGGCCGAGCACGTCCTCGCTCCTCAAGCCATACAGCCTCAGGGCGGCATCATTGATGAACGAGTAGACCAGCTCGACGATCGCGTCGGAGCCATCGCGCACCGGGGTCATAATGAACGCCGGATGTGGGGACTCACGCAAGGCCTCGCGGGCCTGGGCCAGCTTGCGGCCTTCGTCGTTGATCGCCACGTGCGTGGGCTCCGGTCTAAACCTGTGGCTTCGCGACGCCATCGAACGATGACGCCCACGTTTCACTCTACTTTGCGTGTACGGCTCGGTGGTCGCGGCGAATAGCCATGATTCTGGCCTCCGGGCGCCGCTGCATCTCGACTTCCGACCTGACAGTCAAGCCGCTGAGGTCGACCGCCTCGTGGCCATCGGGCCTGTTGAATTCCACGCCGCGTGCCTGGTGGTGCGCAGGCTAGCGGGAGTTTCCGGGCTATTTTGAGTTTGGTGGTATCGCTGCTGGTCAGGGCCGTGCGGGTGGTGTTTTGGTGTATGACCTAACTGTTGGGGGCCCACTTGGTGAGGTCGAAGATGTCGGTGAGCTGGTCTTGGGTGTGGGTGGTCTCGGTGAGCATCCGGCGGGCTTTGGGTCGTCCGCCGGTTGATGGGTAGATCAGGACGGTTTCCTGGATGCCGGCGAGTTGGTCGAGCAGGTCCCGCACGGACAGGTGGAGTCCGGCTTGGTCGGCTTGGCGGCGCATGAGGTGGGCGATCTGTAGGGCCAGGACGCAGGTGAAGGTGTGGACGCGGATGTTGTGTTCGGTCCAGTGGTACATGGGGGAGAACGACACGACGTGGGGGTCTTTCATCTGTCGGAAGGAGGA
>JBBRWQ010000069.1:0-17637 GCA_038249115.1 Actinomycetales bacterium
CTTGGACGCTGGTGTCTTTCGCGTGTCGCCGACCCGGCTGATGTGAGCATTTTGGGAGAATGACAGCGGCGGGTTTTGTTGTCTGGCTTGGGAGTTCGCGATGACGCTGGGTCTGGCTCCGAAACAGGGAGACCTGTTGCACACGTCCTAGGGCGGTCGTGAACCTGCCCGCTGGGGTCACGAGTTCTGGCTGGTGATGGCCAAGGAAGGCAAATGCCGAGGCAGCGAGCGCCGGACGCAGTCCACAACCGATCCGTCACGGCCGCAATTTGTGTACACGTCCACATGGTCAGCGGACGCCAGTTCGCTGACAGGCCGACCACGGTGTTCGGGCCGCTCGTAAGGCGCACGCACTGTTGAATGCGGTGACGTCGGCCGGAGGCTGCTCGGGGCCTCGACGCACGAAGCCCCCACTCGGCGCTCCGTTCAGGCCAACGCGAAGATGCTCGTCACGCGCTCATCATTCGCTACCACCGCGGCGGCCGGCACGGTCGTCGCTCTGGCTTGACCAACAACGCGCGTCATTGCGGCAGATGAGTGCGTTCGGCCGCGGGGCTTGGGGAAGACGGCGGCTCAGCAATCGCGTCAATCGCGGCTATGACACGCCTATTTGCGCGATCTGCGGTAGTCGACGGTTGCTCAGGGCCTGCGGGTTAGCGCGAACCCTAGAGTTCGCGACCGTGTTCACCTCGCGCGCGTGCGCTGACCGGACTGCCCCCGCGCCCACTGCCGCAGCCCCTAGTGGACACCGCGGCCTACGAGGACCTCAGAGACGTGCCGCCAAGCCGGTCTCACCGACGAGGACGAGGGCGAGATCCTGCGACTGGACAGGCCCGGGGGTGATACTGAACGAGTGACCGTTACCTGACCGCTTCGCCGAGGGGGTCAGACCACGATCACGTAGCACCCCGACGAGGAGCCCCATGACCACGGAATGGACCGCACCGACCTTCGCGCCCACCCCGAAGGGCGAGCTGTCGGCCGAGGATCGAGCACGCCTCGACGCCGTTGTCGCGGGGATGAGAGAGGGCGAGTCACGCTGGGCGGCGATGGGCCTGTCGGCCCGCGTGGACCTGCTCGCTGAAGTGCACCGAAGTGTCGCCGTCTCCGCCGACGAGTGGGTGGCCGGCGCGGTGCGCGCCAAGGGCCTGGACGCCGCCTCGCCACTGGTGGGCGAGGAGTGGATCTCGGGGCCGTGGTGCACGCTGACCGCGCTGCTCGCCCTGCAGCACTCGCTCTCTGCCGTGGCCGCCGGCCGCAGCCCCATCGACGGGAAGGACCTCGGCACGGCCCCCGGCGGTCGGGTGACCGTCCGGGCCCTGCCCTCGAACCGCTTCGAGTACCTTCTGTTGCACGGCTTCACCGCGGACGTGTGGATGACGCCGGGGGTGTCCGCCGACCAGGTGCGCTCGCGCGCCGGGCTCGGAGCGCAGACGCCGTCCGAGACCGGTGGGGTCGGCCTGGTCCTCGGGGCCGGCAACATCACCTCGATCGCCCCGCTCGACGTCATCTACGAGCTCGTGGCCCACAACCGCGTCGTCGTCCTTAAGCTCAACCCGACGCTCGACGAGCTGCTCCCGGCCTACGAGGCGGCCTTCGCCCCGCTGATCGACCTCGGCCTCCTCGCCATCATCGTCGGTGACGGCGCCGTGGGCGGCTACCTCGCGCAGCATGACGGCATCTCGCACGTGCACATCACCGGAAGCGCGGCCACCCACGACCTCATCGTGTGGGGGCGCGGCGAGGATGCCGTCCAGCGCCGGGCCGCGCGGACCCCGCTGCTCGAAACGCCGATCACCAGTGAGCTGGGTGGGGTCTCGCCGATCATCGTGGTGCCCGGCCACTGGTCGGCGGCGGACCTCGCCTTCCAGGCCGAGCACGTTGCGACGCAGCGCCTGCACAACGGCGGCTACAACTGCATCGCCGGACAAGTGGTCGTGCTGAGCAGCGACTGGCCGCAGCGCGAGGACTTCGTCGAGCAGCTGCGCATCGCGATGGACAAGGCACCCGGACGCGAGCCCTGGTATCCCCGCAGCGGGGAGCGTGTCGCGGCCGCGGCCGCGACATACGACGATGCCGAGCGACTCGGACCGGACGGCGGACGACTGCTCATCGACGCCCGCGGCTCCGACGCCGCATCGGTCGTCGAGACCACCGAGTACTTCTCCCCCGTGCTCGGCATCGTCGACGAGCCGGGCACCGGTCAGGCCTTCCTCGACGCCGCCGTCGACCTCGTGAACCACGACTTCGTCGGTACCCTCGGCGCGAACGTCCTGGTCGACCCCGCGACCATGAAGGCCCTCGGCGACGGGTTCGAGGACGCGATCGCTCGACTCGAGTACGGAACCATCGCCATCAACGCCTGGACGGGGGTCGGTTTCCTCACCGCGAACGCCTCGTGGGGTGCCTTCCCCGGACATACCCTCGAGGACGTGCAGAGCGGCATCGGCGTCGTGCACAACGCGTTCCTGCTCGCCGACATCGAGCGCACCGTCGTACGCGGCCCCTTCCGTCCCTTCCCCCGCTCGGCCGTCGGCGGCGAGTTCGCCCTCACACCCAAGCCGCCGTGGTTCGTCTCGGCCCGCAGCGCGCGCACGACCGGCGCGCTCCTCACGCGCTTCGCGGCCGACCCGTCGTGGGCCAAGCTCCCCCGCATCTTCGGATCGGCGTTCATGGCCTGAGGAGGTCACGGATCAGGCGCCGGGGGTCCTCAAGGTCGGCTCAATCGTCCTCCAGGGGACGGGCAAGGAGCTGCTCAGCAGCGAGGCCGTCCGCAAGGCCTACCTCGGCGAGGACTGACCCTCGCACGGACGTGGCTCCGTCGGCGTGGATCGCCGAACCGTGAACGCGGGACAGCGCGACCGGCTAGCGTGATTGCGCTGATACGCGGAGGCACCCACCCCAGGAGTCGAGACCATGACCGATCTACACGTCGTCGCCCTACTCACCGCCAAGCCCGGCGCGGAGGAGAAGGTGAGGGACGCCCTCACCGTGCTCGTCGGGCACACCCGTGAGGAGGAAGGCTGCCTGACCTACGAGCTTTTCGAGTCGCAGGCCGCGCCCGGGACCTTCGTCACGGTCGAGGAGTGGACGGACTCGGCCGCCCTCGACGCCCACATGGCTTCGCCCCACATCGCGGCGGCCCTCGAGGCGACGGCCGAGGCGCTCACCGGACCGCCGGCGATCCACCCCCTGACCCGCGTCTGAGCCTCAGGCGCTCTTGGTGGAGACTGCCTTGCCGGTGGCCCTCGTGGGGGCGAGTCAGAGCATGGAGCCGAGGTCTGACCCAATCGTGGGATAGGCAGCGGTCATGGACTTCAGCTCACGGGTGGTCAGGTCGAGCTTTATCGCGAGGGCGAGGAAGTTGATCAACTCGCCGTACTCGGGGCCTAGCAGGTGCGCGCCGACGATCCGGTCGCTGGACCGGTCGATGAGGATCTTGGCGGCCGCTGTCGTCTCACCGATCCGGTAGTTGGAGTACCAGCCGCTGGTGTCGCTGTAGCGGACATCGACATCGATGCCCTGGTCCCTGGCGTCTTGTTCGAGCATCCCCACTCGGGCGAGCTCGGGAATCGTGAACACCACGGTCGGGACGCCGGCGTAGCCGGGGACGGTGGTGGTGCCTTTGAGCATGTTGGACGCGGCGACCTTGCCCTCGAAGACCGCGACCGGGGTCAGCGGCATCCCGGTGGTGTTGGCTGAGTCGCCGGCGGCGTAGACCGCGGGGTTCGTGGTGCTCTGCAGGTGAGCGGCGACACGTACGCCGTGCTCCTCCCAGTCGACCCCCGCAGCGTCGAGGTCCAGGCTCGACAGTTCTGGTGTTCGGCCGGCTCCGTGCACGACGAGGTCGAACTCCATGGTCTCGGGTTGGCCGGATCGTTCGACGCTGACCGTGTAGCCGCTCTCGGACTTCTCGATCGCGGTGATCGTCGTAGAGCGCTGCAGCTCGATCCCGGCCTCAGTGCCCAGGGCGATCAGGAGCTCGACCAGGTCGGGGTCGAACCCCTTGAGGGGACGAGGGCCGCGGTCGATGATGACCGGGGCACTACCGGCACGCGAGCAGATGTGGGCGAACTCGAAGGAGATGAAGCCACCACCAACGAACAAGATCCGCGGCGGGAGCACGTCCAGATCCAAGAAGTCGGTGCTGTCGACCAGGTGCTCGTGGCCGGGGAAGTCCAGCGGGCGTGGACGTGCACCGGTAGCGATCAGGAAATGCGTCGCCTGGTAGGGGGTGCCGCCGATCTTGATGCTGGTCTTGTCGGTGAACCGGGCAACGCCGTGGAGGGTGTCGATGCCGTTGCCGGCAAGGCTGTCCTCCATGTTCTGCGGGACCGGATCGGTGAAGCCGTGCTTGTGCTTCATCAGGTCGGCCCAGTTGATCGACAGGCCCTCGTCGTCGATGCCCTTACCGCGCATCAACCGGGCGCTGTCGATGATCTCCGCCCCCCGCCGCAGGATCTTCTTCGGGTCACACCCACGCAGCGCGCACGTGCCGCCGTAAGGAAGGGCGTCGACGATCGCAACGTTCCAGCCCTGTGCCGCGCACTTGTTGGCCGCGGAGACACCGGCCATGCCGGCGCCGATCACGATCAAGTCGTAGCCGCGGGTCATCGCACGGTCCCAGCCACGTCGGCGAGCGCTGCGCGGAGCTGCCCCATGGTGGGAGCACCCGCCAGGCCGTCAGGTGCGTGGTAGACCCGACACGACAACCCGACCCCGGCGTCCGGCTCGGCGAAGACGTCGACGCCATCGGCCAGGATGCTCGGCGAGCCGTGGAAGCCAACCCGCTCGGCTTCCTCGACTGTGTCGACCAAGTGACGCGTCACCGTCAGGTCGGCGCGTTCGGCAGCGATCGCGGTGAGCCGCTCGTCGGCGACCTTCCAGTTCGGGCAGTCATCGAAGTACAGCAAGGTGATGTCCATGCCAGCGACCGTAAACCTTGATCTATGGTGCAAGGTCAAGGGCTAGGGTGGACAGATGCTGATCGGAGGACTTGCCGACGCGGCCGGCCTGCCCAGCCAGACCGTCAGGTTCTACGAGCGCAGAGGCCTCTTACCCGAACCCGTGCGCGGCGCGAACGGCTACCGCATCTACGGCGAATCCACACTCACCCGGTTGAACTTTGTTCGAACCGCACAGGCAGCAGGCCTCACCCTGGCCGAGATCGGCAGCGTCATCGACCTCCGCGACGACGGCAACGTCCCATGCACTCATGTCGCGAGCCTGATCGACAGCAAGCTCGCCGACGTACGTGCACGCATCAGCGATCTCACCATCCTGGAGACGGAACTCAAAGCCCTCATCGAACGCAGCCTCCGTCTTTATCCCGCCGACTGCACCGACGCCGATATCTGCCACATTCTCTCGGCACCTGAGTAGCCGGCCCGAGAAGGGTTCAACTCCTCTTATCCCCTGTTCATCGACGCTCCATGTTGCCCGCCGCAGGCGGCTGCTAGAAGGACGCACTCGTATATCGCCTAGATCCGGCAACTCAAGGTCCGGTGACGGTGTGTCTGTCGGTGATGCCGGGCGGCACCGCCGTCTTGTGGATTCGGGGTCAAGCGATCAACGCGAGCATGCCCGGCACGGTTGACATGACGCACTACCTGCTGAGCGTGCACGGCCCCGCCGAGAGGGATGAGTTCGGCAGCTACGGCTCCAAGGAGGAGATGGAAGAGGCGTTTGCCGCGACCGGGGCCTTCAATGACAAGCTTCATGCCGATGGCTCCTGGGTCTTCGCGGGCGTGCTTCAGCTGGCGTCGACGGCGACCGTCGTCGATGGCCAGGGTGGGACGCCGGTGATGACCGACGGCCCCTACCTCGAGACCAAGGAGGTCATCGGGGGCTTCTGGGTCATCGATGCGCCCGACCTCGACGTGGCGCTCAACCTCGCGGGGCAGGGGTCCAAGGCGTGCCGGGGCAAGGTCGAGGTCCGTCCGTTCGACGGCCCCGCCTGAGCCGGCCTGAGCGACGAGTGATCGATGCAGGGTGGAACGGCGGCCGTCGAGCGGGTCTTCCGCGAGGAGTATGGCCGCCTGATCGCCTCGCTCGTTCGCCGCTTCGGTGATATCGACATCGCGGAGGAGGCGGCGGGTGAGGCGCTGTTGGCCGCTCTGGAGAAGTGGCCGGACTCCGGGGTACCTGCCAACCCTGGCGGGTGGCTGACCATCACCGCGGGCAACCGTGCGATCGATGCGATCCGCCGCGAGAAGCAGCGCGACGCCAAGCACCAGACGGCCTTCATGTACTACGACGACACGGCCCACGATCCCACCGGACCGGTCGAGGACGACCGGTTGCGGCTGCTGTTCACCTGCTGTCATCCGGGGCTCGCGCCGGAGGCGCGGATCGCGTTGACCCTCCGCCTCCTGGGTGGGCTGAGCGTGGCCGAGATCGCGCAGGCGTTCCTCGTGCCCGAGACAACGATGGCGCAGCGGATCAACCGGGCGAAGAAGATGATCGGCACGGGCGACGAAGCCTGGCTGAAAATGCGCCCTGCAATCCGCGGCGTTGCTACACAAGTTGCTACACCCCTGTCCCCGGACCGGGCGACGTCATTCCCGGAAACCGCCACTGACCAGGAGGTTCTCGGCCGCTGATGGTCAGTACCGCGGAAAGCCGACCCCTTGACGTGCGATTCAGGGGGTCGGCTCAAGACACGAAAGAGGCCGTCCCAGATTTCTCCGAAACGGCCTCTGACCTGCGGTGTTACCCGGTCGGGATGACAGGATTTGAACCTGCGGCCCCTTGACCCCCAGTCAAGTGCGCTACCAAGCTGCGCTACATCCCGGAACCCTCACCTTGACATGCTCAGGTGAGGCGAACGAAACCCTAGCCTACGCACGTCCCGGACTAGGAATCGCCATACCTGCCAGCGGTATGGCGACCGCCCCTGAAGGGCGTCCGTCTCATCCTGGGCGCAGCGGATGACCTACTTCCTGCGACGCTTCTCCCGCACCCGCACCGACACCTCGATGGGAGTGCCCTCGAAGCCGAACTCCTCGCGCAGGCGGCGCTCGATGAACCGCCGGTATCCGGCCTCGAGGAACCCGCTGGCGAAGACCACGAAGCGTGGCGGGCAGGTGGCCGCCTGCGTGGCGAACAGGATCCGCGGCTGCTTGCCCGAGCGCACAGGATGCGGGTTGGCCGCCGTGACGGTGCCTAGGAAGGCGTTGAGACGGCCGGTGGACACCCGAGTGCCCCAGGACTCCAGCGCGAGCTCGAGAGCGGGCACAAGACGGTCCATGTGGCGCCCTGTGAGCGCAGAGATGTTGACGCGGGGCGCCCACGGGATCTGGACGAGCTCCTTCTCGATCTCACGCTCTAGGTAGTGACGTCGTTCCTCGTCCAGGAGGTCCCACTTGTTGTACGCAACGACCAGGGCACGTCCGGAGTCGACCACCTGCTGCACGACGCGGATGTCCTGCTCGGCGATCGCATCCTCAGCGTCTATCAGCACGACGGCGACCTCGGCCTTGTCGAGCGCTGTCTGGGTGCGCAATGAGGCGTAGAAGTCGGCCCCGCGGGTCTGGTGGACCCGACGACGGATACCGGCGGTGTCCACGAAGCGCCACATCTTGCCGCCCAGCTCGATCAGCTCGTCGACCGGGTCGCGCGTCGTTCCGGCAACCTTGTCGACCACCACACGTTCCTCACCGGCGAGGCGGTTGAGCAGGCTCGACTTGCCCACGTTGGGGCGGCCGACCAGAGCCACGCGACGGGGTCCGCCGCGCGGATAGGCGTCAGCCACGGCCGAGAATGTGGGAAGCACGGCGAGAAGGGCATCCAGGACATCGCCACTACCACGACCGTGCAGCGCGGAGACCGGCCACGGCTGGCCCAGGCCAAATGACCACAACATGGCTGCGTCGGCCTCGACGCGTGGGTCATCGACCTTGTTGGCCACCAGGATGACCGGCTTGCCTGACTTGCGCAGCAGCTTGACCACCGCATCATCGGTGTCGGTTGCGCCCACGGTCGCGTCGACCACGAACATGACTGCGTCCGCGAGCTCGATGGCGATCTCGGCCTGTTCGGCGACACGCAGGTGAATGCCTGTCGCGTCCACCTCCCAGCCACCGGTGTCGACGAGGGTGAACCGGGTGCCGGTCCATTCGGCGTCGTAGGCGACACGGTCGCGGGTCACCCCGGGGACGTCCTCGACGACGGCCTCACGCCGGCCCAGGATGCGGTTGACCAGGGTTGACTTGCCGACGTTCGGGCGCCCGATGATGGCGACGACCGGCACCGGGCCCTTCTCCACCTCAGCACTGTCTTCGTCGTCCTGACGGTTGAGCAGCGACACGTCCTCGTCGTCGAGCTCGAACTCGTCCAGGCCGACGCGCAGGGCGCGCTCAACCGACAGGTCGTCGATCTCATTGGTACCAACGGTTTTGGGATGCTCGCTCACGGCAGGGTCCTTCAGCGCTCAGCGGTGGTTTTCACCGCGGGGGATGTCACACCGCCGGCTGTATCCGGGGCGTGTCCGGTTGGTCACCCGAGCGGTCCGGCTCACTCACACCGGTTTGTCACGCGCGGGAACCATCATTGTCCCCTACTTCTGGCCGGTCCCCGTCCACAGAGCTCAGTCCGCGGCTGGTATGCCCGCCGGCGCGCTGCCTGAAACCGCGTCAACCGAGCGGGTACGGCCGATCCTGGCGCCGACCAGCTCCAGCACGGCATCGACCGACTGCTCGAATTCAAGGTCCGTGGTGTCCAGGAGCGTCACGCCCGGCGCGGCCACCATGAACTCTGAGACCGTCGAGTCGTCCCGGTCGCGGCGCACGATCTGGTCGTGGGTGGCGCTGATCGCCGCCTCACCGGCCTGGCCATGGAGCTCCCTGGCGCGCCGGCCCAGTCGAGCCTCTTGGCTGGCGGCCAGCAGGATCCGCACGTCAGCATCGGGGGCGACCACGGTCGTGATGTCCCGACCCTCGGCCACCACTCCCCCGCTGGCACTGACCGACTCGGCAATGAGGGTCCGCTGGCGACGGCACATCTCGTCGCGCACCCCGAGATTGGTCGCCACCTTCGAAACCGACACCGAGATCTCGGTTGTCCTGATGGCATCGTCGATCACCACGCCCGCCACCTGTATCGACGGAGACCCCGGATCGGTATCCATGACCAGCGGAAGATCCCTGGCTGCCTTCGCGACGGCATCCCCGTCCTCCAGGTCGACCCCCTGCTCGACACACCACCAGGTCAGCGCCCGATACATGGAGCCGGTGTCGAGGTAGGCGAGCTCGAGGTGCTGTGCGACTGCCCTCGAGACGCTGGACTTGCCGGTGCCGGAGGGGCCGTCGATGGCGATGACGAGGGGCGTGGGTCGGGCGGTCATTAGGCAAAGCCTAGTCGCCCCCGCGAAGGCCGGCCCGTGCCCGACCTCTGTCGGTGGGCTCGTCTACGGTTAGCACATCAGTTCGAATGAGTCGAGTCGAGAGGCGGAGACATGACGGTTGCGACGAGTATGACGGCCAGCCTCGCCGTGCACCTCGGTCCCGTGAAGGGCGAACTGGCCGCCGAACTGGCCGCCCTGACGAAGCCACCGGTGACCGCCCCTGAGGTCATGCATCAGCTTGCGCACATGCTGCGCGCCGCCCGGCCTGGTGGGTTGTCCGGGGTGAGTAGCGAACAAGCGCTGCGGGTCGTCGAGGCGGTGGAGGCAGTCAAGGCGTGGGCCGACTCGATCTCACTGGACGCCACAGCCACGATGGTCGCAGCGCTCGAGTCGGACTTCACGGACCGGTCCATGGAGTGCAGTACCGCAAAGGGCCGGACCCGTTTTGTGCGTTCCTGTCGCTCGGCTGCCGCGCGCGAGATCCAGGTCGCGACGGGTCTGCCTATCACCCAGTGCCAGCGACGCGTATGGCTGGCCGCATGCGAGCCAGAGCGGGTCGGGCCGGTCCGTGAGGCGATGAGGCTTGGGCTGGTGACTTTCGCCCGGGCGGTGGCCCTGGCCGAAGCCACCGCGCACCTGGACGCGCTCGTCGCGACGGGGATCGCAGCTCGGGTCCTGCGACCACTGACCGGACCCGACGGGGTGCCCCTGCCCGGGCTGGCGCCGCTGTCGCAGGCAACGTTCGCGGCCCGCTTGCGCACCCAGTTGATTCTGCATCATGGCCTGGTGGGTGAGGCGGAGCGGACTTACGCCGAGGCGCTCAAGGAGCGCCGAATGTCCGCCGAGCCCAACCCCGATGGCACCGGGGTGTTGCTGGTCACCGGGGACGGGACAAGGATCACCGCCGCACAGTGCCGGGTCGACCGGATCGCCCGGCGGCTGCGTCAGGGCGGCGACGGTCGCACCCTGGCTCAGCTCCGAGCAGATGTGGCAACCGACCTGTTGTTGCGCGGATGGATCCCGAATGACCCGACATTCGCCCAGCTGGGCCAGGCACCGGTCGCTTTCGTCAACGTCGTGGTCTCACTGCCCACCCTGCTGGGCGTCGACCGCGGCGTCGGGCAGATCCCCGGTTGGGGTGCCCTGTCCGCCGAACAAAGCCGACGGCTGGCTTTGCAGGCGGGGTCGATCTGGACCCGGATCGTGACCGACCCGCTAACCGGGCGGGCCATCGAGGCCACTGCCGGGACCTATCGAGTTCCGAAAGCCATGGCCGAGCAGGTCAACGCGCGGGACGCTACCTGTCGGGCGCCCGGATGTGAGATTCCCGCCTCCCGAGGAGACCTGGACCACTGCGTCGAGTGGAAACCCGATTGCGCCGGCGGGCCCACCGCCGAGATCAACCTGGCGGCTCTCCACCGTGGCCACCACAACCTGAAAACTGCAGGCTTCTGGGACAGCGACCAGTCGGTGGACGGAACGCTGCGCTGGACCATGGCTACCGGCAGGACCGTGACGACCTACCCGCACGTCTACGACCACCCCGACAACGTGCCCATCGACGTCTCAAACCTCGAAGCTCGCTTCGGCCGGCGACTGGCAGCGGTCCTTAACCCCGACATCCCCCTGCCCGGGCACTTCAACATCTTCGACCACATCGGATGGGCGCAGGACCTTGCCCCAGCGACCCCCGCCCCTCCCAGACAGATCCCAGCGCCTCCCAAACACACGTGGCCCGAGAGGCATTCGGGGCAGAAACAGCCCACGTTCGCAAAGGTGAAGGCTCAGGCAAGGGAGGAATGGGCCGCCGCCTGGCAGACCCGGCAGCACGGCCCACCACCGTTCTGACTCGACAACGGTCTACTCGCGGACCGGGCAACTCGGTCTACTTGTGGGCCGGCCAGCTCGGACCACTCGCGGACCGGACAACCCGGCTTACTCGTGGACCGGCCAGTCCAAAGCGCGCAGGGCAGCGATGAGCGGCTGAACTGAGGCCGGCAGCACCGAGAGCTCGGCCAGGCCGAACGGTTGACCCACTCCGTGCTCGATGTGCAGGTCCTCCATGTTGACGCCGGCCTCACCAACGTCTCGCAGCAACCGACCCAGTTCACCAGGCTCATCCGGCACGACGACGACGACGGTGGCGTACGTGGTGGGGGCGGCACCGTGCTTGCCGGGGATCCGCGCCTGGCCGGCGTTGCCGTCGGCGACCGCATTGGCCAGGACCGCCCTGGCGCCAACTGCACTGCCGTCAGGTTCCGACTCGAGGTGACGCAGCGCCACCAGCACTGCATCGAGGTCTTCGGCAAAGGACTCAAGGACCGCGCGGACCGCGGGTGCATTACCAGAGAGGATCTGGGTCCACATGCCGGGGTCACTGGCCGCGATACGGGTCACATCACGAATTCCCTGTCCTGACAACGCGATTGCTCCGGCCGGAAGATCCCTGAGCCGACTCGCCACCAAACTGGCGGCGATCTGCGGAACATGCGAGACCACCGCCACCGCCGCGTCGTGCTCGTCGGGGGTCATGACCAGGACGGCCGACCCTGCTGCCTCGGCGATCTGGCACACCATGTCGACCGCCGCCGCTGAAGCCTGGGGTCCGGGCGTCACAACCCACGAACGGCCTTCGAACAGATCCGCCTGAGCCGCCACGGCGCCGGACCTCTCGCGTCCTGCCATGGGGTGTGACCCTACGTATCGCGTGAGATCAGCGCCCTTGTCCTGCAAAGTGGCCAGCACTGCGCCTTTGACGCTTGCCGCGTCGGTGACCACGGCGTCCGGCCAGCGCGTCAGCTCATCCGCGACGACGGTTGCGACGACATCCGGAGGTGCGGCAACGACGACCAGATCCGGGATGTCTTCAGAATCCGCAGCCAGAGCGCCGGCCCCCAGATCGCGTGCCAGGGCCACGGCCGTGGGCGACGGATCCTCCAACGTCACCCGAAAACCCTTGCGGGACAGCGCCATTCCCAGGCTTGTCCCGATCAGACCGGTGCCTACGATTCTGACCTGCGGCCGGCGTGCCGGCGTGGGCGAGCTCACTGGGCGAGGTCTCGGCGCAAGGCGGCGGCCCCGCGAAGGTAGACGTGTGTGATCTGCTCACGGGTCAGCGTCGTGTTCACGTGGGCCATCACCCGGATCACCAGCGGCATCGCCCCGGTGATGTTCAGCTCTTGCGTGCACATCAACGGGACGTCGCCCAGGCCTAGGTCGCGTGCTGCCACGGCAGGGAACTCGCTTCGCACGTCCGGGGTCGCGGTGAACAAAATAGAGATGACGTCGGCCTTCGTCAGCGCGTTTGCCTCAAGAATCGTCGACACAAGCTCGCGGGTGGACGACAGCACGTGTTCCCGTTCGTCGACATCCAGCTGAATGGCGCCCCGGATGGCGCGAACGACAGTCACCGGCGTACGAATGTCACTCACGAGCGCAACGGTAGCGACCGCTGCGCCCGCACCGCCATCAGAGTCCAGCAGCTGAGTAGAGTTGGCCGATCTCGGGCCGGTTGAGCGCGCGCATCCGACCCGTGCGCAGGTCGCCGAGCTTGATCGGGCCGACATCGGTGCGGACCAGCGTGATGACTGGGTGACCCACGGCCTCGAGCATCCGGCGGACAACGTGCTTTCGGCCCTCGTGCAGCTGGATCTCGACGAGGGCCTTGCCTGGCGCAGAGTCGACGAGCTTGAACGAGTCGACCTTGACCGGCCCGTCCTCGAGCTCGATGCCCGCGCGCAGCTTCTTGCCGAGATCGCGCGGCACCGGCCCTGGGATCTGTGCCAGGTAGGTCTTCAGAACGCCGAATGACGGGTGTTGGAGCCGGTGGGCCAGGTCACCGTCGTTGGTCAGCAGCAGGAGGCCTTCGGTGTCGGCGTCCAGACGTCCGACATGGAAAAGGCGCTCCTTGCGGTTGCTGACAAAGTCGCCGACGCAGGGACGGCCGAGGTCGTCGCTCATGGTCGACACGACGCCCAGCGGCTTGTTGAAGGCAAGATAGACGCGGGACTCGTCGAGCTGGACCCTGGACCCGTCGACGTGGACCGTCTGGGTATCGGGGTTGATCCGCACGCCCAGCTCCGTGATGATGTGCCCATCGACCTCGACACGGCCGGCGGTGATGAGGTTCTCGCACGTTCGCCGGCTGCCCACGCCAGCCGCAGCCAGGAGCTTCTGCAGGCGCACACCGTCGGGATCATGGACATCAACGGCAACGGTCGGCTTCTCGCGCTGCGGGGGAAGCCGGGTGGGCTGACTTGGCTTGGTGGTGCCGCTGCTGCCGCGCTGGGGTGAGCTGCCCCGCGGGCCGCTGGCGCGTGGGGCACCAGTCCGAGGGGCGCCAGTCGAGCGCTTGCGGGGTCCATCGGATGTGCCACGAGCAGGTTTGTCGTCCCTCATGCCCGGCCGCTTTCTGCAAGTTCGTCGAGCACATCAACCTCAGGTAGGTACGGGGCGAGGGCTGGAAGCTCATCAAGTGAGCTGAGGCCTAGTCGCTGGAGGAAGTAGGACGTCGTGGTGTAAAGGATCGCACCATTCTCGCCCTCGGACTCCACGTCGTCGTCGGGCAGGGACGCTGCCTGGATCAACCCGCGGGAGATCAGGGTGCGAAACACGCCGTCGACATTCACGCCCCGAACAGCGCCCACCCGGCCGCGGGTGACCGGTTGCCGGTACGCGATGACCGCCAGGGTCTCCAAAGCGGCCTGGGTGAGCCTGGCCTGCTGACCGTCCATCAGGAACTTCTCGACAACCGGTGCGTACTCGGGGCGGCTGTAGATCCGCCAGCCTCCGGCAATCCCCCTGAGCGTGAACCCACGATCGCCAGCGTCGTAGTCTGCGGCCAGCTCGTGCAGGTGCCCGACCACGTCCTCGACGGGAAGCTCCAGCACGGATGCCAGAGCGATCTCTGTCACCGGTTCGTCCACGACCATCAGCACCGCTTCGATCGCACCGCGTGCGCCGCCGGGAAAGTCGTTGATGTCGAAGGCAACCTGCTCGTCGGGGAGCTCGATGGGCAGTTCAGTCAACGTGGGTCACCATCTCTTGTGTGCTCGTGTCGTGTGTCTTCTTGTCGCCCGGTTCGGTGGCATCGTCATCGTCCGGATCGTCGTCTTCGACCAGCTGGTCGTTTTCGTCGAACTCGTCGCTGACCCCGATCTCGCCTTCGTCCTGCCCGGTCCATCGGACGGTCAGCTCCCCGAGCGCCTCATCCTGGTCAAAGGCGACCGCCGCCTCGCAGAACAGCTCAAGCAAAGCCAGGAACCGCGCCACGATCACCAGGGTGCTGGCGGCATCGGCGACCAAAGACCGGAAGGAGCATGATCTGGACGCTCGTAGCTGTGCCACTATCAGCGCGGCCTGTTCGCGAACGCTGACCGTGGGCGTGTAGAGGTGCTCCAGGCCCACCGTTGGAACCACCCTCGGCGTCATCGCATGGGCCGCGATCATGGCCAGCTGTTCGGGACTGATACCCATGATGAGCTCGGGCAGCAGCGCCGCGAAGTGTGGCTCCAGACCTGCCTGGCGAGCCGTCATACGGCCCGCCGTTGCCATTCGCTCAGCGAAGGTGGCTGCCACCTGTTTGAAGGCGCGGTACTGCAGGAGCCGCGCAAAGAGCAGGTCCCGGGCCTCGATGAGGGCCAGGTCCTCCTCGTCTTCCAGACCCAGCTGCGGCAACAGGCGAGCTGACTTGATGTCGAGCAGAGTTGCCGCCACCAGGAGGAACTCCGAGGCCTGGCTCAGGTCCCATTCGGTGTCAGAAGCTTGGTGCGCTCTGATGTGGGCCATGAACTCGTCGGTCACCTTGGCCAAGGCGATCTCGGTGATGTCCAGCTTGTGCTTGGAGATCAGCCCGAGCAAGAGCTCGAACGGACCCTCGAACACGTCCAGATGCACTTCGAACGGCCGGCTGCCCGCCCTGCGCAGCACCCCGCCGGGAGTCATGGCCGACCCTGGCGCCATGACCGAGCGCATGGCGCTCAGGCCGTCCCACCCCGGGAGATCAGCTCGCGGGCCAGCTGACGGTACGCCTCGGCAGCTGAGTGGGTCGAGGCATAGGTGGTAATGGGTTCGGCGGCCAGTGAGGAGTCCGGGAACTTCACCGTGCGGCTGATGACGGTATGGAAGACCCTGTCGCCGAAGTGGTCGACGACGCTTCGCACGACCTCCTTGCTGTGCAGGGTGCGGCTGTCGTACATCGTGGCCAGAATGCCATCAACCTGCAGTCGAGGGTTAAGGCGGTCGCAGATCTTGTCGATGGTCTCCACCAGGAGTGCGACCCCGCGCATCGCGAAGAACTCGCACTCCAGCGGGATGATCACGCCATGCGACGCGGTCAGGGCGTTGACCGTCAGCAGACCCAGCGAAGGCTGGCAGTCGATCAGGATCACGTCGTAGTCGTCCACAATCGGTCGAAGGACCCTGGACAGCACCATCTCTCGGGCCACCTCGCCCACCAGTTGCACCTCGGCGGCCGACAGGTCGATATTGGCTGGCAGGATGTCGAGGTTCTCGGTGTTGGTGTGCTGGACCACGTCGTGCACGTTGTGCCCGCGCTCGACCAAGAGGTTGTAGATCGTGACATCCAGCTCCTGGATGGGCACGCCCAGACCGACCGACAAGGCACCCTGCGGGTCGAAGTCGACAAGAAGCACCTTGCGCCCGCACTCGGCGAGAGCAGCGCCGAGGTTGATGGTGGTCGTTGTCTTGCCCACGCCACCTTTCTGGTTGCACAGCGCGATGATTCTCGCTGGACCATGGCTGTGCAGCGCCGGAGGCTTGGGGAACTCGGGCATCACCCGGCCCGTGGGTCCGATCTGTCCGACTCCGGCGCCCTGGGTGCCAGGTAGTTGGGCCGGAGTCCGCGCTGGCGTCTCGGCCACGGCTGTGGTCACCTCGTAGGTCACAGGTGTTTCACTCCCAGCGCATTCGAAAGAGCATCGGTCAGCCTCTCGCTGATCGCGTTGAGACTAGTCGCGCAAGCGGTCCGGCGCCAAGACGGGCGTCGGCCTGTCGGCGGCGAATCGCTCAGCGGGCGCGTGGATGCGCCTCCGCATAGACCTCGCGCAGTCGCTGGACGGTCACCATCGTGTAGATCTGGGTGGTCGTCACGGAGGCGTGCCCGAGCAGCTCCTGCACCACTCGCACGTCGGCCCCGCCATCGAGCAGGTGCGTGGCAAAGGAGTGCCTCAGCGTGTGGGGGCTGATCTTGCCCCCAAGGTCAGCGCGTTCGGCGGCCGCGTGGATCGCCTTCCATGCGCTCTGCCGGGAGAGCCGTCCCCCACGCTGGTTCAGAAACAGGGCAGGAGTCCCTTTGCCCCTGACCGCGAATGACGGACGAGCGCGAACCGTGTATGCCGTCACCGCTTCTCTTGCGTAGCGCCCGAGGGGCACGATGCGCTCTTTGCTGCCCTTGCCCAGCAGCCTGACCGAGCCCTGGTCCAGGTCGATGTCGTCCACGTCAAGGCCGACGGCCTCACTGATCCGTGCGCCGGCGCCGTAGAGAACCTCAACGATCGCGCGATCGCGCAGGGAAGCCGTGGTCTCTCCCACGCTGGCCGCCGAGAGCAGCCGTTCGACCTCGTGGACCGAGATGGCCTTGGGTAGTCGTTTGGGCGCTTTGGGCGGGGCCACCGCACCAGCAGGATCTGTGATCGTCTCCCCCTCGAGTGCCAGAAACTTATGCAGCCCTCGGACCGCCACCAGGGTGCGAGCAGCCGAAGCTGCTGACAACGGCGACCGCTCGGGTTCTCCCTCCCCCTGTGACGCCCCTTCACGCAGTGAGGCAAGGAACTCCGTGACGTCGGACTCCCCCACCGCGGCCGGATCGCTGATTCCCCGGTCACCCAAGAACTGCACATATCGCGCGAGGTCACGGCGATAGGAGCTCAGCGTGTTGGCGGCGGCACCACGTTCGACCCGCAGGTGGTCAAGCCACCCGCGGGTCGCGCGCGTCATAGGTGAGTCGGCTTGGGTCAGCGAAGTACCTCTTCGAGGCTCACGGACTTGAACCCATGTGTCTCGGCAACCGGGCCGTAGGTGACGTGGCCGTCGTGGGTGTTCAGGCCCAGCGCCAGCGCCGGGTCGGAGGCCAGCGCCTTGCGCCATCCCTGGTTGGCGAGCTCCACGGCATACGGCAGGGTCACGTTCGTGAGCGCGTAGGTCGAGGTGTGAGGCACCGCGCCAGGCATGTTGGCCACGCAGTAGAACACCGAGTTGTGGACCTTGTAGGTCGGGTCCGCGTGCGTGGTGGGGTGGGAGTCCTCGAAGCAGCCACCCTGGTCGATGGAGATGTC
>JBBRWQ010000070.1:0-17243 GCA_038249115.1 Actinomycetales bacterium
CTCGACGCCGCTGGGACTCCAGAGGTGCCGCGACTGGAAATGGCCATCCTCAACACCGTCTGGAGGCACCCCAACCGGGGTACCTCCAGATAACGTCACGATCATGTTGTCCCGACCCAGAAACCCTGAAGATTCCGTCAACATCGACTCCTACCGCCTTGGGTCGCTCCTGACACCACAGGGCAGAAACAGTCATCTGCGAGCACTCGTGATCGTCGCCGACCTCGCGATCGCGCTAACCGGGCGCTAGCACGACGACAGGGTTCAGGGCTTGGCTGCCGGACGCCGCGTGAGCCGACAACGCCACCGCGGCCAACGTCACCCTCAGGGTGCACCTCGCAGTGGCCACCGACGCCGCGGCACGACAGCCAGCTTGGCGATCTCGGTCACTCAGGACGGGTAAGAGAGGGTCGTCATCATGCCCGTCTCGGCGTGGTAGATGTTGTGGCAGTGGGTCGCCCACTGACCGGGGTTGGTGGCGTCGAGGTCCACTTCCACGGTCTGCATCGGGCGAACGATGACGGTGTCCTTGCGTGCGCCACCCTGAACCAGTCCGAAGGTGTGACCGTGGACATGCATTGGGTGGAACATCATCGACATGTTCTGGAACCGCAGCCGGACCCGCTGACCCGCCTCGACCTGTAACGGGTCAGTGTCGGGGAAGGTCTTGCCGTTGAGGGTCCACCGGTACGGGGCCATCGAGCCGCTCAGCACCAGGTCGTGGGTCCGGTCCACGCCCTTTTTCTGGAGCCGGACGCTTTCTGTGCCGGTCAGATCGGTGCTGACAGTGACCTTCCCTGCGAGCTCGGCTGGGCGGGCGGATGCCTTCGGCGGTGTTCCGGCCGCTGAACGCACGAGGGCAAGGGCGTTGCCCTGCTTACCCTCGGCGAGCGCGACGAGTGGGAAGACCCCGTCGCCGACGGTGACCAGCACGTCATACCGCTCGCCCATCCCGATCAAAAGCGAGTCGGTGGTCAGGGGCGCGACGGGGAATCCATCGCTGTGAGTGACAGTGAGCCGATGACCGCCGAGCGCGACCCGGAACGCGGTGTCCGAGCCGGCGTTGATCAGGCGCAGCCTGGCCCGTTGTCCGGGCTTGGCGCTGAGGGTCACCGGCGCGGCGGGAACGCGTCCGTTGGCCAGGTAGTGCGGATAGGCGATGTCGCCTGCGCCGCCCAGCAGCGGTGAGGTCATGCCCTCCCCCATGCCGCTGCCCATGTCCATGCCACCCATGTCGCCCATGGTGTTGCCGGAGCCGGCCGCCGCGCCGCTCGAGGTGAGCCCTTTGAGGACCTGCTCGGGGGTGCGGCCGGTGCCGTCGACCCAGTCATCGAGCATCACGGTCCATTCGACGTCGTAGCCGCCTGGGTCGGCCACCTCGTCCACCAGCAGTGCCCCGTGCAGGCCGCGGTCGAGCTGGACGCCGGAGTGGGGGTGGTAGAAGTAGGTGCCTGGGTCCGGGACGGTGAACTCGTAGGTGAACTTCGTCTCCGGGTTGATCGGGGCCTGGGTCATGCCTGGTACGCCGTCCATGTCGTTGCGCAGAGCGATGCCGTGCCAGTGCACGCTGGTCGTGGCCGGTAGCTGGTTGTCCACCTGAACCCGCAGGAGGTCGCCGGCGCGTGCCCGAAGCAGCGGCCCTGGCACCGAGTCGCCGTAGGCCCAGGTGTTGACCACCGGGCCACCGAGGTCGACCGTAGTCGCTCGTGGCGTCAGCTTTGCTGTGACCACACCCTGGCCTGTGCTGCGGCGTACCGCCTCGGCGCGGCGGATGGCCTCGGCGGCGTTCGACTTTGCGGCCGTGCCCTCGCAGGCGCTGACCGCCGCGAGACCGGCAAGCCCGAAGGCTCCGAGGAAGAGGTGGCGACGGGACAGCTCTGACATGCGGGCTTGGCCTTTCATGGGTGTGGGCAACGACTTGTCCAGAACATGGAGACACCCAAGGACTCCCGCCAACCCCAGACTGCGCTGGGGTTGGCGGGGCCGCTCAGGTCCAGCTTGTGGTCTTGGGGGGCTGAGGGGGACGGCTGATGTTGGGCGAGTCCTGCCAGCTCTCTGGCGCTTCGTGGCCTTGGCGGTCGGTGGGGTCATTGTCGTGCTGGTGGTCTGTGGGGTCATTGTCGTGCTGGTGGCCTTTGTCGCCGCCCATCATGAACATCATCCCGACCATCATCAGAGGGCACGCCAAGAAGAGCGCTAGAAGCGAGGCCTGCCCGACTGAACGTCCAGTGCCAAGCAGGACGACGAAGATGACGCCCCCGAGACCGAGCATCCAGAGCAGGTGGCCTTTCCCGCTGTGGTTGTGACCTGGCATGTTGGTGTCCATTGTCTTAGGCCTTCCTGCTGTTGGTCTGGCACGGCTACGGATGTGTTGCTCGCGAATCTGCCACCTCCAACATGGGTGTTGAACCCATGCCAATTCGTATAAGGATGATGAAGAAACTCTGAAGGTTGTCGCCGGTCAGCTCGTCGCGCCGGCGGTCAGGGCATTCTCAGACTGTTCGGTCACCTGGCCAGCGCCCAGAGCTTCATACAAACGGGGTCGGGTGGACGGGCACGGTCGTGGGCAGCATCCCTTTGGAGAAGGTCATCGGCCTTGCCCCCGCCACGCGGTACCTGTCGAGGTTGGTGGCCGCGACCCCTTTCGGCGTGGTGTTCACGACCGCGTCGACCGCACCTGGCCTTCGATGCGCCGCAACCGATTGAGCTGGCCACGCTCCAACAAACATCAAGGTCACCCCTTCCAGCTTCGTCACGTACCTCGAGACCCATATTCCGCGCTCCATGAAGTTGGGCCAAACCTTCACCAAAACTTGGTCAATACCCTCGTGCATCAGGTGGACGGTTCACCCAATGACCGACCTTGAGACGATCAGCAGGCAACGCAGGCAGTACCCCGGCCCGGACCGAGTCGGCTCCCCTGCATTCGGGTTCGCCGTACAACAGCGCGAGAACCTGGCCAGCTTTCCCGCCACCGGCCCCGGCACAGTTACCAGACCCCGTCGGGGTAGCGCCGGCCCTGTGCGACCGTCGACCCTCAACACCGTCCGGCGGTACCCCACTGGGGTATCTTCAGCCAGCGCCACGATCATGTCGTCCTGACCCCGGAACCATGAAGATTTCGTCAAGATCGACGCCGGCACCGACTGCCGGGTGCGCCGGGGTATCTTCATCGTTTCTCCATAGTCCCTCGCTGGAACCGATACTTCTGGGCGTCAAAGTGGAAGACGCCGCAGGACCCCGGCGGGAAAGCAACCCACCAACATCGGTCCTGCGGATCGACGACGCACCTTCACCACGACGAAAGGCCTCGATCATGAATTCAGTCCGCATCCTCGTCACGACCACTCTGGCGGCCGGCACCCTCTTGCTGTCCGCCGGCGCCGCGTCCGCGGCGACACCCGCCCCGGGGCCTGGGTTTGGCCAGCACGTCTCCGTTTGCGCTAGGACGATGGGCTTTTCTGGGACACACAACCCCGCCATGATGCGCCAAGGCATGTCAGGAACGGACATGCCTTGCATGCCAGGAATGGACATGGCCATGACGGCCTCGCCCACTGCGTAACCGCCGGATCGCTTCGAAGCTCGTCGAAATGCGGGCCATTGGCGACGGGCCAAAGTTGGGCCACGGTTGAGGATGACCATCCGCTGGACGGCGCCACGGCGTATGACAGAGCCACTGCTTATGGAGGTTGACATGCACATCTCGATCGTCCGATTCCCCACTGTGACCGCCGAGCTGGACAAGGATTTCCGAGACTGGTTCGCCTCGTCCAATGACCAGCTACGCGGGACGGCCGGGCTGAAGGGACGACGCCTGCTGCGCGCAGCGGACGGCTCCTACACCGCGGTGATGGAACACGAAGGCGCTAGCACTTTCGCCGCCGTGCACGCGGCTGAGGCGGTCTCCATGGTCCAGTCTGGACTGGGTCAGATACTCAGCGAGTGTCCACAAGCGATGACGTACGAGGGCGTGGCGGACTTCGCTGCCTCAGAAGGGTGTTGCGGCGGCCACGGAACAGGCAGCCACGATGATGCCGCACAGACTCACCTTTCGGTTGGGTGTTGCGGCGGCGCGGCAGGCCGCGGGTGAACAGGAGTCAGCGCCGTCGCCGCCCCTCTGCCAAACCGCGTCGGTCGCCCGAGGAACAGCCCAATTCCGGACCGGTAGCCGGTGGTGCGCGCCCACTGCCGAGAGGCAGCGCCTTCACCCGCGAGCGCCCGCCCGAGGATCGGCCTGGGGGCTCGCGGCTGCTCCCCGGGCGGACGCCCGTGTCGGCTGAGGCCCTGTTCTCCGCCGCTACGGAATTGCCGTCCGCTGTCTCCCCTGCGCCGCCAGCGCCCATATCTGCGACCCCTCCGGAGGCCATGCCGACCACCACAAACCCTCATGTGCACCCTCCACGGCTGGCCCTGGCGTCCGGCTCCGCCCCCGTCGAGGTGAGCTCCTTCAACTGCCAAGCCGTCGAGGAGATCAAACCGCAGGCCCTGGGCGTCACCTACTGGTTCGACGCCGCGCCTGACGGCGCTCGCTACTCCGTCAGGGTGCACCTCAGCGGCCAGCTCCGTGGGCAACCGGAGCCAGGCCAGAGTGAGACGTTCACCGCCCTTGTGGCCGTCGATGATGTCGTCCCAGGGAGCGGTCGCATCGCTGTCACGACGAGGATCCCCAACCTGCAGCATGGCATCTGGGACGTCGCGGCCACACCGGTGGAGCCAGCGCCAGAGGACTCACCAGCAGACTGGATGTCGGTCACCGATCCACGGCTGCCGAACGGGACGGCTTTCGGCTCCACGACCTTCGGTCGCGTTGTCAATGTCCTGGCGCCTGGCGCACGCCTCGGGGCCTGGCCGGCGCTGGTGGGCACAGGCACCATCCTGGCCTTGGCGATCCAGGGCCTGCTGGCGCCGCGTCTGGGGCTGCCCGTCCGGCTACTGCTGCCCTTGTCGCTGCTGGCATGCATTCTCGGACTGCTCGGTGCGAAGACGTACTTCCTCGCGACGCACCCGGGAGAGCGCCGGAGCCTGCTCACGCCCGGCATGTCGATTCAGGGCTTCGTACTGGTCGCGGTCGCCACATTGGTCGGTGGGGCAATGCTGCTCGGGCTGTCGCCCGGCGCGGTGCTCGATGCTACGGCGCCCGGCCTGTTGCTAGGCATGATGGTGGGGCGCTTGGGCTGTCTCCTGGGCGGCTGCTGCGTCGGCCGTCCCACCAACTCACGCTGGGGGGTTTGGTCCTCGGACCGGCGCCTCGGTGTTCGCCGCGTCCCAGTGCAACTGTTGGAGTCCTCGCTCGCCGGGGTCGTCGGCGCCCTCGCCCTCGCAGCGGTCGTCATCTTTGGAGCCAACGCCGGGGGGCTCGTCTTCGTCGCCGGGTTCGCCGCCTACACAGCCGGACGGCAGCTGCTCTTCCCATTGCGGGGGATCCCAAGAACCACCACGTACGGGCGGAAGGTCATCCTTGGCTCCGCTTCGCTCGTGGCGCTGGCGGCAACCGCGGCACTGTTTTGGCAGTGAGCCCTACAGTCGGCGTCTTCATCAATCCTTCAGGCTTTGCCGACCCGACCTTCACGTCGGAGCGTGATGGCGGGACTGAAAAGTCACACGCCCGGAGCACTCACCCCGGTCGCTCGGACTCGCAAGAGTCCCGGGATGACGTCCTGCCTGATCCTCTTTCAATCTGGTTACCACACGAAGGGAACACCATCATGAGCTTGAGCAAACGCCTGGCCCTGATCTTCCGCGCGAAAGCGTCTCGGGCGCTGGACCGCGCCGAGGACCCACGGGAGACACTGGACTACTCCTATCAGAAGCAGATGGAAATGGTGCAGCAGGTGCGCCGTGGTCTCGCTGACGTGGCGACTAGCCGCAAGCGAGTCGAACTGCAGAAGAATCAGCTGACCGCTCGCGCGGACAAGCTGGAGCAGCAGGCAGCGGCCTCGCTGGCCGCTGGCCGGGAGGATCTGGCCCGAGAGGCGCTGACGCGACGGTCCGCCGCTCAGCAGCAACTGACGGACCTCACCCAGCAAGAGGCCGCCCTGCAGGACCAGCAGGACAAGCTGACCGCCGCCTTGCAGCGGCTCGAAGCCAAGGTCGAGGCCTTCAGGACCCGCAAGGAGACGATCAAGGCCAACTACTCAGCCGCCGAAGCCGAAACGCGTGTCGGTGAAGCCGTCTCGGGCATCAGCGAAGAAATGGGCGATGTCGGGCTGGCCATGCAGCGTGCTGAAGACAAGACCGCGCAGCTGCAGGCCCGCGCCGGTGCGATCGACGACCTCCTCGTCTCGGGGGCGTTGGAGGATGCCACCGGGTCGACCAAAGACGACATCCAGGTCGAGCTGGAGCGGATGTCGTCGACGTCCGACGTCGAGGCCGAGCTCTCCAGACTCAAGACGGCCCTGCCCGTCGGCAGCTCCCCGCAGGACGCGTTGACCGCCGGACCTGCCCAGCCACAGGAGGCAAAGTCATGATCGTACGGATACTGGGCGAGGGCCAGCTGGAGCTGGCTGAGGAACACCTGCCGGAGCTGAACGAGCTGGACGCTGAGCTGGCTAGGGCGGTCAACGCAGGTGATGAGCCGGGATTCGCGCGTGAGCTGACGAGGTTGCTGGATCGGGTCCGAGCTCTTGGCTCTGCGGTGCCCGACGAAAACCTCACGGCCTCCGACCTCATTCTCCCTGGTCCGGACAGCAGCCTCGCCGAGGTGTCCGCGCTGCTCAGCGAGGACGGATTGATCCCAGGATGAGCCGATGAAGAGCCGATTCGCACCCGATCGCGGCTTGACCAGACGGATGCTGGCCACGATATTCCTGCTCGGCCTGCTGTACGTGGTGTTCACCGCGGTGCTGATCGTCCTGATCAAGAGTGCAGTGCTGGCGATCGTGATCGCCGGTGGGCTCTTGTTCGCCCAGTACTGGTTCTCGGACCGGATCGCGCTGTACGCGATGCACGGCCGGATCGTGACCCCCGAGCAGGCACCCGAGCTGCACGGGGTCATCGACCGGCTGTGCGCGCTAGCAGACATGCCCAAGCCAGCGGTCGCGATCGCCGACGTCGACGTGCCCAACGCATTCGCCACCGGACGCAGCCCCAGCAAGGCCGTCGTCTGCGCGACCACCGGCCTCATGCGTCGCCTGGAGGTCGAGGAACTTGAGGGGGTCCTGGCGCACGAGCTGTCTCACGTCGCGCACCGCGACGTCGCGGTCATGACCGTGGCGTCCTTCCTGGGCGTACTCGCGGGGCTGATCACCCGATTCGGCCTCTACGCCGGCTTCTACGGGGGTTTCGGCGGCAACCGAGACCGGGAGGATGAGGGTGACAGCACAGCGTTGGTGCTGATGGCCGTGGTGGCAGTCTCGGCCGTCGTCTACGCGCTGTCCTTCCTGCTCACCCGGGCACTTTCACGCTACCGGGAGCTGTCCGCGGACCGGTCCGGGGCCATGTTGACCGGGCGACCTTCGGCGCTGGCCTCGGCGCTGGCCAAGGTCAGCGGTGACATTGCCCGCATTCCCACCCGGGACCTGCGCCAGGCCGAAGCATTCAACGCGTTCTTCTTCGCCCCCGCCTTTGCGCCTGGCTTCAGCCTGACCTCGCTGTTCGCCACCCACCCACCGCTGGACCGGCGCCTCGAACAGCTTGCGGGCCTATCCCGCGAGCTCGGGCAGCAGGTGTAGTCCGGTGGGTTTCCTGGACACAATGCTCGGCCGGACCAAACCAGCCGCACCCAACCTCGACCAGCTTTTCGGCTTACCCGCCGCCGCTGTCACCCTGCAGACCAGCACCCGGTTCCAGCCGACGGGCGTCGGCTCGGTCTGTTTCAAGGCCGCCGAAGGCGGCGCCTTCACCGGGCTGCGCGAGCAGGTCGAGCAGCTGCTTGCACTAGATGAAGGCAAATACAGTGAGCAGTCCGACAGCTACGGTTTCACCTGGCTGATCCGCACCACCACCCCTGATGACCTCGACGGGCTGGTGACCGACCTGCACGCGGTCAACAGCAGCCTTGTAGACGCCCGCTTCGGCGCCGCGCTCCTCTGCACACTCATCGCCTTCACCGACGGCGCGCAGCCCCTGGGCCTGGTCTACCTATACAAGCGTGGCAGCTGGTACCCATTCGCGCCCACCGGTCCGGACCGGCGTGACACCGCCAAGGAACTACAGATCAAATCCGCGCTCGAACAGGACCTGCGCGTCGAAGCCGACCTCGCCCGATGGTTCCCGCTCTACGACGCGCCCGGGCTGTGAACGCCCACCCGCGCCCCAGTTCGACGACGTAGGCGACCAGGATTCCGACCGCGAGCGACGCCTCGAGGCCTTCGCGCAGGCCGATGAGATAGTTCGCGAACAGCGTGCAACCCTCAGCCCGGGATCCCGGTCAGGATCGAGGTCATCTGCGTGATCTCCGCGCTCTGACTGTCGATGATCGACTGGGCGAGCTCCTTGCTCTCAGGGTTGGTCCCTTGGGCCAGTTCGGTCTTGGCCATGGCCACCGCGCCCTGGTGGTGCCTGACCATCATCTGCAGCCACATCCGGTCGAACGCCGAACCGGTCGCCGCGCCCAGGTCGGTCATCTCCTCGGCAGACATCATCCCGTCCATCTGCCCGCCCGGGCCGGACATGTCATGCCCGCCCGCGGTGGCTGGGACCGGTGCTCCCCAGCCGGCGAGCCAACCGGACATCCTCGCGATCTCAGGGTCTTGAGCCGCTTTGATCTCCGGCGCGAGAGCCTTGACCTGGGCATCGGTCGCCTGTTTGAGAGCCATGTCGGCCATCTCGATGGCCTGGGCGTGGTGAGGGATCATATCGGTCGCGAAGGCGATGTCGGCCGCGTTGTTGGCTCCGGCGGCCGGGGTGCTGCTGGCCGTCGGGGTGCTGGTCGTCGTGCCGTTCATGCCGGACGTGTCATGGCCGCCAGCGTTGGTGCTGGTTCCGCATGCGCCCAGGAGCAGAGCGGCTGCCAGTGCGGTGGGTAGGACAAGGGTGCGCAGGGTGAACTTCATCGAGGTGTTTCCTTACGTCGTCTGGGCGAGTTCTGCTGCGTGGTTTGCACGGTCAGTGATCAACGCTGCTGCCCACGCTCGGTACCGGTGCAGGTCCCGGCGAGACGTCGCCCCCTGCGCTGATCGCCGGGCCGATGACGAACGTTGACAGCGAGAACATCGCGGCAAAGATGGCCAGGCCGATGGCCGGAGCGCGCCAGTTCCCGAACCGTCGGCGCAGTCGCACGAAGCCCCAAGGACTGATCATCAACTGTGGCCAATTGCACTGTCCCACAGCCGAATACGTGCGGACGCGTGACGTGGAGAAGCTTCCGGCTGTCAGACAATGGTGCACGTCGTCATGCCGTCCCAACCTGCCTTGCCTTGGTGCATGCCGGGGTTGTGTGCCCCCGAGAAGTCCATCGCCCTGGCACATTCGGAGACGTGATGTCCGAACGCCGGACCGGGGTCGGGGGTCGCGGCGGATGCGCCGGCTGTGGGCAGCACGACGGTGCCAGCCGTGAGAGCGGCCACGAGCAGGATGCGAACCTTGTTCATGGTGGCTGCCTTTCGTGGATGGACGTGCGAAGGGTGTTGCTTCAACGTGAGATACCAGATTAGCGAATTGTTTGTCGTAGGTCTAGTCCTGAGTTGGCTCGCGCACCGGTCTTGGAACGGAGCATGCGTCTAGGCGCATGGTCAATGGCCTCCACCTGCCTCACAAGAGGGCTCTGTCAGCTGACGGTCTCCACGAACCAAGGAGCACGACATCGGTGGGTCACCAAAGCAGCATTGCCGGTACGGGCAGCTTGCAAGGTGCGGGGGACTCACCGGCTTTCAGTGTCAGGTGTCTTGTGCCCAGTGAGCGACCCAGGGTGCGCGCGCGTCTCGGGGTCGCGGCGGACCTTGAGCAGACTCGCGACAGTGGTCAGGATCAGCACGACGACGACGACGACCAGGCTGAGGTTGGTACTGATCTCCGGGACGCTGTCGTGCATCCCGTGTCCCCAGTGCAGCACAAGCTTGACGCCGATGAAGGCCAGGATGAGCGAGAGGCCGGTCGAGAGGTAGACGAGCCGGTCGAGCAGTCCCTTGACGAGGAAGAACAGGGCACGCAAGCCCAGCAGGGCGAAGGCGTTCGCGGTGAACACGATGTATGGCTCTTCGGTGATCCCGAAGACCGCGGGGATCGAGTCAAGGGCGAACAGCAGGTCGCTGCTGCCGATCGCGACCAGCACAATGAACAGGGGGGTTACGGCGCGCCGTCCGTTGTGGCGGGTGAACATCCGGCCGCGGTCGTAGTCGTCGGTGACCGGGAGGGCTCGACGGGCCAGGCGGACCATTGCGTTGTCCTGCACGTCGGGGTCGACGTCGCGGTGGCGGTAGAGCTGCACGGCCGTGACGATCAGCACGAGGCCGAAGATGAGGAACATGAAGGCGAACAGCTCGAGAAGGGCGGCACCCACAGCGATGAAGATCGCGCGCAGGACCAGCGCGAGGACGATCCCGAAGGTCAGGACCTTCTGCTGCCGGATCGCGGGTACGGCGAAAGTGCTCATGATGATGACGAAGACGAACAGGTTGTCGACCGAGAGGCTTTTCTCGACGATGTAGCCGGCGAAGTACTGGGCGCCCAGCTCTCCGCCCGTCTGGGCGGTGAAGACCAGGCCGAACACCAAGGCCACGCCGATGTACAGCACCGAAGAGACGGCGGCCTCGCGGAACCCCACCTCGTGCGGCCGGGCTGCTGCCAGCCCGAGATCCAGCGCGAGCAGCCCCACGATGAGGCCGATCGTAAGAGCCCACCGCAGGAGGCTGACCTCGAGCACTATCGGCTTCCGCGTCCGTGCCGGGACGATGTACGCGAAGAGGCGCAAGTCAACCCGGTGCTGAACAGCCTCACCAGCAGACCAACCCGGGTGCCGCCCGCGGCTTCGGATCGCCGGTACGACTGGCTGGCAGTCGACCGGTAGCCTGCGCCAACGTTCGCCGACATGTTGCCTCTTTCTGCGGGGCGGAACGTCCTGTATGGACCTGTTCGGGCAGTGGAAACCCGGCCAGGGGCTAACGTACTACAAATGACGAATCAGAATTCCGTTGTCGGACCGGAGCCCGTCGCGGCACCGGGGGCACGGTGGACCTTCCTGACCAACCACGCGCACGTGCTGCTCGCCATCGCACGCGACCGTCAGGTCCGTCTGCGTGACGTAGCGCTCACGGTCGGCATCACGGAACGGGCGGCGCAGAAGATCGTGGCTGACCTTGTCACGGCCGGGTACCTGACCAGGGCGCGCGTCGGTCGTCGCAACAGCTACACGGTCCCAAGCGGGCGGCCCTTCCGCCATCCGCTGGCCGCCGGTCACGGCCTGGACGAACTGCTCGACCTGTTCGTCCCTCAGACACCGACGTGAACATCCGAAGATCAACGAGCAAGGCCCCCGCCGGCTGCGCCGTTCGGTGGATGCGGTCGACCGGGCACTGGGGAAGCCGACCACCCGGTGGACGGCGCGGTGCCTGGCGGTCGTGATCAGCAGCGCGGTGGCGACCAGGGGATGGCCGGCCGCCTCCGTGGAGCAGGCCTTGTTGGCAGTCGCCGCAGACCGGGACAGCCACTCGCCTGCGCGCGTTGCCGAAGCCGGCCCCTGGTGGGACACCCTGCTCCCGGACGCTGAGCCCGGCATGGACGCCCAAGAGCTCGCCGCCTCGGAGGCTCGCCTGGCCGAGACCGACGGGCTGCGGCCTGCCCTCCAAGCGCAGGCCCGTGCCGAGCTGGCCGCCGAGGGTATGCCCGTCATCCGTCGCACCGTCGCGCGCCGTGTGTGTCGGCCGCGGGCTCTACCGGAAAGCCGATGCCGAGGTCACTGACTTTGACCTCCTTGCGGTCGCAACGCGTGCCCCAGAGGCCACGATCTGTCTGCTGTCAGCCTTGGCGCGACACGATCTCACCGATGCCATTCCCGCTCGGCACGACATCGCGCTGCCTCGGGGCAAATGGCAGCCGCGGCTGTCAGGAGTCATCCGATGGCACAGCTTCGACCCGGCCACATTCGACATCGGCCGGACCAGAGTTCCGGTCGACGGCACCACGACCATCGGCCTGTATAGCGCACCCAGAACCATCGTGGACACGTACCGCCTCCGGAACACGTCCGGCTCGGATGTCGCTAACCAGGCCCTGCGCAGGTGGCTGGCCAGCGGTGGCCAACCAGCCCAACTGATCGCGGTCGCCAGAGCCTTTCCGAGGGCGATGCCTGCCCTACTCAACGCCTTGGAGGTTCTCCTGTGACCGTGGGGCGCACGCCACCACCGACCCGCGCCACGCTCGCAGGCCGCGCGTACCTGGACCTGCGGGCGATGGCGAAGAACGCAGGGCCAGCCAGCGACGAGTACTAGCGGTTGTATTCGCTCGAAGGCTCCTGCTTCGTCTGGCCACTTCGCCGCCCGACTGCGGACATCGACTTCGCTGCGCTCAAAACGTCCAACGACGTCGAGACCATCAAGTCGATGATCATCACCGGGCCGCGGCCGAGCAGATCGCCGGAGCGCTGAAGGCGTCCTCCCAGGCAGTTCCTGCAGCATCCCTGCAGCAAAGCCCTCAAAACAGCCCTCAGAAGGAGGATGAAGCTGGTGCTCATCAGGAAACGAGCAAGGCCCCCGCCGGCGTTTCCGCTGGTCAGGGGCCTGGATCGTCTGTCTCAACAGAGCGCGCCCGGAGGGATTCGAACCCCCAACCTTCTGATCCGTACGAGCGGGGGCGAAATCCGTTGCGTATCAGCGCCTCTCGCCCCGTGCTGCCCGAGCACAAAGTCAGGAGCCGTTGCTGTTGGCCAGTGTCGGTCAATGCCAGGCCTCCGTAAACAGTCTGCGCCCACGGATGCGCCCACACGCAGCCGCTTGACACCACTCTGTCCGTGCAGTCCCTGGTGCGTTCCCCGACGCATTCCTGACGCGCGCCCCCGTCGAGGGCAGCGGTCGAGTCAGCCTTGCCCACCCTCAGCGCATCCGCTCGAAAGGCCATCACCGTGACCCGAGAAGCCCCACCGCTGCACACGCCGCCCCCCGGCGCCAGCACCCTCGTCGTCGAGGAACCGCGGTTCGCGATCGTCCCCGAATGGGTGATCGACGCGGCCCTCTCCGACGGCGCGTTCCGCCTGTACTCCCTGCTGCTTCGCTACGGGAACGGCTCCGGGTCCCGGATGCCGTCCCGGCAAACCCTGGCCCGGCGCCTGCGCCGCTCGGTCGACGCCGTCGACCGGGCGATGCGCCAGCTCACCGAAGCCGGCATCGTCCGCGTCGAGCACCGCCGCAGCGGTGAGCAGTTCTTGTCCAACCGGTACCACGTGCGCACCACCGCACCGGCCTTGGTGGCGACCGCCCATGGGGGTAGCCGCAGTTCTGCGGCTACCCCCGAACCCCCCAGAAACGGTGGCCGCAAATCTGCGGCTACCCCTGGCCGCAGTTGTGCGGCCAGGGTGGCCGCAGAACTGCCGCCCAACCCAGAGATCCTTACCGACAACCCCCCTCCCCCTGCCCCCTCACAGCGCGGGCGGTCTGCGCCGATGCCGGTGGAGGAGGCAGTCCACGATCTGCTGGAAGCCTGCGGCATCACCGACCTCGACGAGCTGGCCCGTCAGTGCATGACCGCCCGCCAGCTCCTGGGCAAACCGACCGCCAGGCACCGAGCGGTCGTCATCAAGCTGGCTGTGGTGACCAGAGGGTGGCCACCGGCCTCGATGGAACAGGCCCTCCTGGCCGTTGCCCGGGAACGGGAAAGCCACTCGCCCGCAAGGGTGGCCGAAGCCGGACCGTGGTGGGACACCGTGGCTTTCGGACCCGGCCAAGCCATGGACGCCAACGAACTCGCCGAAATGGAGGCACGACTGGCCGAGACCGACGGCCTGCGACCTGCCATCCAGGCACAGGCCCGCGCCGAGCTGACCGCGGAGGGCATGCCCGTCATCCGAAGCACCGTCGCGCGCCGTGCCTGCGCAATCCTCGACCTCCATCAGTTGCAATGAACGCCGGGCAGCCCACTCCACAGGCCGTTCCCTCAGTGCGACACTCGCCTGGATTCGGTAGGGATGAGGAGCCGCGCGCCGGACATCGCCGGCTGTCGCGTTCGAGGATGGCTGACCGGACAACAACGCGCTCTGTTCGTGCCAAATCCTGCGTTCTGCCATTCGGTGGACGAAGCAGCTAACGGTTCAGTTCCGCAACTCGACGCACGAGCGCCTGACCAAGCAGGTAGAACTTTCGAGAATCTCCCTTGAGCCCGTCCGCGGCGGGGCCCTCCTCTCCTACGGGCCACAAGCCCGACTTCTCGACCATCACGTCAAACGTGTCTGTGTACTTGGTCTGAGACGGGTCGTCGCTGGTGTACGACACGCTGACCTTGCCGTCCTTGCCGAGCCCAGCCTCGTTGGTGCCATCGGTAAACGGGCCGTCGAGGCGCCAGTAAGCCCTGATGCTGCAGCCAGGCGGCAGGGTTCGTGGCGTCTCAAAGAGTTGCTGTAGTGAGGACGCGACGTCGTCAGGCTTTTGAGGCCAGCGGTCATATTCGAGCTTCATCTGTCGGGCAGCCGACTTGCCGACGTTGACGATCCGTATGTCGTACGTGCTCGTACCGGCCAGACCTGGGATCACCTCGGCGTAGACGTAGGGACGGGTCTGCTCGATGCTGTCGAGCTTCGCCTGCTCGTTTGCTTTCCGTGCCGCCTCTGCAGAGGCCTTAGCTGCTGTACTGGCTTCTCTAGATGCGATGAGGGTCTGCTTTGCGGCGCGCCACGCAACTACGGCCACTAGGACAAGGACGAGGGTGAGCGTCGCGGTAGCAAAGGTTGACCATGCTGACAGTTGATCGGCCCAGGTGGGTTCACTCATAGCGAGATCATGGCAGCCGCCCACTAACGACCTCCGGTCTGCAGTGGTTTAGGACCCACACCCGCTATTCGGTAGGCGCCGGATATATCGGGTTCGCACCTACTTTGGGCACCTCCTCTACAGCGACGTTCCGCCTACATGCGTGATTGAGACGGGCCTTCTCCAGGGAGTCGTCCGGCGTTGAGTTCGAGCTCCAGAATGGATCGAAGGCACACAGGGCGGCGCGGCCTCCACGACGAAAGCGTGCTGATGACCAACTTGATTGACGCGCCGACACCTCGGGCCGGGCGCGACGGGCAGGTTCTCGCAAGCGAGAGTCCTGCTATGGACCGGTGACCGGTGACCGATAGTCACGCGGAGCGTGACCAGAACGGGACCTCCCAGCGAGAACGGTTCGGCCACCCCACACGAGGTCCTACACGTCGACCAGCTCGGCGATCTTGGCGGCGATGTCTGCCATCGAATCTTCTGCAGTGTTCAAGCCGCTTCGCGAGCCGAGTAAGGGGCTGACCTCCCGGAGAGCCTCGTAAGTCGTTTCGTGCACGACGGGGATGAGTTGGTCGCGCGCCAAGAGCTCCGAGAGTTCCTTGTCAGCGATCCCCTCCGACGCGAGGCGGGTCAGCAGCGCAGGGGTGACGAGCACGATCCCCGCACGCGACTTCGCCAGGCCCTTGTCGATTGCGCGGAGCAGCGGCACGCCGAGCATGACGTCCTTCTCGCTGAACCAGACTGACACGTCGTTGGACTCGAGCAGGTCGTACAACTCCTTGGCAGCACCGCGCCGGTCATCCCAAGCGTGGCAGAGGAAGACGTCGCGAAGGTCAGGGTAGGCATGCGCTCGCGCCTCCACCTCACGGCGAATAGGAGTCAGCGTCCGCACTTCGGCAGGCGTGTAGGCCACGGAGGAGCTGCTCGACGACCAGCTCGGCCGCGCGCTGCTGCCCGACCCGCCCCCACTGCTCGTGCCGCCCACACTGCTCCGCGGCCGGTAGACCGGCGGGGAGTAGGACCGAGGCGAGTATGCGCCATAGCCGCCGCCGCATGCGGGGCAGGCCGCGCGACCGCTCGCTGTGCGATGGCCCTGTACCGGTGCTGTGCATCTACTCATGACGCGATGGTAACCAGCACCAGCGACATCGCTCTTGCGATGATGCAACTCGCTCGCTAGTCCTCTGCAGTCGCCGTTAGCCGGACCATGAGCGGTGCGTTGAACGCGCGGTGGCCGGAGGAAGGTCGCGGTCCCGCAGGGGGCGGCCTGCGGGACATCGCGACGCCTCTCAATCGGCGATCAAACCTGCGCTCAAACTCGTGGCAGCGCGAGCCCGCTCCCTTTCTACAGCGCGGTAGACGGTCGAACGGGTGACGCCGAATAGTTCGGCCAGTTCAGCAGTGCTGTGGTCCCCGGTATCGAAGAGAGCCACCAGGTGCGCCTCCTGCCGGTGATTCAGCTTGGGCTGCTTGCCCCGTAGGCGCCCCTTCGCCCTGGCAACCTTCATGCCCTCCCTGGTCCGCAACCGGATCAGGTCAGTCTCAAACTCCGCGACCATAGCCAGCACGTTGAACAACAGACGCCCGACCGGGTCGTTGGGGTCGTAAACCGAACCGCCCAGGTTCAGACGAACCTGTCTTTGCGTGAGCTCGTCCGCGATAGCCCTCGCGTCGGGCAGCGACCGTGCAAGCCGATCGAGCTTGGTCACCACCAACGTGTCGCCCTCTCGGCAAGCGGCCAAGGCTTCACGCAACCCTGGCCGTTCCCTGTTCGTTCCCGTCAGTCCCTGGTCGACGTAGACCCGGTTTGCTGCTACCCCCAGCGCCGCAAGACCATCGCGTTGGGCCGTCAGATCCTGCTGATCGGTGGAGACCCTGGCATATCCAATAAGTAGCGCCGCCATGACGCACCTCCTACCAATGGGCCGGCCCGAAGCAACGCCCCGGCATCCGGCAACGACCGAAGCCGATCCACCAAATCTCCACAGCCGTCCCCTGCTCCACAACGGGATCGCTGACCGGTCACCGATCCGCATCCGAGATTTTCTCGGCCCGACTCGGCAGCCAGCGGAGGAGGCAGCGGTGACCCGTGAGGGGCTCCGCAGCGGTGCCTCAAAGCAGCAATCGTCGGTGCCGTCCTTCCCTGGCAGGGTGGGTGTTAGCCCCCGCTGAGGCGGGTGCGCAACCTCTCGGCGAGTTCGACGTCATGGGGTAGACCACTCAATTCTTTGGCACCGACGAACACCCCCTGTTCCCGGAGGCTGCCAGCGAGAACTGTCCAGTGCTTCATCTCCATGTCCGCCTGGGAATGGCTGCCGTACGGTTTGTCCGGTCCGACCACCATGCGAGCGTTCTGTTCGACATCCTCGATCGAGGTTTGACGCCAGATGTCTGGAGGAC
>JBBRWQ010000071.1:0-17112 GCA_038249115.1 Actinomycetales bacterium
AGAACCTCCGGGTCAACGGCGTTGACGTCGTGCCGCTCGTGGAAGTGGAGCTCAGCCGGCGGCACCCGGACCGCGTCAAGATGCGTCCCACCGATGCCGATGGGTTCCGCGAAGCATGGGACATCCTCGAGCGGCTGTGGGAGCAGACCGTCCAGCGGGCTCGCGGGATGGCCCCGGAGCTCCTCCACGAGAGGGTCGAGGACGAGTGGTCCTTCATCGAGACGCTTCGCCATCTCGTGTTCGCCACGGATGCCTGGGTGAAGCGCGCGATCTTGGGCGAGCCGTCACCCTGGGACGCACTGGACCTGCCCCACGACGAGATGCCCGACGAACCCAGCGTCCCGCGCGACCGCGACGCGCGGCCGTCGCTGGAGGAGGTGCTCGCACTTCGATCGGACCGGATGGCCACCGTGCGCCAGGTGATCACCGATCTCACCGACGAGGAACTGGGCGGCATGACCGAACCCGTCATGGAGCCGGGTTACCCGGAGTCGATGAGCTTCGCAGTACGCCGCTGCCTACGGGCCATCCTCAACGAGGAGTGGGAACACCGGCTGTACGTCGAACGGGACTTCGCCGTGCTGGAGTCTGGTTCGTCCTGACGGCGGGGTCAGCGGTTGCGCCCGTGAAGTCCCAGTCCGGGTCGTCCTCGGCTTCGTAAAGGTGTGGCGCTGAAGTCCGCCCTTGCAGAGCGCGCTGGAACCAGTGGTTCTCCACCTGAGCCAGGTGACGGACCAGGCCGAGCAGACTCAGGGTGCTGGGCGAGGCGGTGCACGACACTGCTTGGACACCGATGCCGGGCGGAGAACTGCCGGCGCGACAGTGTCCTCGCGCCGAGGATCTAGGTCAACCTCAATCGGGCTGATATCCGACTCGGACAAAGGCTCGTTCCGGGGAACGAACGGAAGGGCTTGACTTTTGCAGGTCCCCGCAGCGCCGACGTCAAACCCGGCTGCGGCGCCGCCCGGGCGTTCGCGAAGAAGGGATTCCCCAATGAGGGATTGGCGACGTTCGAAGACGCTGATCACCGGCGCAGCCGCGCTCGTGGCAACGGGTCTGGCATTCTCTGGGGGGTTTGCGGCTTCGGCCGCCCCCAACGCCAACCAGGGCCAGGGCAAGAACGATCTGCGAAATACCGGCCCGAACTACAACCAGGGCAAGAAGCTGGCGCTCAGCAAGACGCAGAGCGAGAAGGTGAAGGGCCAGGCACCCAAGGGCCCGGCAAAGGTCGGGGCGACGCGCACCTGGCTGGCACTGAACGATGTCACGGGCAGCATCTACCTGAAGAACTACACGCTTCGTGGCGTGGGTAACAACATCGAGGTGTGGGTGGCGGACGATCGCGCCTTCCCCCCCGGGGGACTGCCGCAACGCCCTCGGCACGACTGAGGTCACGGACGCCCAGGTGTCGACGTTCATCCACGAGTTCGACAGCAACATCTACCCGAAGGAGTCGACGACCTTCTCGGTGCCGCCGGTCCGCAACGGGCACAACGCGATCTTGCCGAAGCTCATCCCGAACCTGCCCTCCTCGGAGTACAAGGGCGAGGGCGACAACATCGTGACGCTGGTCGACAACGTCCGGGACGCCAACTACTTCGACCCGACGGCTTTGGACGGTCAGACGTATATCGCGGGCTTCTTCTACTCGGTCTTCAACGAGTACTTCGACCGCAACGCCATGACGATCGACGTCTTCGACTGGGCGCACCGCACCGGTGCCAACCCGCCCGACGACTCCGCCCAGCCGGCATACGCGGCCTGCACTGCGGCGATCGGGGCTGACCCGTCGCGGGCGCTCGGCCTCCCGCGACCGCGCCTCTACGAGGGCGTTTTCGCCCACGAGTACCAGCACCTGCTCGAGTCCTACCAGGACCCGGACGAGGCGTCCTGGATCAACGAGGGTCTCTCCGACTGGGCACAGACCTTGGTCGGTTACGTCGACCCGTCGGTCGCCCCTGACGCTCCCGGCGCCGACAGCCACCTTGCCTGCTTCATGGGTTACCTCCCACCGAGCTTCGGCGGACCCGAGAACTCCCTGACCGCCTGGGGAGATCAGGGAGGCCCGGAGACGCTCTGTGACTACGGCGCGGTCTACTCGTTCGCGGAGTACCTGGCGAGCCACTACGGTGAAGCCGCCATGACCGCCCTGCACCGGCAGCCCCTCAACGGGCTTGCCGGGCTGGAGGCGGTGCTCGACGCCGTCGGGGCAACCGCCAGCGCGCGTGACACCCTGCACAACTGGGCTGCGATGGTCGCCGTTGACGCGAAGGCCGATGCCGCCAGCATGGTCAACGGCATCCTCAAGGACGACGTGACGGCATCGTCGCTCACCGCCAAGATCAACTGGGACAACGCCGAGGCCTACATCGATGCGGGTGCTCCGCCGAACGGCTCGGACTACGTCAGGCTCCGCGACGGCGACGGTGCGTACCTCACCGCTGGGCAGATCTCCTCGATCTCGTTCAACGGCGACGCGGCGCTGGCCCCGGACCCGGTGCAGTGGACCGTCGACTCGACACCTCCGAACGGCACGACCGCAGCTACGAGCTGTGCAGCCGTGCCGGACGGGACCGGACCCGCAGCCCTCTACTCGGGCTGCGGCCCGAACCTGGATCGCGCCATCGTCCACAGCGTGAACGTCCCCCTCGGGGGGGGCGCCCTGACCTTCGACGCCCTCTGGGACACCGAGGTCGGGTGGGACTTCGGCTATGTGCAGGTGTCCACCGACGGTGGGGTTACCTGGACGAGCCTGCCCACAGCGGACACGACGAGTGCACACGATCCTGGTGCCATCAGCCAGGTCGTGGCCCAGCTGCCGGGATTCACCGGCGACTCGGGCACATGGCGCCCTCAGTCCGCTGACCTGAGTGCTTACGTCGGGACGAGCGTTCTGGTGGCGTTCCGCTACATCACCGACTCAGGCGTCGACGAGGGTGGGTTCTGGGTGCGCAACATCAGCGCGGCCGGCACACCGCTCCCCAGCGACTCGCTGACCGGCTGGCAATCTGCAACGGAGGTGCTGCCGGTGACCGTGCAGGGCTTCACCGTCCAGCTCGTCGCGTACGGTGACGACGGCAGCCCCGTGTGGGTCCACCGGATGGACCTCGACGGGTCGTTCGACGCCACGTTCGACGGGACGGCACTGGCCGATGCCATCGGCACCTCGGCCACCACGGTGTCGGCGATCGTGATGTTCGACGACGACACTGAGAATGCGCCGAAGCAGGCTGGCTACACCCTCACAGTGAACGGGGTGACCCAGCCGGGAGGCTGACGCCGACCGAACCCCTGGGGCGCTGCCATGGTGGCGCCCCAGGGTGTTCCCTGAGCCATGCGCGCCAGCGGACACCGACCTGCTTCTCGTATTTCGGGGAAGACCCCATGGTGGGGACTTCCCCGAAATGGTAAACGTGCTAGTCAGCGATCCATCCCCAGCGGCTAGGGCGGCCCCCATCACAGGGCGGTGCTGAAAACGTCACAGGCCCACCTTTCCCGTTTGGCCGACGCTCTTGGCGGACAGGCGCTACGGACCCAACGAGGCGAACCCAGCGCTGACCCGACGACGCGACCAGAGCTCACGACACGCCGCCTTGCCGACCGGCCCACGTCGCGAGCGCGACGCGGTTCGCCGTGCCCGTCTTGCGGAGAATGTTTGAGATGTGCGTGCTGACCGTCTTCTCGCTGAGGAAGAGGGCGGCGGCGATCTCGGCGTAGGTCCGCCCTGCGACGACGTGCCCCAGCACCTCCCGCTCCCGACGCGTCAGCGCGACCGCCTCGGCGCCGGCCGTCCTATCGCCGACGGCGCCAACCTCCGTCAGCGGGATGCGCGCCCACCGCGCCAGCGACTCGATGTGCTCCTGGACCGGCTGCGCGCCGAGCCGCAGGGTCAGCGCATAACCCCGCCGCAGCATCTCGGCCGCCTGACGACGCTCCGCCGCTCCGCCTTGGCCGAGCAGGGCCTCGGCGGCCCGCCAGCACGCGTACGCGGCGTCCCAGGGCAATGGGACGTTGGACAAGCGGTCGACGGTCTCCCGCCAGAGGATGGCCGCGTTGGGGTCATCCTGGGCGCGAGCCGTCTCAGCGTCGTAGAGCCGGTCGAGGGCGTCCAGCACCGGCTGATAGGCCTCATCGACCTCCCCGTCGGGCAAGACGTGTGGCGTTTGAGCCCGGAGATCCGCCAAACGCTGCAGCTGCGGCAAGGGGTCCCGGCCGACGTCGCGCTCAGCCTGGACGAGGTCGGCGAGGGCGCGCGCGGCCAGCGGCACCAACCACTCGCAGTGTGTCGGGTTGACTCCCTCCCGCTCGATGGCCGCGGTCGCGGCATCGAGCGCCGCCGCCGGGTCGTCCCGGCCCAGCCGGACCGCCGCCGTGACCGCGCCGGCGTGGAAGACGGGCATCGACAGCTGAGCGGCGAACATCTCCCCGGCCCGGGCGAGGTGTGCTTCCGCCTCGTCCTGCCGACCCTGGCTGGTGGCGAGGAGCCCGCTGGTAAGCCGCGCGTTCAGGTCGGCTGCGGGACCCGCCTGGGCACCCAGCGCGACCCGGAGCCGCGACAGACAGGCCTCCGTGTCGCCGAGCTCGAACAATCCGAGGGACTCCCCGGCGGACAGCCACGCGATGAAGGGCTGGGGGATGCCCACGCGTTCCATCTCCTGACGCCCGCGGGCCACGGCCTCGACCCAGTCGCTCTTCGGGTACGGCCGGGCATTGGCTCCCCAGAACGTCGCGTGGAGCAGCGTCAAGCCGTCCCGGGCGAGGACCGCCTGCTCGGCGCCCCGGTGCGCGTGCTCCCCCGCCCGTCGCGCGTCGCCTTCGAACACCGCGAGCATGGCCGCCTGCCCGTGGGCGTAGGCGCACGCGCGGAGCCACTCGTCGGCGTCCGTCCCGGGCCGAGGCCCCCCGTGCGCCTCGGCAGTCGCCAGCCCCTCCTCGGCCGCGGCCCGTCCTTCCTCCAGCCGGCCAGCCCACAGGAACAGGTGCGAGCTCTCACAGAGCACGACGACCCGCTGCCAGGTGGCGGGAGCCGACGCGCTGCGTTCTCGGGCGCGCGCGAGGTCGCCGTGGTCTGTGCTTAGACCGAGCCGGAAGCGCAGCATGCTCCGCCAGGCATCGAGCACGGCCAGCCGGAGTTCGTCAGTCCCCGGCCGGACCGCGCGCCTGAGCCCCTCGACCGCCCGGAGCTCGGCATCCCAGTCGCCGACCTCTCGGGCGACGACGCGAGCCTGCTCGAGCAGGTCGACCAGGGACTCGGCGACGCCCTTCAGCCCCGGCCGCAGGTCGATGGCGCGGCCCAGCATCCGGAGCCGTCCGATGTCGTCGCCGGCCGCCCGCATCGCCTCCGCGGCCCGCATCGCCCAGCGGAACGCGCTGTCATCCTGACCGGCGAGGGCGTGATGGTCGGAGATCGACCCGGCTAGCTCGGGATCCGGCTCGACGCTGGCGTCCCCATCGACGCCCTCCTCATAGCCCGCGGCGAACGCGTTGTGCAGCGCGCGGCGCTCCTCGGGCAGGAGTCCCTCCTCAACTGCCTCGGCCTGGAGGGGGTGGTGGAACCAGACGGAGCCGTCGGCAGCGATGTCGAGCAACCCCGCCTCGACGGCCTTGTGGAGGGCGGGTCCCGGGTCCACGAGGTCGGCCACGTCCGCGACGAGGGCGAGTGAGGGGCCGACGACCGGTCGCCCCCCGACCGCCAGAGCGACAACGAGCCGCCGGGCACCGTCGGACAGGGATCCCCACGCCCGCACTGCGGCCGCGCTGATCTCCTGCGGCAGGTGCGCAGGCAAGGAGCGGGTGGAGGGCCCGAGGCCGGTCACCAGCAGCCGGGTGAAGTACGGGTTGCCACGACTCCGGGCGAATACCTCGTCCACGAGAGAGGAGTGCGCCGGTCCCCCGAGGACGGCAGCCACCTCGGCCGCGATCTCCTCGCGCGAGAGCGGACCGACGGCGAGCTCCTCGACCCCCGGTAGGCGACGAACGTCGGCGAGCCAGCGCCGCAAGGGATGGTGCGCGGCGACGTCGGTTGATCGCACCGTGAGGATGACCCCAAGCCGTCGCTCGGCGGGTCCGGCGAGCACGTACATCAGTGCGTCGAGGGTCTCCTCGTCCGCCCAGTGCAGGTCGTCCACCGCGAGCACGACGGGCCGTCGGACGGCTTGCGCGGAGAGCCAGTCATCGAGGGCCACCGGCACCGGGACAGCCGGCCCACCCGACCCGCCGCCCTCGGCGCGCCTTCTCGGGACGGGACCGCCGAGGACGGCGGGCCGCTCCTCGACGGCGAGCCCCCTCACCGCGCTGCGCAGCCCCACGAGGGGGACTGTGGCCGAAATCAGCGGCAGGCAAGCCCCCGACAGCACCCGCGCTTCTTCCCGGGCCGCGTCGCACGCCACACGAACGAGCGTCGTCTTGCCGATACCGGCGTCCCCCTCGATGATGAGCGCCCCGAAACGGCCGTCACGAGCCCCGCGGAGGACGTCAGAGATGCGCCCCAGCTCCTCCGCGCGTCCCACCACGGTCGTCGACCACATGGCCTCAGTGTCCCAACGTCGGGCTGAGAGGTCCATGGCACATGTGAGGGGTCCCGGGCTCGATCTGAGCGGTCTCCCCACGATCTGCCGCCATCAGCAGCGACGCGACCGCGGACACATCACCCCGACAGAACCACCAGAGGAGGTCACCCTCGCCCTGGTCGGCCAGGGCGAGGGTGGTGCGCTCAGCCCGCGACGGGGGTGTGACGCGTCGGCGCGTTCTGCTCGTGGCGCCTGCGAGAGCGGACCGTCGCGGCACCGGCGCCTGCCAGTGCAGCTGCGCCCGCTGTTCCCAGGGCGATGTTCATCCACGGCGTCGACTGCGACGTCGGGGAAACCGGAGCCGTGTAGATGCAGCCGGAGCCAATACAGCTGACCCCGCCGCCGGGTTCCGGCCTTGCCTGGGCGGGTGCCGTGGACATGATGGTGGCGATTCCTGCCGCTGCCAGACCTGTTGCGATTCGTGTTGCCATGCGTGTCATCTCGATCTCCTCCTGGAGAGCGTTGGGGAGTGGATGACTCGAATGTCGCCGAAGGTGGTTGCGGTCCGCATCGGGGACGAAACCTTATCTTTGGGGTCTGCCCCCTTAGTCATGAGCGTCATCACCCCTAGTCCGGATGACACGGGCTACTGCTGGCGGGACGGTAAGCGAAGGGCGCCTGACAAGCCCAGAAAGCCCAGGATTTCGGGAAACTGTGTCCCGTATTTCGGGGAAGACCCCGTGGTGTGGTGGACGTGGAGGGACTCGAACCCCCGACCTCTCGCGTGTGAGGCGAGCGCTCTAACCAGCTGAGCTACACGTCCGGACGGTGCCACCCGTCATACAGGCAGCGCACAGGAGAATAGCGGTTCGCCTCGTTGGAGCCCTAATCAGCCAAGGCCGGGGAGCGTCTTGAGCCAGTTCTCGATGCCGTCGGGGAGGAAGCTGGGGACGACGCTCACCAGGAACAGCAGCCAGAAGACGACGGCAACGGCCGCCATTGTGCCCAGCAGCACCAGTCCCTTGACCCACCACGGCTGGGGCCTGAGCCAGGTGGCCCAGGCGTGCAGGGTGCTCTTGGCGAGCTGCAGAACCCGCTGGGCCCACTCGAACTCGGAGGCCCAGATCGCCAGGCCGACGAAGACCACCAGCCAGCCGGGGCCGGGGAACGGCACCATGATCAGTCCGATGACGACGATGACCAGCCCGACGACACCCACGACGATGCGATAGATCAGGTGCGAGTGCGGGTTTGAGCGGATCTTGCGCCGCCACTCCCAGTCGTCATCGGCTGCGTCGAGGGTGACGTTGTGGTCGTCGCCACCCCAACTGTCCTTGTCGCTCATGGGTCCAGACGTTCCCGCGACAGGCGGGCAAAGATCTCGACGGCTCGGGCGGTGACCGGGCCCGGGGCCATCACCGGCTGCTCGTCGATCGCGTGAACGGGCAGCACATCCTTGACCGAGGACGTGATGAACACCTCCTGAGCCTGGGCCAGGATGGTCATCGGCAGCGCCTCTTCGCGGACCGTCAGCCCCTCTTCGCGACACCACTCGATGGCGAGGGCGCGGGTGATGCCGGCCAGCGGCCCGGAGGCCAGGTCGGGGGTCAGGATCTCGCCGTCGACGACCACGAAGATGTTGGACCCGGTGCACTCGCAGAGGTTGCCGACGGAGTTGGCAAAGACCGCCTCCACTCCCCCGCGTTCCTTCGCATAGGCAAGTGCCACAACGTTTTCAGCGTATGACGTGGTCTTAAGCCCCGCGATGGCGCTGCGTTCGTTGCGGGTCCAGGGCACGACGACCAGCTTCGCCGATTCGGGGCCAGGCGGCGTGGGGCTGGCAGTGACGATGTAGGTCAGCGGCGAGGCGTCGCGGTCAGATCCGAGGGGGCCTGCGCCGCCGGTGACGGTGTAGCGAAGCCGTCCGTAGGTGATCGGCTCCCCTGCCAGCACGGCCTTGATCCCGGCGTCGATCACGGTGTGGTCGGCGGCAGGCAGGCCGAGCCCGGCCAGTGAACGGTCGACCCGTCTCGCATGTCGCGCCAGGGCGAAGGGGACGCCGTCGATCACCTTGCACGTCTCGAAGACCCCGTCGCCGACGGTGACGCCGTGGTCGACAGCTGCCACCGACGGGCCTGCAGCATCTACCAGTGCGCCGTTCACCCACGCCCGGACGCCGCCGGGTGGACTGTTCTGGCTCTTGCCCTGTGTGCTCACAGTCCCACCCTCCCAGATGCGAGTCCGATCAGGCGAGACGCTTTCAGCTCTGTCTCAGCCCACTCCTGGGCCGGCTCGGATCCCCAGGTGATTCCGCCACCGGTGCCGAACCGCAGCCACCGCTGTCCCGTGGCGTCCCGATCTGCCCAGAAGGTACGGATGCCGACGGCAAGCTCCGCCTCGCCGGTGTCCGCATCCACCCATCCGATCGCCCCGCAGTAGGGACCGCGAGGCACGGGTTCCAGGTCGGCGATGGCCCGGAGCGCCGACGACTTGGGCGCACCCGAGACCGATCCGGGCGGGAACGTCGCGGAGAGGATGTCGGGCCAACCCACGGCCGGACGTAGCTGCCCCGAGACCGTGGTGACCAAGTGCGTCAACCCGGGATGCTCTTCGGGAGCGCAGAGGGCATCGACGCGGACGGTGCCGGGACGGCATACGGCTGACAGATCGTTGCGCACGAGGTCGGCGATCATGACGTTCTCGGCGTAGTCCTTGGTCAGCATCATTGGCAGGCTCGTCGCGGTCCCCTTGATGGGACGGGACTCGATCCGCCCCGCATTCCGGATCAGGAACGCCTCGGGTGAGGCGCTGAGCAGGTCCAAACCGGCGTCGGGGACGTGGATGCGGCTGGCGAAGGGCGCCGGGTTGCTCTGTGCGACAGAGGTTTCCAGACTCGCGAGGTCGACGTCGTCGCTCAGAGGATGGCTCATGATCCGGCACAGACACGCCTGATAGACGTCGCCGGCCGCGATGCGATCGCGGATGTGGGTCACGCCCGAGCGGTATGCCGTCTCGTCCAGCGAGGTGCTCCAGTCGCCGGTTAGCGGTGCCCAGTCTGGAACCGTCAGAGGCTGGACGTTGGTCATCTGCGCAGTGGGGATGTGCACCCTGGGCATCTCAACGGTGCTGACCTGTGCGAAACGGACGCAGGTGACGGCGCCCTCAAAAGTCAGGACGACGGCCCAGAACCCGCTCCCGTCCAGGCATTCGACGTCGTGGGCGATCTCGACTGCGTCGCGGGCCAGCCGACTGCCGAAGCGTGCATAGGCCACGGAACGATCGTAGGGCTCAGGGAAGCCAGGGTTTGCCGGCGAACTGGGTGACTACCAACGCGTGAGTGACCCACGGGATCTGCAGGGCCAGGCTGATGGCACAGATCGTGGACACCACGGCGGCCCGCTTGCGCAGGTTGATTCCCGGCTCGGGGCTGCCGATCATCAGCAGCCCCAACGGGAATGCGAGCAGGAGGTAGCGCAGTACCCCGGCATGCACACCGGCGACGAACAGCAGGTAGATCGGGTAGATGGCGAACCAGGTCCGCACCTCGATGCCCCAGGTCCGGGTCAGCGGGCTGAGCGCCAGCACCAAGAACAGGACCACCAGCATCGCCACGCCGACCACGCCGATCCAGCCGATGTGCTCGTAGGCGTTGGTGAACCAGCCGAACCTGCCGGCCACCACCGCGCTGGACACGTTCCCGCGGTCGGCGCCGGTGGCCTTGACCCCGCTCGTGATCGTGTTCGCAATCGTCGACCACAACGAGACCGAGGCCGCGGAAACCAGTGCCAGTAACGTCATCCACGCAAACTCGCCACGCCGGATCGGATCCTTGTCCCGGCCCCGCCACCGGAAGAAGGCATGGACAATCACGACGACGGCCAGCGGCGGAGTCACCAGCCGCGTCAACGAGAGCAGAACCACGGCCGCCACCGCCCAGCCATAGCGGCGGCGTGCGATCAGCAACAGGGCCGTGCATACAAGGAGCAGCGCGATGCTCTCGGAGTAGGCCGCCTGGAACAGCGGCGCTGCGACAAAGGAGTTCGTGAACAGCACCGCGACGCCGGCGGCGAACCGGCCGGCAGTGCGCTCGACGAGGGCGAACATGACGACCATGGCTGCGCCACCCGCAACGAGGTTCACGATCGTGACGCATACGCCGAAGCCGAGACCGGTCAGGGTCATCAACGCGCCGATGACCATCGGGAACAGCGGCGGGAACGCGAACGCCCTGAGCGCGTCCGCGCCGTGGAGGTCCCCGACGGCAGGCAGGTGATACCCAACAGTGGCAATGCGTTCGTACCACTGACCGTCCCAGTTGGTGATCAGACCGAGGTAGCCGGGTGAGTCCGGATGCGCCGAGAACTGGTAGATGCCAGGGTGATCAGGCGACGGAAGGGCCACCTGGTAGCGCGACGCAAAGGCAATCACCGCGACGCCGTAGATGCGGGCCAGGATGAAGATAACCACCGGCAGCCAGATCGAGAGCGGGATGGTGAGCCGCCCCAGATGCCACCTCATCGGTGAGGGGGCCTGCGCAGCTCTCGCAGCCATGGCACTCCCCGGGGATGACTCTCATGGACACAGTTCTGACCGCGCAACCTTACCGATGGGGCGCGCCCACGTCAGGATCGCGCGATGATGATGACCATGATCCCTATGGCCGAGCCGCTACCGGACATCCCGCTCTGGGCCAGTGGCAACGGCCTGGAGATCGTGCTGCTGGTCCTCGGCGCGATCCTGCTGACCCGATTCGCGACGTGGCTGCGGGCAGTGATCACCGATCACATCGACGCGAATGCCCGTGAGTCCGATGCACTCGTTCATTCGGAGGCCGCCAAACATCGCCAGGCATTGGCTCAGGTGCTCACGTGGACTGTGCTGGTCGTCGTCTACGTCATCACCGGGATTCAGATCCTCGACCGCCTCTATGTGCCGATGACGGGTCTCGTGGCGCCGGCCGCCGTCTTGGGTGTGGCTCTCGGCTTCGGGGCGCAGCGCCTGGTCCAGGACCTTCTTGCGGGGTTCTTCATCATCGCCGAGCGTCAGTATGGCTATGGGGACCTCATCAGCATCGCCGGTATCGGCATCCCTGTGAACGTGATCGGCACTGTCGAGGACGTGAGCCTGCGGATGACCAAGATCCGGACCCTGAACGGCGAGGTCATCATCACTCCCAACGGCTCGATCGTGCAGCTCACCAACCTTTCCCGGGACTGGGCACGGGCCGTGGTCGACGTGCCGTTCCCGCTCAATGTGGACATCGGTCGCGCCAGCGAGATCCTGCGGCAGGTCGGTCGTGAGGTGTATGCCGACGAGGAGCTGCATGGCCAGCTCCTGGATGAGCCGGCGGTGATGGGCGTCGAGAGCCTCGAGCTTGACCAGCTGCACGTCCGCGTCGTGGCCAGGACGCTCCCGGGCAGACAGTTCCTGGTCGGACGCGCGCTGCGTTGGCGGATCGCGGAGGCGATGCGGCGTGAGGGCATCCACGTGGCCGCCGAGCTGGACACCGTTGAGCCGACGGACATGACGTCGTGACACGTCGTGCGCGGCCGTTGGCGTCGTGGCGTCCCTGGGTTTCGCGCTGGATGCGTCCTCGGCGGTCGACCTGGGTGCTGATGTTGCTGTTTGCGTTGACCTTGTCCTACTACCTGTGGGTTCGCCCGCCGCCACGCGTCGTCGTGACCACCCCCTCCGGCGGAACCCCGGTGGTCACCACGCCGAAGAACGCCACGCCGGAAAAGACGACGGAGCCGACCACGACCCGGCCCACCACGGTTTCACCGACGGGTACGACGGGTACGCCGACTACGCCGCCCGCCGCTCCCCCGACCTCCGGGACCCCTGCGACAACGGGTGCCCCGACGACGACCGATACCACGCCGGCACCGACGACAACCTGATCGACGCCGAACCGGCCCCGCATACTGCATACAGCCCCGACGTTGTCAGCCCGCGGAATCAGCCCGCGTCGTACAGTCCTTCGGCCAGCGCGTGCTGCAACATCGCCCGTGCCGACCACATCATGACCTCACTGGCTTGCGAGCGGGAGAGGCCGGCGATATCGGTGAGCCAGACCAGCGACTCGATCCCCACTGCACTGCGCACGGCGACCGCGAGCCGGTGCACCCCCGCTTCTCCCAGCTCCGGAACCAGGGGGGCGAGCGCGTCCTCGAACCATCCGATCGCCCGGCCTTTGCGCAACGGTAGGTCATGGGGTGTGGCGTCCGGGTCGAGGGAGAGCCGGAGCATGGTCCGGTGTTGTCGTTCGGCCTCAATTATCTGCTGCGTGAAAGCTTCAACGGCGGTCAGGAGTCGGAGCTCAGGGTCCGTGCCCGCATCCGCCGGAAGCAGCGTCACAATCTCGATCTCGGGGTGAGCGGCCACGAGCAGCGCTCTCTGGTTGGGGAAGTACCGGTATGCCGTGGTGCGAGAGATCTCAGCCTCGGCAGCCGCCTCCTCCACGGTCGGAGAGGTCACCCCGCGTGTCACCAGGGCGCGGGCGGCGGCGATCAGCTCGTTGCGGGTACGCCGCTTCTGGCCGGTCCGACCGGTCTGCTCGTAGGTCATTGACATGCTGTTCACGGTACTCTACTTTCGTTATGGTACTGACGTACCATAACGATAAGAGGGACAGATCATGGACAAGACCACGGCGGCTATGACGGCTACGGTGCGTGACAGCGGCGAGGGTGAACAGCGCTGGTTCTGCGGTGGGGGTGTCTTCACCTGGAAGGCCACCGCCGAGGAGACTGGCGGGGCGTTCATTGCCTTTGAGGACGATCTCGATGGCGGCAAGGCCACGCCGCTGCACCTGCATCCCGAGGCGGATGAGACGTTCTACATGCTCGAGGGCGAGATCCTCCTGCACATCGACGGCCACGAGCGCCGACTCGGAGCGGGCGGTATTGCAGTCCTGCCTCGCGGTGTCCCCCACGCGTACGTGGTGACCTCCCCCAAGGCCAGAATGCTGTGCTTCCAGAACCCGGGGAGCGGCGAGGCGTTCTACCTCGACGCCAGTGAGCCCTTGAGCCAAACCGCGCCCGGAGGGGTGGTCGACTTCGGCCGCGTACAGTCGGCGGCGGTCAAGACCGGCGCCATCGAGATCCTGGGGCCACCCCCGTTCTCACAGCCCTGACGGCACCAGATCAGGCAGCCTGGGTGTGAGGCATGGGCGGGTCACTCGGTCACGGTGATTCCGGCCGCGGCGCCGCCGGAGGCGTCCGGACCGACGGTCACCAGTGCCTCCCCCGGGTCGACGCGCAAGGTCATGGTGCGGTTGTAGTAGGCGAGCTGTGCAGGGGTGATCGTGAAGGTGGCGGTGCCCGTCGCTCCTGGGGCCAGCTCGAGGCTTACCCAGTCTGCGAGCTCGCGCAGCGGCCGTGTCACATCGGCTACGAGATCGCGCAGGTAGAGCTGCACGACCTCGCGCCCCGGGCGTGAACCAGTGTTGGTGACATCGATGCTCAACTCGATCGATCCGCCGTGCAGTGGCATCTCGAGAGCGGACAGTCGCAGTGGCCCGTAGCTGAACGCCGTGTAGGTCAGCCCCCAGCCGAACGGGAGACGTGGCACGACCAAGGCGTCGAGGTACCGACCATGTACCGGATCGTCCGCCGCCTCGATGGGACGGCCGGTGGGTCGGGCAAGCGAGCTGGACGGAAGGTGGCCGACGCTGCGGGGAAACGTCATCGGCAGGCGCCCACCCGGCGAGCGGTCACCGAACAGGGTCTCAATCAGCGCCGGTCCGGCCTCGACCCCCGGGTGCCATGCGATCAGCACGGCGTCAGCGAGATCCAGAACCTCACCGAGGTCCAAGGGTCTGCCGGTAAACACAACGACGACAAGGGGTTTGCCGATTGCCGCGATCGCGCGAAGGACGTCGAGCTGACCCGCAGGCAGGCCGATATCAGTGACTGAGTTGGCTTCGCCCGACCGCGAAGGGTGTTCGCCGACCAGTGCGACGGTGACGTCAGCCTGCCGGACCAAGTGCACCGTTCGGTCGCTGAAGCGCCCGTCGTCGACAACCGCGCTGTCCTGCAACCGAGCCCGTATGGCGGATGCCGGGCTGGCGACGTCCTCACCCCGGCCGTCCAGGGACCAGGTGCCCAGCAGCACCTCGCCCTCCTCGGCGAACGGACCAGTCAACAGGACGCGACCCGAGTTTGGAGCCAGCGGAAGGGTGCCGTTGTTGGACAGCAGGACGAAAGACGACGCGGCCGCATCTCGGGCCAGGGCCCGGGCGGACACGCCAGGTTCAGGGGTTTCAGCGGACGCCCACGCGGCCAGGACCGCAGGAGCCACGGACTGGGACGCTTCGCCGGGGACCGTTGTGGGAGTGGTCGATCCGATATAGGGCCGTTCGAAAAGCCCAAGCCTAAGCTTGAGCCGGATGATGCGCCGAGCCGCGTCGTCGACCAGTTCGAGCGGAACCTGTCCGGCTTCGACCAGCCCCGCGAGGTGTGCGGAGTACGCGCCAGTGACCATGTCGATGTCCACGCCGGCGGCGATCGCCTGGGCCGCTGCATCCCGCAGATCGCTGGCGACACCTTGCTTGACCAGCTGACCGACGCCGTCCATGTCGGCAACGACGACACCGTCGAAGCCCCACTCGCCCTTGAGGACCTCACGGAGCAGTCGGCGGTGGGCGTGCATCGGCACACCGTCGACATCGGTGAAGGCTGCCATGACGGTGGCACACCCGGCATCGACAGCGGCCCGAAACGGCCTCAGATGGACATTGCGAAGAGTGTTCTCGCCAACGTGGACGGTCCCGTAGTCCCGGCCACCCTCAACCATTCCGTAACCGACAAAGTGTTTCGCGCACGCCGCGACCGTCCCCGGCTCGCCGAGGGTGTCGCTCTGGAAGCCATGCACCATCGCAGCACCGAGTCGACCGGCCAGCACCGGTGCCTCACCCAGCGATTCGGCGACCCGGCCCCACCGGGGTTCCTCGGAGATATCCAGCATCGGGGCGAACGTCCAGGCGACTCCGTCCAGACTCGCCTCGGCGGCGGCGACCCGCGAGGTACGAAATACCAGGTCCTCGTCCCAGGTGGCCGCGAGACCGAGCGGGATCGGGAAGACGGTCCGGTGTCCGTGGATGACGTCCCGCCCGAGCAACAGGGGGATCCCCAGCCGTGACTCCTCGACCGCAATCCGTTGCGCTGCATCGAGAGCGGGGACCTGCATGCCCGCGTCGCGTTCGTTGCCTGCCGTCGCCCCACTGGCGATGAGACTCGACCCGATGCTGCCCTTGCGGAGGAGCTGCGCATCGGCGATGGGGTCGACGTTGGCAACCTGGTGGGTCTGCCCCACCTTCTCGGCCAAGGTCATCTCGGACAGCAGCGCCTTGACGCGTTCTTCGAGAGGGAGGTCGATCCGCAACCAAGGCCGACCGGTGCTGCCCAATGACCCGTTGCCGCCAGGTGTGGTGGTCATGTCAGGACAGCCGGATCTCGAGGTGGTTCTGTCCGGAGGCTTTCATGCCCGCTGTGACCAGTTCCATGTCGATGGCGACGCCAGGGGGACGGTAGGGGTTGGACAGGGAAGTCATCGCCAGGGGAACGCCGTCCAGCGCCACCCCCACAGGTCCCACGCCCCGAGGTCCGACCTTGAAGGTCAGGTCCACCGGTATGCCGTCCAGTGGCACGGTCGCCTGCAGCCCGTCCAGAGCGGGGGCGAGCACCGGGTCGATCTCCAGGACGTTGCCGCGCCGTCGGACACCGAGCAGGCACTCGACGACCAGCCGCAGGAACAGACCCGGGCCGGAGGAGTAGACCCGCCAGCCGCCCTCGAGCGGCACCGTGCCATCCATCACCTCGCCATAGTGCTCAGCGGCCTCATACCGGTCGGCGAACGTGGCGTCGGATGAGGAGTAGTAGCAGGTCGACTGTCGCGGCCGGGCGTTCGGGATTCGCTCGGTGACGCCGATCGGGTTTGCCAGGGCCAGAGCCTCGAGCAGCTTCTCGGCGTCACCGTGGCGGGCCAGCGCTTCGGCATAACGCAGGTGGGCATGCGTGTACATGATCCCGATCTCGCGACCGAAGAACGTGCTGGCCTCTGCCCGCTGGAAGACCTCCATCGGGCCGCCGTGGTACTGCGCCGGCCGGTCGAAGAGCCGTGCGCCGTCCGGGCCCAGCAGATGTTTGCCGATGGTGTCCAGGTGTTCGCGTGCCTCGGCCGGGGAGAGCAGGTCGCCGGAGATCGCGTGGATGATCTGCAGCAGGCCGTATTTGAGGCCGGTCCGCTGGTCCGACGGATGGACGAGGTGCTCGATCGACCCGTCGTCGGCGAACAGCCCGTAGCCAGCCAGCACCCCGTCGCGCATCAGCAGCGTGTGCGTGGCCTCAGCGGTCTCGCCAGCCATCCGTTCGGACTGATCGGCGAATACCGTTGCGTCCACTGCGTTCTGAGCCTCGAGCTGAGAGCTGACCGTCCGCAGTGAGGCAGCCAGGGCTCGTAACGCCTGCACCTTCAGGGTCGCAGTCCATGTCGAAGCCAGGCGCGCAGCCAGTTGTGGGTCGGCCGGTTGCAGCGAGTCGTTCCAGTCGCCGTGCCCGTATGCCGGTAGCGGGGTCCCCGGGACCGTGCTGACGGTGATGAT
>JBBRWQ010000072.1:0-16765 GCA_038249115.1 Actinomycetales bacterium
GCCAAGGTCTGATAGGTCGTCTCCGGGTGCATCGGTTCGGGTGGATAGGCTGCCGGTATGGCGCAGATGCGACTGGCCCTGGCTCAGGTCAACCCGACCGTCGGCGACCTGAGCGGCAACGCCCGGGCCGTGCGCGAGTGGACTGCCAGGGCTGCCGATCAGGGCGCACACCTGGTGGCGTTCCCCGAGATGATGCTCACCGGTTACCCGGTCGAGGACCTGGCGCTGCGGACCTCGTTCGTCGACGCCTCGCGAGCAGCCCTGGACCAGCTGGCCGCAGACCTCGTCACGGACGGGCACGGCGACCTGCCTGTCGTGCTCGGCTACCTGGACCACGCGCCATACATCTCGAGCAACACGACCCGTGAGGTGACCCGGCCTCTGCCCCAGAACTGTGCCGCGGTGCTCCACCAGGGCCAGGTCAAGGCGCGCTATGCCAAGCACCACCTGCCCAACTACGGCGTCTTCGACGAGTTCCGGATCTTCGCCCCCGGCACGCACCTGACCGTGGTGCGCATCGGCGACATCGACGTGGCCATCGCGATCTGCGAGGACCTCTGGCAGGAGGGAGGGCCGGTTGCCCGGACCAGGGAGGCGGGCGCCGAGCTGCTGCTGGTGATCAACGGGTCCCCGTACGAGGAGGACAAGGACGACGTCCGCTACGAGCTCGTCGCACGACGGGCCGCCGAGGCCGGGTGCACGTTGGCCTACCTCAACATGGTCGGAGGCCAGGACGAACTCGTCTTCGACGGCGACTCGTTGGTGGTCAACACTGCCGGGCAGGTTCTGGCCCGTGGTCCGCAGTTCGAGGAGGACCTGCTTCTCGTCGACCTGGACCTCGAGCCGAGCACCGTCGAGCTGGCCGACTGCTCCGGTGAGAGACTCCAGCACGTCACCCTCAGCGACACAGCTATCGCGCCGTATGCCGCGCAGCCCGCGGTGCTGGCCCCCCGCCTCGATCCGGTGGGCGAGGTCTACCGCGCCGTGCAGCTCGGGTTGCGCGACTACGCCCGAAAAAACGGTTTCCGGTCGGTTCTGCTGGGAGTCTCCGGCGGCATCGACTCAACCCTCGTGGCCACGATCGCGGCCGATGCGCTGGGTGGGGAGAACGTCGTGGCGGTCAGCAACCCGAGCAAGTACTCCAGCGAGGGCTCCAAGGACGACGCCGCCGAGCTCGCGCAGAACCTTGGTCTGGACTATCGCGTCATACCCATCGAACCGATGGTCAGCGCATTCCTGGACGACCTCAAGCTGACCGGGGTCGCCGAGGAGAACCTGCAGGCAAGGGTGCGCGCCGTGATCTGGATGGGGCTCGGCAACCAGGAGGGGCATCTCGTCCTGACGAACAGCAACAAGAGCGAGGTCTCGGTCGGCTACTCGACGCTCTACGGCGACAGCGTCGGCGGCTACGCACCGCTCAAGGACGTCCCCAAGACGCTGGTGTGGGAGCTCGCTAAGTGGCGGAACGCAGAGGCCGAACGTCGGCGCGAGAAGCCCCCGATACCGTTGGCGTCCATCAGCAAAGCGCCGTCAGCTGAACTGCGGCCCGGCCAGGTCGACCAGGACTCACTGCCTCCGTACGATGAGCTCGACGCGATCCTCGACCGCTATGTCGAAGGTACCCAGGGCCGGGCCGATCTGATCGCGGCAGGGTTCGAGCCTACGGTCGTGGACAACGTGATCGGGCTCGTCGACAGAGCCGAGTGGAAGCGTCGTCAGTTCGCCCCGGGACCCAAGATCTCGCCGTTGGCGTTCGGACGCGACCGCCGCCTGCCGATCACCAGTCACTGGCGTGAGCAGGACTCCTAGTTTCGAACGACCCAGCGTCCTTCTCTATGTTAGGGCCAGATATTGAGTGCCAGAAGACCACCACGGTCCCGAGGTTTGGCAATGGAGACACGATGAGTGAACAGCCCGCCCCTTACGGCAACGGCGCCGCCGGCACGACCGGATCGGCTACCTCCCCGTCAGCATCCACGCCCACGCTCAAGCGCATCCGGATCCCGCATCTGCAGGCGATGAAGGAGCGGGGCGAACGTTGGGCGATGCTCACGGCATACGACCAGTACTCCGCCGAGATCTTCGACGAAGCCGGCATTCCCGTTCTCCTGGTTGGCGATTCGGCCGGCAACAACGTCTATGGATACGAGACGACGGTGCCGGTCACCGTGGACGACCTGGTGCCGTTGGTCCGTGCCGTCACCCGCTCAGCCCGGCATGCGCTGGTCGTCGCGGACCTGCCTTTCGGGTCCTACCATGCAAGCCCGGCTCAGGCGCTGGCAACGGCGACCCGGTTCATGAAGGAAGGCCTGGCACACGCGGTCAAGCTGGAGGGCGGACGCCCGATGGCGCCCGAGATCGAGCTCCTCGTTCGCGCGGGCATCCCGGTCATGGGGCATATCGGTTTCACACCTCAGAGCGAGCACGTGCTCGGCGGCTATCGGATCCAGGGCCGCGGCGATGCGGGCGATGCGCTGGTCGATGACGCCTTGGCACTGGAGCGGGCCGGGGCTTTCTCTGTCGTCATGGAGATGGTCCCTGCGGCTGCGGCGGCCCGCGTCACCAAGGCGCTTCACATCCCCACGATCGGGATCGGCGCGGGGCCGGGCTGCGACGCGCAGGTACTCGTCTGGCAGGACATGGCTGGGCTGAGGGGCGGCAAGGCGCCACGCTTCGTCAAGCGCTATGCCGACCTGCGCACGACCCTGAGTGACGCCGCTCGCGCCTATGCGGCTGATGTCGCAGGCGGGACGTTCCCCGCGGCGGAGCACTCTTTCGAGTCCTGACCACACCGGTCGAGACCGTTCAGGGAACCGCCGGTCCCGAGACGAGCACGCCGTCGACGTACGGCGATCCATTCGCCCGGCAACCGTCCAGCCCGAAGGTCTGTTGCTGCATCACAGGCGCCCGACGCCCCGGCCCCGGACAGGCTACGTGGCCGTAGCCGAGCTGATGTCCGACCTCGTGGTTGACGACATACTCCCGGTACAAGGCGACGTCACCGTCGTAGTCCGGGATGGCCGTGAGCCAACGGTCGAGATTGAGCATGATGAAGTTGCCCGCGCGACACGAGACGTACCCACGGGTGTTCAGTCCGGCCGTTGCGCAGACCTTGTCGACCGTGGCTGGCGTGGCCAGGCGGATGACGAAGTCGGCATCGTTCGCACTCACCCGCTGGAGCGACCAGCGCCCTTGAACGGTCCAGCTTGCGGGATCGGCCAGGGTGGCATCCACCTCGGCAGCAAAGGCCTGCGTGTCGTGGCCTGTTCCCGTTTCGACCTGGACGGCGTACGTCTTGAGCGCTCCCGAGCCGTGGCGATCCGAGCCACCCGCGGCGCTGGTGTACTCGCCGGTTGCATGCGTGGTGGCTCCTGCCGCCGTCACCGGCGGTGACGCCGAGGGCTGAGACTTCGAGCCCAGAGACTTAGCCGGCGTCGAAGACAAGCCAGCGTGCGGTTTTGGCTTTGGGGTCGGTGCGGTCGAGACGCTGGCGCCCGTCGTGGCAGCGTTGTCGGTGAGAGCCGCAGCCAGTCGGAATCCGGCCAGACCGAGAAGCACGACGAACAGCGCCAGCCCACCGGACGCGACCTGGCGGCGTCGCCTGATCACCAGGCGACGAGCGCTGGCTCGTGACTCGCGCGTGGGCATACCTCAGGTTATCGCCGGCCGCCGCGCGACCTGATCAACCCGCCGCCGGACACGCGCAGGCGGGGCGGTGGTGGGGCCGGCTCGAGCGGCGGACTGGTCAACGGCGGATCCGGTCTGAACAGATGGCCGCGCAGGGAGATCAGCAGGTAGATGACAGCCAGGGTCGTCACCGAGGCCATGACCGCGAACAGAGACCGGTAGCTGAAATGCGTCACAAGGAACGCGCCAGCAGCAATCGACAGCGTCTGGGGCGTGCCCAGCACCACGTCGGTCGCGGTTGAGACCCGGCCCATCAGACGTCCTGGCGTCCGCAGCTGAATCAGCGTGCTGAAGGCGATCATCATCAAGGGCAGCGAGTAGCCGAAGATAGCGACGCCCAGCAGGACCAGCCACAGGGTTGGAGCAACCGCGATCACTGCAAGACCAAGGGCCAGGACGGAGAGCGAGAGCGCCAAGGCGCCCGTCTCCCCGAGCTTGCGGACGATGCGGGGGGCGGTGAGCCCTCCTGCAATGGCGCCAACTCCCTGGATCGTGAGCATGAAGCCGATGTACTCGACAGGCTTGCCGAAGGCGTCGGTGACGGCGAAGATGAGCGACTCGCTGAAGCCGAGGACGAGTATGCACAGGCCCAGAGCCACCAGCGTGTGCCTGAGCAACGGCTCGCCGACAATGTGGCGGATACCCTCGGTCATCTCCTGGCGCCAGTGCTGTTCGGAACTCTCGGGGACATCCTCCACGACCTTCAGCGAGCGGATGACCGCAGCCGCGACGAGGAACGACACGGCATCGAGCACAGCGACGGCTCCCCCGCCGAAGCCAGCGAACAGTGCGGCCCCGGCAAGCGGTCCGATGAGGCGGAAGCTCTCCTTCATAGTCTGAAGCGAGGAGTTGGCATCGACCAGCATCTCCTCGGGCATCACTTCCTTGAGGAGGCCGTTGAGCCCAGCGGGGATCACTACGAATGAGATCCCGTAGAAGAACGCCACGACGTAGACCACCCAGACCTGCGAGGCATCGCGGACGAAGATCAGGGGCAGGACGAGCAACCCCGAGGCGACGTTGGACCAGATCAAGAGAGGCTTGCGGCGGACCCGGTCGACGTAGAGGCCCGCCAGCGGCGCCATGAGACTCGGGATCGCGATCCAGAAGAACGTCATCCCCGCGGCGGCGTTTGAGCCGGTGAGGCTCTTGACCCACATGCCCAGCACGATGAGCATCAAGGAGTCACCGAGCATGCTGGTCGTCGTTCCGGCGAACAGCCGGGTGAATCCCCTCTGCTGAAAAGCCTTACGCATCGTTCTCCCGTTGGTCGGCTATCGCGGGGCAGCGTCGTCTATGGGCAAGGGCACTGCAGCCGGATAGATTCGCAGCCTAGGCCCCCACGTGGAGCCGTGAGGAGCTGCACCGATGCCTGCTACACCCAAGCCTGCTACACCCAGTGAGGTCGAGAGAACATGAGTTCAACGCGGATGACCCGTTCCTCCATCATTGCCGCCGTGTCTGTTGTGGCCCTCGCCGCGACGGTGGCGACGGCCTCCCCCGCCATGGCGACCAAGCCCGGCGGTGGCACATCGACGGGCACCGGAACGGTGTTCATGGTCAACCCGGTCCAGTCCAGTGGCGACCAGAACCTCACGGACCAGAAGGACTCCGCTGCGGCGGTCCCGTCCGATGCCTACGCGACCGTGACCTTGCACAACCTGGACGGCTCTGGCTACCTGAAGGGCACGTGGGTCAATGTCGTCGCTGAGACGGGCACGCCGGCATACTCCCCGACGGGTGTCTTCAGCTACCGTCGCGACGACGACCGGTTCGAACAGGTGATGGCGTACTACTTCGTCGACGCCGCACAGCGATACCTGCAGGGTCTGGGCTTCGGCTCCGAGCTGGCTGCAGCCAACGCCGAGAGCCAGGACGTCCGGACCAACCAATGGGGCGCCGACAACTCGTTCTCGTGGGACAAGCATGACGTCATCCGCTTCGGCAAGGGTGGCGTCGACGATGCCGAGGACGGCGAGGTGATCGTGCACGAGTACGGCCACGCTGTGCATGACGCCCAGGTCCCCGGTTTCGGTAGCAGCCTCGAGGCCGGGAGCATTGGTGAGGCCTTCGGCGACTATCTGGCCGTCGCTGTCGGGCTGCACGAAGCCACGGTCAACAACTGGCCGGTGAAGGCCGACCCCACCTGCGTCGCCGACTGGGACTCGGTCTCCTACAGCCCGGCACCTCACTGCCTGCGGACACTGTCCGAGAACAAGCACTACCCCGAGGACGTCAGGGGCGAGGTGCATGCCGACGGCGAGATCTGGTCGCAGGCCCTGTGGACGATCAGAACGTCGCTCGGCGCCACCGTCGCCGACCGGATCATCGTCAACGCACAGTTCGGCTTCGCCCCCGACACCTCGTTCGCAGCTGCCGCAAAGACCACAGTCGCGACCGCGAGCACGATGTATGGCGCCCGCCAGGCCAAAGCGGTCCGCGCAGCCTTCGCGGCGCGTGGGATCCCCGCTGAGTAGCCGAATCCATTAGCACCCAGCGCCGCGTTCTGTCACCATCGCGACGTGAAGAACCTGCGGGAACGCCTGGTGCGACTGCGCATTGACGTCACCCCGCTGCGCGAGTCCCGCGACTTCCGCCTGCTGTTCTGGGCAGGCACCGTGTTCTACCTGGGCGGCATGGTCAGCTATGTCGCCCTCCCCTACCAGCTCTACCAGCTGACCGGATCCAACTTCGCCGTCGGCGCTCTGGGCATCGTCGAGATCGCCCCGCTGGTGATCTTCGGGCTGTATGGCGGTGCCCTCGCCGACCATGTTGACCGTCGCCGGATGCTCGTCGTCACCGGTGCAGTGCAGGTGATGCTGACCATCGCCCTGATGGCCAACGCATTTCTCTCCAGCCCACGGGTGTGGCTCATCTACATCCTGGGCGCCTTGCTCGCGGCGGCCGGATCTTTGCAGCGTCCGTCGCGAGAAGCGTTGCTACCCCGCGTTGTTCGCCACCAACAGATCCCCGCTGCCGTAGCGGTCTCGTCACTGGGCCGCGAGGTCAGCGTCCTGGCCGGCCCTGCGATCGGTGGCCTGTTGCTGCAGTGGGTGGGCGTCGGCTGGTGCTTCGCCATCGACGTCACCGGCCTGACCGTCGCCACAATGCTGTTCATGGCCTTGAAGCCGTACCCAGCGACCGACCGTACGAACCCGCCAAGCCTGGCCGGAGTGGCCGAGGGTCTGCGTTATGCCCTGCGGCGCAAGGATCTCTTGGGCACCTACGTCATCGACATCGTGGCCATGCTCATGGCCATGCCGATCGTGCTGTTCCCGGCGCTGGCCACCCAGATCTTCCACGCGCCGGCAATGCTCGGCCTGCTCTACTCGGCCGAGGGTGTCGGGGCGCTCGCCGCTACGGCGACTTCTGGGTGGACCTCCCGGGTCCACCACCACGGGCGGGCAATAGTGATCGCTGCATCGGTGTGGGGCGGCGCCATCGCGCTCGCCGGGCTGATGCCCTCGCTCTGGCTGGTCATCGCCTGTCTGGTGGTCGCGGGCGCTGCAGACATGGTCAGCGGCCTCTTCCGCTCGGTGATCTGGAACCAGACCATCCCGGATTCGATGCGGGGCCGGCTGGCCGGGATCGAGCTGCTGTCCTACTCCCTGGGCCCCCTCGGCGGTCAGGCCCGCGCCGGCCTCGTCGCCGACCGATGGAGCGTGCGTGGGTCGATCACCAGCGGCGGCATCCTGTGTGTGCTCGGAGTGGCACTGACCGCCTCCTGGCTGCATGGCTTCTGGTCCTACGACGAGCGCTCGGACGAGCACGCCATCCGGGAGCGCAGGCTCCGAGCGGACCAGATCGGCTAGCACCGAAGATGGGCAGGGTGTCTTCGGACACATGGCGTCAGACGCACCGTGGATATTCGGCCTGACCCGCTTCCTGAATGAAAGAAGCAGTGCCGGGCCATTGTGGAATCGCTGCGAACTTGATGTGCTGATGGTCTGGACATTTCACCTAGCCGTCCGGTGAGTCGGGCGGAACGGATTGAGGTCTCGATGACAGCAACAGAGTCCAACGAGGTTCCAACAGACGACGCAAAGGGCGCCCCCGATATAGAGGTGAGTCGGGTGGTGCCCCTTCCTTTGGACAAGGTGTGGCAAGTCCTGACCACCACTGCCGGCGCCGAGGCGCTGCTCGGCCAGGGGGCCCAGCTAGGCACAAAGGGCGAGCCGTGGCACAGCGTGGACGGCAGCCACGGCGTGGTTCGCAGCTTCCACCCGATGCAGCAGGTTCGCCTCACCTGGCACGCCGACGAGCATGCGCCCGCGACGCTCGTCGACCTGCAGCTGACAGCAGAGGGCGATGGCACTCGAATGGGCTTGCGGCAGGAACACATTCAGGATGTCGCGATGAGCCAGGGCCTGCAGCATCGCTGGGAAGAAGCCCTCGGCAGGATCGGCAGCGCCACCGTCTGATCCAGCTGGTCGTCAGCCCGCAGAGCAGAGGGGCCAGCAGGCTCGGTGGATCGGTTGAGCGGGCGGTTGGTCGAGCTGGCGGTTCAGTCCTCGATGTCCTCGTCGTCCCACGCCTTGTCCTCGTCGTCCCAGCGCTCGGTGTTCGCCTTGGCGTGCGCTAGAGCCTGCTCGGCCTCCCCGTGCGTGGCGAACGGACCCATCAGCCGGTCCTGCTGACTCTTGTTGTCGTCGTCCTCGACCTGTCCGGTGGTCACGTTGAACCAGAACGCCATGGCAAACCTCCTGTGAGTCACCTGCGTAGCGCTGCCTAGACTCCACCGTATGCCGATCACCTATGCCAGCGTCGCGCCAGGCGCCCTCAGTGCTCGCCGCGCTGTGCCCACCTCGATTGCCCGGCCCGAGTATGTCGACCGGCCTGGGCCCGCTCAGTACACCGGTCCCGAGGTCAAGGACGCCGAAACCATCGAGAAGATGCGAGTCGCCGGGCGCATCGCGGCCCAGGCGATGGAGGCGGCCGCCACGGCGATCGCTCCCGGCGTCACGACCGACGAGCTCGACCGGATCGCCCACGAGTTCATGCTCGACCACCACGCCTACCCCTCAACGTTGGGCTATCGCCACTTCCCGAAGTCGGTGTGCACCAGCGTCAACGAGGTCATCTGCCACGGCATCCCCGACGACCGCCCGCTCGAGGACGGCGACATCGTCAACATCGACATCACCGCGTTCATCGACGGCGTCCATGGAGACACTGATGCCACGTACCTTTGCGGGAACGTCGACGAAGAGTCCCGCCTGCTGGTCGAGCGCACCCACGAGGCAACGATGCGCGGCATCAAGGCTGCTGTGGCCGGGCGTGAGATCAACATCATCGGCCGCGTGATCGAAAGCTATGCCAAGCGCTTTGGCTACGGCGTGGTCCGGGACTTCACCGGCCACGGCATCGGCACTGCGTTCCACTCCGGCCTGGTGATCCCCCACTACGACGCGGCTCCGCAGTACGACACCGTCATCGAGCCGGGTATGACCTTCACCATTGAGCCGATGCTCAACCTGGGCACCGCCGGGTGGGACATGTGGGACGACGGCTGGACCGTCGTCACCAAGGACCGCGGACGGTCCGCGCAGTTCGAGCACACCATCCTGATCACCGATAGCGGTGCCGAGATCCTCACCCTGCCCTGATCGCGGAATCCCTGACTTCGCTTCAACCGGAAGGCAACCCATGGCCACCAAGCACCACCCGCTCGGGATCGACATCGGCGGCAGCGGTATCAAGGGAGCGCCGGTGGACCTGGCCGCCGGCGCCTTCGCTCGAGATCGGCTACGCCTCGACACGCCCAAGGTATCCTCACCCACGGCGGTGGCAGATCTGGTCGCGGAGATCGCAGATCACTTCGCCGACGACACCGGCGACTCGCCGATCGGCGTGACACTTCCTTCCGTGGTGACCAACGGAATCGTTCGTAGCGCTGCCAATATCGACTCTTCCTGGATCGGCACCGATGCGCGAAAGCTGTTGAGCGACAGGCTCGGTCGTCCGGTGACAGTGGTCAACGACGCCGATGCCGCCGGGGTCGGCGAGCTCCACTACGGGGCCGCGCGCGACGCCGACGGACTGGTGCTCATGACGACCCTGGGCACCGGCATCGGCTCAGCACTGCTCTACAACGGCGTGCTGATCCCCAACTCCGAGCTCGGCCATCTTGAGATCGATGGCCACGACGCCGAGAGCCAGGCGGCAGCGAGCATCAGGAGCGACGACAAGCTCTCGTGGGCAGAGTGGGCGGAACGTCTTCAGCGGTACTACTCGCACGTCGAGGACCTACTCTGGCCGGATCTGATCGTCGTCGGTGGCGGCGTGTCCAGGAAAGCTGACAAGTTCCTGCCGCTCCTGCATCTGCGGGCACCGATCGCGGCCGCTCAGCTGGCAAACTCGGCAGGCATCATCGGAGCGGCATGGCTGGCCACCAACGCCTGAGGCCTGAGCCGCCAAACGTCAGTCACCGCAGAGTATTTCAGCTAACGAATGCTTGACAGAGCTGCAAGCAGCTCAGGCGCGCGACGGTCATAGATGCGGGCACCCCACCACGTCCCCAGCGCCATGGCCCCGGACCCGAGGACCAAGGCCAACCCCAGAGACAGCCAACCCATCCAGACGTGCCCCAGGAGAGCCCCAGCCCCCACGCCGAGCAACGGCAGGTTCACCACGAAGACCACAGTGCCGGCCACCGCCTGCACGACGATGGTCAGGGCCGACGAGCCAGGTGGGGCGCCGAATGGGTTCTCACCCGGGCCCGGGACCGGATAGGGCTGCAATGCGCTCATCACGCTGGCCACCCCGAACCCGGTGAGCAGGAGTCCCAGCCCCATCCCGAACAACGCCGGCCACAGGCTCCATCGGCCGCTGAGCGCGCAGGAAAGCGACGTATAGCTAGGCAGGAGGACCAAAGCGGTGAAGGCCGTCGGCACCAGGCGGCCAAGGCGGTCAGCGCGCCCTGACACGCCGGTCGCCAGGTGAAACCAGAACGCCGTCCCGTCATACGCGATGTCGTTGTGCGTGCTCCAGCCCAGCATGAAACCTGCGGTTGGCGCCATGCCCAGCGCCCACGCGCTGTCACCACCGGTGAACGTGGGCAGCAACAGCCCCAGGGGCAGCACCAGCATCAGCACGACCGACACGACGTATCGCGGGTCCCTGCGCCAGGAGATGATCGAACGCGCGGCCACTGCGCCGGTGGGCGTGGGGGGCAGCCAGCCGAACGAGCCGAGTCCTGTATTCCGGGTATTCGAGGCGGCGCCGGCTGTCGTCCGGGGATTCTCCAGGGCTCCCCGCAGCAGGGAGTCCCAGGCCAGCAGAGCCACCCCAAGAAAGACCAGTGCCAGAACGAGCCGCAACAGGCCTGAACCGATCGCGCCGTCGACGATGTCAGCCGGTGCAGACCAGGCCAGCCCGAGCGGAGTCCACCCCAGCACGTCGGCCACCTGCGACAGCAGCCCGGGCTTGGAGACGGTCTTCATGATCGCCGAGCTGGCCACCCCGAATCCCATTGAGGACAGGAGCATCAGCAGGAGCACGGCCTCTTTTCCCCCACGTCGACGGGACATCGCGAAAGATGCCGCAGAGGTCACCCGGCTCAGCGCCACGCAGGTGAGAACGGCGATGCCGGCCGCAACCGGTGCGACCACAACGGCCAGCAGAGACCGCGACCAGGTGATGATGGTCGCCATACCGAGGATTGTGGTGACGGCGCCCGGGACACTGACCAGGGACGACAGCATCAGACCAAGAACAAGCTGACGCCGAGGCACCGCGTAGGTCGCGAAGCGAGCAGGGTCAAGGGTCTCGTCGATGCCGTAGGCGATGACCGGCAGGATCGCCCATCCGAGGGTGACCACACTGCCCCCGATGATGACGGCGGTCCGGGCGACATCGCTGGCGAAGGAGAACCTGAGGTCGATGAGGGCCGACATGGCTGCCACCAGAACGCCCAGCCCGCACACCACCGCAATGATCAGACCCACCAGCTGGGGGGTGTTGCGCCGGAGTCCGTTACGAAGCAGCTGCCACTTCAGTCCGACGATGAGCGCAACCACGCTAGGCCCTCCCCCACGTCGGTCTGTCCGCCGACGAGGTTCACGAAGCGTTCCTCCAGGGTCATGCCGGAGCGGACGTCGTCGAGCGTGCCCACTGCCCGGATCTGACCTTCGGCCACGATGGCGACCCGATCGCACAGACGCTGGACGAGGTCCATGACATGGCTGGAGAGGATCACAGTGCCACCGGAGGCCGCGTAGCCCTCAAGAATCTGACGGATCGTGGTTGCTGAGATCGGGTCGACGGCCTCGAACGGCTCGTCGAGCACCAGCAGCCGGGGGGCGTGGATCAAGGCGCACGCGAGCGAGATCTTCTTCGTCATGCCCGCCGAGTAGTCAACAACCAGAGTGCCGCCCGCCTCCCCGAGGCCCAGCGCATCCAAGAGCTCATGGGCGCGATCTCTGACCACGGTGCGATCCATTCCGCGGAGCAGCCCTGAGTAGCAGATGAGCTGCAGCCCAGTCAGGCGGTCGAACAACCGAAGGCCGTCGGGCAGAATGCCGATCAGCTGTTTCGTGCGGACGGTGTCGGACCAGACATCGTGGCCGAGGACGTGAGCCGTGCCTGCGTCCGGGCGCAGCAGCCCCGTCGCCATCGACAGCGTCGTGGTCTTGCCGGCGCCGTTGGGTCCCACGAGGCCGAAGAACGACCCCCTCGGGACATCGAGGTCCAGCCGGTCCACCGCGAGCGTCAGCCCATAAGCCTTGGACAGACCGCGCAGGCTCAGCGCAACGGAGGATCCCGGGGTTTGCATGTCAGTGACGGTAACAACGACTGCCCTGCCGTGCGCGTCCATGGTCACAACGTCTGCGCGAACAACGACTGCCTCGCCATGTATCCGCGCCAGGCCGGATTGTGCGCGCCGCTCAGCTGAAGTCGACCGGTGCCCCGTCAGAGAGGTCTCGAAGCTCCATCCCCTCCGGCCCGAAGCTCTGTACGTGGGACACATAGAGCTGGCGGCCGATAGTGCTGAGCAGCGCGTCATGGATCGGGACGCAGACCCGCGGTGAGATTCGCCGGGCGAACGCCACCGTGTCGCGGCTTGCCGACCATGGTGCATTCAGAGCCAGGGCAAGGATGTCGACCTGCCCCGGCTCGCCGTCATAGGCGTCTCCGGGATGGAACAGGCTTGGCTCCCCCTGCGAACGAAGCACCACCCCGAGGTTGGCGATCCGTGGCAAGGCCTCGTTGATCAGCGCGTGCTTCTCGCCCACCGGCGTGATCTCGACCCGCCCGACGGTCAGTGTTTCGTCCGCTGCTGTGACCTCAGATCCAATCCCCGCCCCTTCCAGGATGGCGGAGGCCTGCGGCTCAGCATACAGTCTGGCTTGCGGGTTAGCCTCCAGGATGGCCGGAAGTCGTTGCAGATCAACGTGATCCGCATGCTGATGGGTGACCAGGATGACGCTGAGCCCGGTCACGTCCACGATGCCCGGCGAGTAGGCACCCGGGTCGATCAGGATGCGTTGGCCGCCGGTCTCGACAAGCAGGCAGGCATGTCCGAGATGAGTGAGTCGCATGTGGTCAGGCTACAAGCGCCGCCGCTGGAGCTCCCTCGCCACGTAGTGCGGCAGTACGCAGGAGAGCGCGAGGAAATAGGCGGACAGCGCCACCTGCCCGTATGCCAAGCTCATGATGCAGATGGTTGAACAGATCAACCAAGCGCCCAATCCGGCTCGCATCTGGTCCTCGCTCTCATGGAACCATCCGACGCCTCGAGTTTGGCCCAAACAGTCGATTGACACCTCCCACAGACGACGTATTCGGCCGGCGCCAACGGGCGCACCGATCCCGCCCGCGTGGTGACCTGCCACCTGTCATGGGTGAGCTGGCGGGATCAGGCCATCAGCTCGTGGCCTGGCTCCGCCACAGGTCGATGCCACCCTCGACTGCATGGTTGTCGATCTCGGCAAGCTCATCGACGCTGAATTCGAGGTTGTCGAGTGCGGCGATGTTCTGTTCCAGTTGCCTGACCGACGAAGCGCCGACCAGGACCGAGGAAACGCGCTGGTCACGGGCAATCCAGGCAAGTGCCATCTGGGCCAGCGACTGCCCACGCCGGCCCGCGATCTCGTTCAGCGCTCGGACGTGTGTGAGGTTCTGCTGGGTCAGCAGGTCCTGTGACAGCGACGAGTTCTCGGCCATCCGGGAGTCGGACGGAATACCGTCCAGGTACTTGTCGGTCAACATTCCCTGGGCCAGTGGAGAGAACGCGATGCACCCGGCGCCCACGTTGTCCAGGGTGTCGAGCAGACCACCCTCGACCCAGCGGTTGAGCATCGAGTAGGACGGCTGGTGGATGAACAGAGGCGTGCCCATCTCGGCCAGTATCCGGGCCGCCTCAGCCGTCCGTTCCGGCGAGTACGACGAGATACCTGCGTACAGGGCCTTGCCCGAGCGAACGGCGGTGTCGAGTGCCCCCATGGTCTCCTCGAGCGGGGTCTCAGGGTCAGGCCTGTGCGAATAGAAGACGTCAACGTAGTCAACATCCATGCGCTTCAGCGACTGGTCCAGGCTGGCCAACAGGTACTTGCGAGAGCCGAACTCGCCATATGGCCCGGGCCACATGTCCCAGCCTGCCTTCGTGGAGAGAAACAGCTCGTCGCGGTACGGCAGGAAGTCCTTCCGCAGGATGGTGCCGAAGTTGGCCTCGGCCGAGCCGTACGGCGGACCGTAGTTATTCGCGAGGTCGATGTGGCAGACACCGAGGTCGAAGGCGCGCCGCAGGATGGCCCGCTGGGTGTCCAGCGACCGGTCGTCACCAAAGTTGTGCCACAGGCCCAGCGAGATGAGCGGAAGCTTCACTCCGCTGCGTCCCACGCGGCGGTAGGTCATCGATTCATAACGGTCCTCGGCGGCAACGTAGGTCATGCAACGCATCCTCGCAGACGAGCACCGTCAGGCGACGGCCGATGCGTGTTCAGCTGGCCTGGGGGGAGTGCTCGGCGCTCATCCCTGACTCGCTGAGCGGAACATGGTCTGGTTTGACGATCGCAGCGACCTCTCCACGGCGACGGGCCTCGTTCAGCACGTACCTCGCGCCCTCCACACGGTCCAGTTCACTACCGCAGTTGGCGCATTGATAGCCGGCTCCACCTTCCCTGTAGACGTGGCCGTCAAGTCGGCACGCCAGCGAGAGTCCACGGGCGGATTCGGCCAACACGCGAAGCGTCTCAGCCTTCGACCGACTGGCCGCGATGAACCTGGCGATGACAGTGCCGATCACAGCGATCACGGAAACCAGCAGGAGCGCCCAGAGGATGGTCGGGGTCATGGCATGAACACCCGTTCCTCAACGGCCATCTGCGGCACTGTCACCACAAGGGTCTGTCGCATCTCGCCCATGTACACCCCTGTCTCGAGGTCGCCAATCTAGTCCGCAGTCAAGGGATCGTTCCGATCCGGGTCTGGTGCCTTCGAAACGCATTCCAATAGCCGCTCGGACATTTCGTCACGTCCATCCTCAGCAATCCTAGGATACGAAAAGTCCAGAGCAGCCGGTAGAGCATTTGGTCCCGTTCGATCTCAGCAGCCGATAAGTGGATGAGTCGGTCGATACGCCGGGTTCCATTTGGGCACTTTCCTGACCTGTGGATTTGCGGCTCATTAGGCCTCTGACCTGCACTTATACCGTTTGCAGTCGTTGAGTCACCGTGAGCGTTTATGGACGTTTTGCGGACCCCTTGCGGACTGGCTGCGGACTGACGGCGGGGCTTCGCCGCTCGTGTCGCCCCTTGTTCTGCGGCCCGTTCTCGCGGACCTTGGCGAGCGTCCTTGCCTGCCGGTTCCCGTTCCTGCGCCATCCGGTGGACATTGGAGACTGATCGGCAAGTCGTCGAGTAGTTCGAGATCGCTGCGCGCCTTTGGCGCTCCTTGGCCAGCGGTTTGAGCAGCGCCTCACGACTCGACGCGATGGACTCAGCCGAGGGCGGACCCTCGCGCGGCACAGCACAGCTCGCCCGTCGTCGCCTCCAGGTTCCCCTTGCCGCGCTCGTGCCACCAGGATGTCGGCCAGGAAATCCTTCCGCTCATGGCGATGAGCGGACGTCCGCTCATTGGGGTTATGCACGTGATAATCCTGCGGCAGAGGACGCCATCGTCATGTCAGCGGTCACGAAGGAATCCGGATGAACTGGGTTCGGCTGTCCACAGGTGTCCTTCTGCGCCTTGACGGACGTCCTCTTCTCGCCAGGTCCACGTCGCCTCATGTGGAGGCTTCCGGCCCTTGCGTGGCGCGCCAGTGGCGGTTCCTGCCCGAGTCCTTCGGGTCGTGGACCAGAGCGTGGTCGCAGTTTCGCCGTTGGTCCCGTAACGGCACTCGCCTGAGTAGGCTCCGGTCAGAGCTCGGGAGCGTGTGAACGGGCTCATCTGATGACGCGAGCGGCCTCGCTGGTCGGTTACGCAACCACACCGCGGGCAAACACGCAAAGGATGACCCCGGCGGGCACAGGGCCAGCAAGAATGGAGACACGATGAGCAGGCGAATCGCAGCGGTCGCAAGCCTTGCCGCCATGCTCCTGGCGGCATCCGTGGCCGGCTGCTCCTCGGAAGCTGCGGACCAAAAGGTCATCGACCGGCTGGCGCAGCTCGACGTGCTCTCCGTGCCCGCGGGGGCAAACCTGATAGAACAGTCGACGACCAAGGGCGGCGGCGCTGACATAGTCGCCATACGGGGCGCGTCCAGCGCCACTGTCGTGTACGCGTCCGCAGACTCGCCCGTGCAAGTCGGCAAGACCTTCCACGCGCGGTTCGACACAGACTGGAAGCTGAAGGACAACGGCGCCGCCCCCTTGGGTGGTTGGGCGGCCAGCGGAGGCCTGCGCTCGGAGCCTGGCACCGTGGCAACCGTCGAAGTGAAACCTGCAAGTGCGGGCGATTCGAGTCCACGTGGGTCTCGCTCAATCGTGACCGTGACCGTCTCAGCCACGCGACCCTGAAGCTCGACCGCCTTGCCGCTCATAACCCCGTCCGGGCGAAGGCTTGGGTCTGGGGCCGACTCCCGAACCCAAATGGGACACACCCAGTAAGACCCCGACTGAACGTCCGGACATGGCGCGGA
>JBBRWQ010000073.1:0-16576 GCA_038249115.1 Actinomycetales bacterium
GTCTCCGGCCGATGGGCAAGCTCGACCTCCGAGATCGTGGTCACCGAGGCCGGGATCGCGAGCGGCTTGCCACGCGCAGGAACGCTGACCAGCGCTGGCAGGGACGGCAAACCGCGGCAGCTGACCGTGGTCGGCGTGGCCACCGGGCAGACAGAGTTTGGTCAGCTGCCCTTCCTCATCGCGCTCCCGGACCTCGTCGCAGGCGGGACTGACCAAGGTCCACCGGCCTTCCTGCTTCAGCGAAGCGATCCGGTGACCTGGTCGGACGTGCGAGCGATGAACGAGTACGGGCTCCTGGTCCAGAGCCGCGCGGTCTTCCTGAACCCGCCGCCGGCGACCGAGCTGGATCCGCAGATTGCACAGACGATCGGCTCGAACCAGCGGAGCAACGACCTGGTCCTGCTCCTGGCGGCGGTCGGTCTCTTCATCGAGACCACCCTGCTCGCCGGCCCGGCTTTCGCAGTCAGTGCGGCCCGTCAGCGCCGCTCGCTCGCCCTCGCCGCCTCCAACGGCGCGGAGGCGCGCCAGCTGCGGCGCTATGTCCTCGGGCAGGCTGTTGTGCTGGGTGTCGTGTCGGCCGCCGTCGCCGTGGTCGCCGGGGTGCTCCTGACACTGGCCGGGCTCACCTGGTGGCAGGCCGGCCACGCCGACTTCGCAACCGGCCCCTTCGAAGTGTCCTGGCCCCGCGTGGTCGGGGTGTTCATCTGCGCGGTCGTCGCGTCCGTGGTCGCCGCGCTGCTTCCGGCCAAAGGCATCGCGCGCCTCGACATCGTGTCCGTCCTGGCCGGTCGATCAGGCGACGGCAGAGTCCGTCGAGGTCTGCCGGCTGTCGGCGTGGTGGTCATGGTCATCAGCGGGATCGCGATCTTCTGGGGCGTGACCTCGGGCGGCGAAGGGGGTATCGGCCTGCGCGAATACCTCATCGTCGGCGGCGCCGTCGGCCTCGTCCTCGGCTGTCTCATGGTGATTCCGGCGCTGCTGGCCGTGGTCGGCCGCCTAGGCACCCACCTCGCGCTCCCCCTGCGACTAGCCGCGCGGGATACGGCCCGGCAGCGGGGACGCTCGACACCTGCGGTCGCCGCCATCATGGCCGCGGTCGCCGTTCTCACCACCCTGAGCATCGCCGAGGCCAGCTACGACCGGATGAGGGAGAGCACCTACCAGCCCCAGGGCCCGATGGGCTCCGGAAGGATCATCCTCAACGGCGAGGACGCCAACGAGCGCACCGTCCGTTCGGTGACCGACCGGTTCGCGCCGCAGCTCGCCGTAGATCCGGTGGGCTATGTCTTCGAGGCCCCAACCGTTCCGGCCGACAAGGGCAAGGTCACCTGGGTCACTCCCGTGCCGCGGGGCTGCACCGAGGCTGAGATCTTGGCCAGGCGCAATCCGGATGGTGGCGTTGGTGGCGTGCCGATCTGCGAATCGCTCACCAGCACAGACTCCGTGGTGCAGGTCGGTGGGCTGTCCAGCATCGTGGCGAGGTTCCCTCTGTCGACGTCCCAGCAGGCCGTGCTCCGGGGTGGGGGCGCACTCATCACCGATCCCAAGCTCCTTCGAGATGGCAAGGTCACCTACGTCGCCGGCACCACGTCCCTGGATCGGTCCGGGGTGCCCACCGGAGCCAGGGTCACCCAGCGGACCAGCCTCCCGGCCGTGGTGGTGAACCCGCGGGTGCCGGTGGATGCCTCCCAGGGTGAGTCCGCCGGCGCCTGGGTCCTGTCTGCCACTGCGACCAGGCTCGGCTGGCCGGTCCGTATCACGTCGCTCGAAGTCACCTCGCCCACCGGCACCATCACGCCGGAAGAGCAGAGTGCTGTGGCCGACCGACTCGGTGACGAGTACATGTTCTCGGTCGAGCGTGGCTACCAGAACGAGTCCCGGCTGATCCTCCTCATTCTCTTCTCCGTTGCCGGATTGCTCGTGCTGATCGCGTCGCTCATCTCGACGGCGCTCTCGCTCGCGGAGTCCCAGAACGACATGGCGACCCTGGCCGCGGTCGGGGCGACCCGGCATACCCGCCGTGGCGTTGCCGGCGCCCAGGCACTCGTGGTTGCAGCGTGCGGCTGCCTGCTCGGCGTGGGCGTCGGCTTGGTCCCCGGGATCGCCAGCACGTGGCCGCTCACGGTGCGCACCATCTCCGCGACGAGGCAAACGGCGCCGATGATCGAGATCCCCTGGCTGCCGCTTCTCGGCCTCGTCCTGCTGGTGCCGCTGCTGGCCGCTGGGCTCGCCTGGATCGCAGTCCGGCGCCATCCCCAGATGACCCGCCGGCTCGCCTGAACCCCCGAGGTCTCTGGGCCATCGAGAGGCCCCGACAACGGTTCCGCGCTGGTGCAGCGGAGGCGCCGACGGCACAGTGGATCGGGGCCTGCATCAGCGCTGAGATCGCCCGGCTCAGGGGCGCTGTGAGGGACTTCGAGGTGCTTAAGATCAAGAGCGAGGGACATGGGCAGGGCCCACGTGAGAATCCTGACCGGTCTGGTCTTGCCGGGACGCCGGACGATCCCACGAAGGGGCGTCCGAATCGGTTGTCACTGTCCGCTCGGCGTTCCTCTTTAGACGCTCGTGCCGGCGGGATAACGACCGGGAAATCCTACCGCTCGTGGCGCAGGGCGGGTGTTCGCGGACGTGGCGAAGAGCGAGCATCGAGCATTACCCTCAATTGGTGGAGCGCTGGCGGAGGGTACTCGGGTACGACGGCTACTTCGGGCCGAGCTCTGCGTTGCCACGCCTCCAGAGGGTGGGCGCAACCGGGCGATCCAAGGTGGCTACCACGCGCAGTGGTGGGTCGCGGCGGAGGCAGCCGAGCGGTGGGTTGGGTCCGGGCCGGTCGACTTCGGAGATGAACAGCGCAGCATCAAGCCTGTAGGGGTTGGTCGCGCGAAGATCCGGCCGATGGATCCAGCCAGTTGGCACGGTGTGGGCGCCGGGTCAGTCCTTCATCTGCGTGAGCGTGTTGGTCAGACTTTGGGAGTGGCGACGGTGGCCAGTTCGATCGACGTCCCCGCCGACGCTCCGCTGCGGCTCAGTCAGGTGCCCTTGCGGTCAGGGGGGTAGGACTGGTTTCAGTGCGGCCAACATTTTGGGAACGGCTACGACACGCTGCCCGGCGCCGGTAAATGCCATCGCGCGCTCATGGCGCTGCTCGCGAATGCATGGCTATTCAATCTCGGCTCTACCGGTGGCGGCCCATTGATTGACGGCTCCTAGGACGCACCTCCCTCTTCCACCGAATCCCATAGAAGCCCAAGGCCGAGGCGAGTGTCCCGTACCAGAGCCACGGGACCCAGTCGGCAAACCCAAAGCTGCCGAGGGCCAAGCCAAGTACGATCGCCCCGAAGAGGACGAACTCTGCGGGCTCATCGGCCTTGACGTGTAGTACCCACCCCACCGCGACCAGCAGCAGCAAGGCGACCGTCGCGACCCAGCTGATGTGGTCCACACTTCGCAGAGTAGCGCCGGTAACGCACGGGCATGGCGCACATAGGTAGTTCTTTACGCTGCAGCCAAGGTCCGACGGCCAGCTGTTACATGGTGAGGCGTTCGAGTGGCTGACCGGTCAGCTCGGCGATCAGTTCGAAGTCTTTGTCCAGGTGAAGGACAACGCGGTTGCTGATCTCGGCGGTGGCAGCGATGAGCAGGTCCGGAATCGACGGTGCCCGATGCTGACCGCGTTGGGCCAGCTGTCCCTGCACGTCGATGGCCCGATCCTCGATGGTGGGAGTTGAATACTCGACCGGCATGGCCGATAGCGGAGGAGTGCGTAGTGCGCGCGCCCTTTCTGGGCCGGTGCGGGCCGAGTAGCCGACCTCGAGCAGCGTCACGCTGCAGACGTGGACCAAACCCCGTTCGATGCGGTTGGCCCATTCTTCCGCGTCAGGGCTGGCGCCCAGACGCACCAGCGCCGATTTGTCGATGAGCCAGGTGAGGCCGCTCATTGCCACGCGTCAGTCATGACCTCAGCGTCGGCTAGGTCAGGGAAATCGTGGCTGAACGCCACCAGGTCTGCCGCCGTCACTGGCGTGACAGTTCGACGGGCTTCCTGCTGCAGATGGCGCCGCAGATACTCGGCCCGGGAGATCCCGAAGCGGGCAGCGTGCCCATCGAGAAGCGCCAGGTCCTCGGCGGGAAAGTTGCGGATCAGAACGTCAGGCATGACACCTCCTTGATATCTGATGATATCACTGTGGGCTAACGTCCGCTATTGGCGCGGATGGGAAGCTTGCGGAACTGGCGAAAGTCGGACGTTCGTTTGGAAGCTCGACCATGGCGATGAGCGAGCGCGTCTTTCCGGCTCCCCTCTGTTGTCAACGGGCGGCCTTGAGGGTGGTTTTGCTGGTGCTCTGCCGAGCTGGTCGGGTGGGGAGTAGCGTCGTTGCGGCGGGTCCGGGAAGTGGCTGATCCGAAGTGTCGATGTGCGGGGGTAGGTCGACCGCGCTGGATTCTTGAGTCGCCCCGCAGTGCCCTCCCGGGCCAGCCGCTTGCCCATTCGCCACGGCGCGGCGGAGAAGGGCAACGGCCGACGACGCCATCTGCTCGACAGCTTCGTCCGACGACATGCCCGCGACATCGACGAGCGCCCCACCCGCAGCATGATCACCACACCGGAACCATCCGGGAAACCGGTGACAGGTCAAACTCGTGACGGTTCAAGGTCTGATCACTCGGCCGGAGGGATGTTCTGGTTGATTCGGAAGAGGTTGCCCGGGTCGTAGGTCTTCTTGATCGAAGCCAGGCGGTCGTAGTTGGTACCGTAGTTGGCGCGGATCCGGCCCTGGTCGTCCCCGGCCATGAAGTTGATGTAGCCACCGTCGCTCGTGTGCGGCTCGAGCGCTTGGTGGTAGTCGCGGACCCAACCGATGTTGGCCTCGTTGTCGGCCGGGTTGGGCCACATGCCGGCGATCACCGGGGCAAAGTTCGCGCCACGGTAGGCGAACGCGGTCGCGTCCACCGCGACGTCGTGGACGGCGCCGTCGATCGGGTAGAGGTGCATGGTGGACTCCATCGCCGGCACCTTGGGGCCGTGCTCGACGTGGGCAGCGATGACGCCGTCGGTGAGTTCGGGCAGGAAAGCGGCCTTCCAGTAGTGCTGGAGGCCCTTCGGAAGCAGACCATCGAAGGCGCTGTTCAGCGCCGGGTAGGGCATCCGCCCGACGTGCTCGGCGACGGGAGTCCCGACCGCCCGCAGTTCCCTCAGCAGCACCTCGGCGTCCTCGTCGTTGCCGTTGAAGCACGACACCAGCATTGCGAACGGCTCGCCGACCCGGTCCTCGGGGATGAACGGCAACGGGGGGGCGATCTGGAAAGCCGGGAAGGCGCACATCGCGCGTGGTGCCGCGGCGATCCACTCGCGGTAGGTCCTGAACAGCTCCTCAGCGACGTCGAGTTCGAAGAACATCGGCCCGCCGTAGATGGTGTCCACCGGGTGTAGGTCGAACTCGAGCTCGGTGACCACGCCGAAGTTGCCGCCGCCGCCGCGCAGCGCCCAGAACAGGTCCGGGTGCTCCGTCGCGCTGGTGGTCACGAAGCTGCCGTCGGCGAGTACGACGTCGGCCGATCGCAGGTTGTCGATGGAGAGCCCGTGGGCCCGTGCCAGGTAGCCGATGCCGCCGCCGAGGGTGAGCCCTGCGACCCCGGTGGTCGAGATGATCCCGCCAGTGGTGGCCAGGCCGAAGCTGTGCGCGGCATGGTCGAAGTCGCCCCAGTCGCACCCGCCCTGCACGCGGGCGATCCGCTTCTCCGGGTCGATGCGAATCCCCTTCATCGTGCTGAGATCCAGCACGATGCCGTCATCGACCGTCCCGAACCCGGGAACGCTGTGCGCGCCGTCCCGGATGGCGAGTGGGAGCCCGCTTTCGCGAGCAGCGTTGACGGCGATGCGTACGTCGGTGACGTCGGCCGCCCGCACGATCGCGAGAGGCCGCCGGTCAATCATCGCGTTGTAGACGGACCGAGCCTCGTCGTACTCGGGCGACTGCGAAGTGATCACGTCCCCGCGTACGGCGTCGAGGATGGTGAGTGCTGGGGTGCCGTTCATGGTTGCTCCCTGTTCTTCTCGATAGACCTACTGCGATGGGGTGAAGCAGGCGAAGTAGCCCGGCGATCAGCCGAAGACCCGCAGCGCGTGCTCGTGGAACTCACGCATCTGGGCGACCGGACCGACCTCTATGAAGACCGCGCCGTCGGACGAGGTGGCGGTGTGTCCGGAGGGCCAGAAGTAGACCTCGCCCGCATTCGCGGTCTCGACGGTTCCGTCCGCGTGCTCGAGTCGGATCGAACCTTCCAGCACGATCCCCCAGTGGGGGCTGGGGCAACGGTCGTTCGGGAGCCCCTTCAGGACGGGACCGAAGTCGGTCCCGGCCGGAATCCGCGCGTGCCGGATGGCCATGTCGCCCAGCTCGACGTACTTGGTCTCCAGGTCACCCTGGGCGACTTCGACGGGCAGGTCCTTGATCGGTGTTGCCATGGGCAATGCTCCTTCGCGATGGGCTTTGTCAGTACCAGCGACGCTACCCAGGCGCGGGGCCGAGGCGCCTGACCTGATCTGACCTCATCGGTCAGGACGTGTAGGGGTTCAGATCTGACTATCTGGCCAGGTTCGGGATCGGGCTAGAGTCGACAAGTGATGGAACCTGCTCCGATGGGCTCAGCAACGGGGCCTGCGCGGAGTCGGACCACCTTCGTCGGGCGCCGGGTCGAGATCGGACGCCTCGAGACGGTCTGGGCGGCCGTCGAGGACGACCGACGCCAGGTCGTCTTCGTGGGCGGCGAGCCCGGTGTCGGCAAGACCCGGCTGGTGGTCGAGGTAGCCGCGGCCCTGCGTAAGCACGGCGCCACCGTGCTGCGGGGTGCGTGCCGCGAGGAGTTCAACACCCCCTACCGGCCCTTCGTCGCCATCCTCGAGCAGGCGCTAGAGCAGATACCGCCGGAAACCCTGCGCGACATCACGCCCCAGGCCGCGGCCCCGCTTCTGCGCCTGACCACCGCCGCCCTGCGGACCTGGCCGGCGGCCGCAGGCCTCGCGTCCGGCGACGGTGACTCCCGGCCGATCCTCTTCGACGCCGTCCTGCGCGTGCTGCTGACCGTGGCCGAGCAGAAGCCGACGGTGCTGGTCCTCGAGGACCTGCACTGGGCCCCGGAACCGACACTAGCGATGCTGTCCCATCTGGTCGAGTCCACGGCAGGAGAGCGGATACTTGTCCTGGCCACCCGACGGACCACCGCCCCAGACCGCACGGACACGGTCAGCTTCGCCCTTGCGGACCTGCACCGTCTCGACGGCGTCGCCCGGATCGACCTCGTCGGGCTGACCACCGAGGACGTGGCCGAGTACCTCGTCCGAGAGGCCGGGGTCTCGCTCAGTGCGGCCCGGGCATCCGCACCGGTGCTGCGCGATCACACCGGCGGGAACCCCTTCTTCCTCCAGGAGTACTGGCACGACCTCGCATCCCGGGGTGGTCTCGCCGCCGTTCGCTCCGGGAACGCCCAGGCGCCGGGATCAGTCCAGGACGCGCTGGCCCGTCGCCTGGCCGCATTCGACATCGCTCACACGCGTGTCATCGAACTGGCCGCGGTCGCAGGCGACGTCGTCGATCCCGCCCTCCTGGTCCAGGCCTGCGATCTCGGCCCGAACGCGGTCCTTGAGGGAATCGACCTCGCGGTCCGCGCCGGGCTGCTGGTCGCGGACGCCGACGCCGAGGCCGACGGGTACCGGTTCGCACATTCGCTGGCCCGCCAGGCCGTGCTCGACCGGATGACGGCCACCGATCTCGCCGCTGCGCACGCACGGGTCGCCGGGGTTCTCGAGCGTCGCGTGGGCGAGGACGACCCGGGGCTTGTGGCCCAGCTTGCGCACCACTACGTCCAGGCCCGGGCTCTCGGACACGGGGACAAGGCCGTCCACTACCTGGTGCTGGCAGCCCAGCAGGCGGTCCGCAGCATCGCACACAGCGAGGCAGCCGCGCTGTACGAGCGGGCATCGCAGATTCACGTCGCCCAGGGCCCACCGCGGGTCGAGCTGCTCTCCGCCGCAGCCCTCTGCCACATGCACGCCGGCCACTTTCCGACCGCCCGGCAAATCTACGAGGACCTGGGCACGGAGCAGACTCCCCGGGTCCGGCTGCTGGCCGCCATTGGTCACGAGGACGCGTCGTGGCGACCCTCCGAGAACGGTCAGCGATCGCTGGCGATGCTCAGCGAGGCTCTGCGCGCCGCCGCGCTGGATCATCACGATCCGTTGAACGTCCGGGCCCTCGCCAGCATGGGACGGGCGGCCTCGTTCACCGGTGACCGCAGGCGGGCTCGCAGGCTCGGGGAGGACGCACTCCAGCGGGCTCGCACCATCGGTGACGAGGGACTCATCGCGCATGCCCTCGGCGCGACCCTGTGGCAGGGCCTGACTCCGGAGCTTGCCCCCCAGTTGTTGGCCCGCGCACTCGAGCTGCACGAGATCGGCTCGCGCCTCGGTGACGACGACCACCTCGGGCCGGCAGCCTTTCACCGGGGTGTATTCGCCTACATCGTGGGCGACGAGCCCGCCTGGAGCAGCGCTCAACGTGATCTGACCGAGATCGCACTCTCGCGCGGGCAACCATTCTTCCGGTACGTCGCCGGATGCTCCCGATACGCCCACCGGTACGCGGTCGGAGACTTCGCGGGCGCCGAGCACATCGTGGCGTGGCTTGACGACCAGTTCAGCCACGAGTTCGGTGGCGCCACCGAGGGATCGTGGGGTGTTCAGCAATTCATGCTGCGACGGGCCACCGGCGGCCTCGACCAGGTCCGCCCCTTCCTCACCGGCGACGAGAGCTTCGACGACCACTGGTTGCCGGGCCTTCTGGCCCTCTACACAGAGCTCGAGATGTTGGTGCCGGCCGCCCGCCTTCTTACGCACCTGTGCGAGCGGCTCGACGATCAACGCGCCGGCGCCCAGTGGGCAGGTGTGCTGGCGTTCACGACGGAGGCGGCTGTGAAGCTAGACGACGCGGCCTCGGCGGTGGTGCTCCGGCCGTTCCTGACCGACTATGTGGGCGCCAATCTGATGGCCGGCGCGAACGCCGCCGTCTTCGGCTCCGCCGACCGCTACCTGGCACAGCTCGACTCCGTGCTCGGGGCTCCCAGTGCCGACCAGCACTTCGAGCGTGCCCTCGAAATGGACCGGCGGATGGGTGCGGTCACCCACCAGGTGGAGACGCTCGCCGCGTGGAGCTGGCATCGGGCCCACCGCGGCGGCCCGACGGGTGGACAGACTTCACCCTCGGCCACCCGCCTCGCCGATGAGGCGCGCGCGCTGGCCCGGCGCATCGGTCATCGCCGCGTGCTCCGGGACCTCGACGCCGACCCGGCTCCGCATGCGGAGCGTGCACCCCTGCCCAACGGCCTGACCGAGCGAGAGGTCGATGTGCTCCGCCTGGTCGCGGACGGGCTGTCCAACCGGGAGATCGGCGAACGGCTGTTCATCAGCGCCAACACCGCTGCCAACCATGTGCGCAGCATTCTCATCAAAACCGCCGCGCCCAATCGCACCAAGGCTGCGGTCTTCGCCACTGAGCACGATCTGCTCTAGCCACTGACCGCGCATCGTCTACATCGGGGCGAAAGTGCCGTCCGGAGAGAGCGTTCCGGACAGCTCCATGATCGCATCGGCCGGGATGCCGGCGCGGACGGCCGCCGTGCGGATCGCGTCGACGTCTTCGGCCTCGTAGAGACAGAATGTCTTGCGCTTATCCGAGGACAGGAAGGAACTGAGCCAGCGCACGCCAGCCTCGTCGTTTATCCGGTTGATCGCCTCAGCTGTCTCGGGGGCGACCTCCAACTGGTCGGCGAACCGTCGCTCCACCATGAATACGGGCATCGGTGTCCTCTCAATCATCACCGGGGAGCCTCCTCGCGGAGGCGCCGATCGGAACTGACCGCGCCCCCCAATGTAGACGCTGGTGCGGCTCGAGGGCAGGGAACCAGAACCGGAACTGCCAATCTTCGCTCGAGACCTGGACCCGACCGGCCGTTCCACCGACCGTGACGGCCTGGCTGACCCGGCTCGATTCGCGCCAGTGATCTGCCGGGCCCCGTGGGCCGCATACGTTCGTTCCTGAGCGTCAGGTGTTTACGCTATGGCGGTTAGGTAACTCGCGAAACTGGCGGCGCGGACGTCCGCGCATCCGGGCCATGTCGGTGATATTCCGGACCCGAGGATGCGTGTGACGTCACAGCACTGCCTCTCGCGAGTCGCTATTCGTGAGCGCACGCTAGGTGACGCCTGAGGCGTCGTCGGTTCCTGCTGTGGCCGCCGCCGGCTCCGCCGGGCGGGCGAGGTGTAGCAGGCGGCGCCATACCAGGATGGCGAAGACCGACCACGGCACCAACGACAGCACCGCGATCACCAGCCCCACCTGCCCGAAGTTGGCGGGGACGGCCATGAGGACGGCGCTCGCCAGACCCCACACCGCCGTGGCCCGGGTAAAGATCGAGGACCGCAGCATGAGGACCGTCAGGATTAGCAAGGTCGCGAATTCGAAGAAGTAGTAGACGTCGTAGGCGGTGCCCGCCAACGTCGCGCGCATGCCGTCTCCGGTGGCCAACAGGGCGGTGCGGGTCGGGGCGTCGGCGTCGGCGTACGCGTGGGCGAGTGTCAGCATCTCGACCGTGCGTGCGGAGGCCATGAAGGCGGCCGTGGCGACCACGTCGAACGCTAGTGCGATCACGACCGCAGACCGGTTGACCCGCCACAGCACGACGGCCAGCGCGACGTAGACCAGGTAGGCCAGGGTGTTCGACACGATGAAGGGCAGGTCCAGCGAGATCAGGCCCAACGTCGGGTTTTCCAGCAGCAGGTCAAAGTACCCCGCAGTCGAGCTTGGCGGTGGCCAGACAAGGAAGATGCCGACATGCAGAACGATCAACACGACGGCCGCGAAGGCGCACCATGCGCCCGTGAGGAGGAGCCCGCGCCACTGCCGTGCGTCGCTCCGGACGGTCGCCGCGTCGACGTCGGCCATGGTCTTCTCCCGTCCGCCGCTGAGCGCTCAAACTTGACCGGAGCCGGCCCACGCCCGCCGCCTGTCACCCAACGCTAGTGCCCCCCGCTCGAGCCGGCTAGGGCCCTTGGTGACCCAGCGAGGCATCCATGCGCTGCGCTAGACGACTCCCTCTGGAGCCCCTCCAGACGGAGCCTAGCTAGGAGGACGCCACCTCGTGATGCACTGTCATGGGGCGCTCAGGGTGGATTCGTGATCAGTTCGGGGGTCTTGGTGTGTCGCACAGCCGTCGGTACTTCTCGACCGTGGTGACGGGTGGAAGGAATGGGAGGAGGGCGATGTAGGCGATCCCGAGAGGTCCGCCCGTCAGCAGAAGCAGGAGGATCGCGACGGTGCGCACCCAGTCGACGCGGAAACTGCCGCGCGCTGCGATGCCCAGACAGATCCCTCCCGTCATTGATGCGGCACCAGAATGGCCCTCGAGCAGATCGCTGACCCGCGCCGGCCGGGGGCTGCTTTGTCTCGACACTTCCCAGGGCGGAGAGCACATGCGCCATCTGCGCATCATCGACGGGGCGCCCGTGGTCGTCACGAAGCGAATGCAGGCGCTCTCCGATCGTTGCTTCGAGGTCACGAACGGTCTCGTCCCCGTCCCCGTCCGCGACCGCGCTCAGCGCAGAGCGAGCTTCGGCGAGGTAGCTCAGGAGCCGGTCGTGAGCGGCCGGAGCCAGTGGGAATGCGTCAGTGTGCCCGCTCAGTCTCATGTGAGCCGGCTTCTCCATCTCAGTGTCCAATCGTCTCGAGCATGGCGGTGAGTTCGGTCCAGTAGCTGCGGAACTGCGCGAGCTGGTCCTCGACTGCGTCCGTGAGCCTCAGGTATTTACGAGGAGGCCCGGCTGCAGACTCCTGCCATTCATGTTCCACCAGCTCGTCACGGCCGAGCCTCCTCGCGAACGCCGGATCGGCCACCAAGCAGCACTGCGACAAGTCGCCAACCGACTCGTCGGCATCCTGCCCGGCTGCCTGAAAACCCACACCCCCTACAACGAGACCGTCGCCTGGGAGCGACACAACACAGCAGCTGCTTGACATCGAAAAGCCTGGGATGTCCGGCGCGAGTCGCGCGTTTCTGGACATGTCGTATTGAGTGCGTTAAGCGGGCGGTTCTGGCTGGCGGATTCGACGTGCTGGACGGTCTCGCGAAGCGAGCCGGCTTCTCTGTGCGCCGCCTCAAGCTTGTTCTTGTGGCTGGTGCGTCGGAGCCAGCCGAGCCGGGTCTGTGGTGTCTCAGGGTGCGGCGGGGTCCTCGTTCGGACGAAACTCGATGAGGTCTCCTGGTTGGCAGTCCAGTGCCGCGCAGATGGCCTCGAGCGTGGTGAAGCGGATCGCGCGGGCCTTGCCGGTCTTGAGGTTGCTGAGGTTGGCCATGGTGATGCCCACGTGGTCGCTGAGTTCGGTCAGGCGCATCTTGCGCCGGGCCAGCATGACGTCGAGGTTGACGATGATCGGCATGGCTCAGACCGTGAGTTCGTTGTCCTGGCGGAGCTCGAGCGCGGCTCCGAAGAGCCGCTCGAGCAGTGCGACCAGAGTGAAGAGGAACAAGGTCACGACCTCGGCCGCGAACCAGGGAAGGAGCATGTATGCCTTCGTCTGACCCATGGAGACCCAGGCGGCGACCCAGACTCCCACGAGGCCGAGCACCTCGTAGCCGGCAGTGATCCCGACGAGCACCTTGAGCCGACGCAGCAGTCGGACGGTTGGGGTAGAGATCGCCTCGCCTTGGTCGACGACCCTGAGGAGGTCGAACACGACCTTGACGGCCACAACGACCGGGACGAGGCCGACAATCACGGCGACGTAGACGGGCAACCTCAGGTGCGCCACCTTCGGATAGGTCTCAGCGAGGTCCAGGCTGATGATGTAGATCAGGCCGCTCGCCAGGACGAGGCCGACCAGGAACATCACGAGCAGCGCACGCAGGAGTTTTGTCTGTCGGATCATGGTCGAACGCTATCACTCGATTTATCGAACAACAATAACTATTTGTCGCTTTCCATCACTTGAAACGATCAATCGTCGTCGCCAGGGCCGAGGCGAATTGCTTGTTTGGCGGGGAGGTCGTGGCCTATTGCCAAAGAGTCGGGGTGACAGAGTCGGGGTGACAGTGTCGGGGTGACAGGATTTGAACCTGCGGCCTCTTCGTCCCGAACCTGGAGCAGGGGCGTCGCCAACACGCGTTGAGCACGGGAGAGTATCGCTGAGAGTGCCTACGGATCCCTGAAGAACGGTTTTGCTGCTGTACTGCCGGCTGGCGGAGGACCATCTGGGCCCGAACCGAACCGACACCTGGCAGGTTGACCAGCCCGGACAGGATGCCGGCGGGCCTCAGCCGCGAGAAGCACGTGGCCCGCCTAAGTCTGAAGAGCCTGACTGATCGGGCTTTCTCGCGTTTTCCGGCGTGGCCGGGGGCGTTGCCGCGTCTGTTGCCGCCGCGTGAGGGCCTGGTCGATTGGGCGCCGATCGGCAGCTCGGCCGATTCCGCTCGCGGGGTTGGTGTGGTGGAATTCGTGAATGGTCCAACACCCGGGCCGTACCGACGACGATGGGAGAGGCGATGCTTCGCGGCGCACCCGAACCGCCTATGTCCGAGCCACCGGCCGACGAGGTCCACCAGGGCGAACGTTCGCGAGGGGCGGCGGGTCTGCCGGCGGTGGCCGTCACGATGAACCGTGGCATTTCTCAGATGGGGCTGACCCGCACGGCCCGGACCCTGCTGCGGCTCAACCAGGTCGATGGCTTCGACTGCATGGGCTGTGCGTGGCCGGACCCGGAGCCGGGTGATCGCAAGACGGCGGAGTTCTGCGAGAACGGCGCCAAGGCGGTGGCTGAGGAGGCGACCGTGGCCCGCGTCGGGCCGCAGTTCTTCGCCGACCACCCGGTCGCCGAGCTCGGCGGCTGGTCGGAGTATCAGCTCGGGAAGGCGGGCCGGCTGACCCAACCCATGGTCCTTCGAGCGGGTGCGACGCACTACGTGCCCATCGGGTGGGATGAGGCTTTTGCTCTCGTCGCCGCACGCCTCAACGGGCTCGAATCGCCCAACGAGGCACTCTTCTATACGAGCGGGCGAGCCTCCAACGAGGCGGCCTTCGTCTACCAGCTGTTCGCTCGCGCGTTCGGCACGAACAACCTGCCCGACTGCTCGAACATGTGCCACGAGTCCACGTCGGTGGCCCTGGCCGAGACGATCGGCATCGGCAAGGGGAGTGTCTCCCTTGAGGACGTCCACTCCGCAGAGGTCATCGTCATCTGCGGCCAGAACCCGGGGACCAACCACCCGCGGATGCTCACCGCGTTGGAGAAGGCCAAGAAGGCCGGGGCAAGGATCGTCGCGGTGAACCCGCTGCCGGAGACCGGGCTGATGAAGTTCGACAACCCGCAGACCCCGCGCGGACTGGCCGGGCTCGGCACCGATCTCGCGGACGTCTTCTTGCCGATCCGCCTCAACGGCGACCTCGCCCTCTTCCAGGCGTTGGGGGCGCTGCTGCTCGAACGCGAGGACCGGGCCGCCGCCGCGGGGCGCCCCGGTGAGGTCGTCGACCTCGACTTCGTCCACCGGCACACGACGGGTTTCCCGCCGTGGGCTGCGCACGTACGCTCGATCGACTGGGCGAAGGTCGCCGAGGCGACCGGGTTGCAGCGCTCGCAGATCGAGACCGTGGCCGATCTCCTGGCCGGATCCAGGCGCACGATCTTCTGCTGGGCGATGGGCATCACCCAGCACCGAAACGCCGTCGCGACGATCAAGGAGATCGTCAACGTCGCCCTCCTGCAGGGAAACATCGGCAAACCGGGGGCCGGGTTGTGCCCCGTCCGGGGCCACTCCAACGTCCAGGGCGATCGGACCATGGGCATCTGGGAGAAGCTGCCCGCCCATTTCGGCGAGGCGCTGCGCAAGGAGTTCGGGTTCGACGTGCCCACCGCGCGCGGCCACGACACCGTGAACGCGGTGCGGGCCCTGCGGGACGGCAAGGCGTCAGTCCTGGTCGCCCTTGGTGGCAACTTCGCGTCCGCCACGCCCGACACGGTCGTCACCCAGAGGGCACTGCAGGCAGCAGATCTGACCGTCCACATCAGCACCAAGCTCAACCGCTCCCACGTCGTCACCGGCAAGGAGGCGCTCATCCTGCCGACCCTCGGCCGGACCGAACGGGACTTGGCGGCACACGGGCCCCAGTGCGTGACGGTCGAGGACAGCATGTCGGCCGTCCACCTCTCCCGCGGGCGGCTGGAACCACCGGGCCCGCTGGTGCGCTCGGAGGTCGCGATCATCTGTGGCATCGCCGAGGCGACGCTCGGGGCCGGCACCGTGGGCGACCCATCCAGCGACCACGGGTCCGGAGGGCGCGTCGACTGGCAGGGGATGGCCGCCGACTACGGCGTCATCCGCCGGCACATCGCGCACGTCGTACCGGGCTGCGAGGCATACGACGAGAAGGTCCACCGACCGGGGGGTTTCGTCCTCCCGCACCCCCCGCGGGATTCCCGTACCTTCGAGACCGAGTCCACCAAGGCGGTCTTCAGCGTGAGCCCGCTGGAGGTTCTGGACGTCCCGGACGGGCACCTGCTGCTCCAGTCGCTGCGCAGCCACGACCAGTTCAACACCACGATCTACGGGCACGACGACCGCTACCGGGGGCTCTCGGGGGGCCGGGACGTCGTCATGGTCCATCCCGCGGACCTCGCCGCGCTCGACCTGGACCCCGATCAGCTGGTCGACGTCGTCGCACCGTGGTCGGACGGCTCGGTGCGGGTCGTCTCCGGCTTCCGCGTTGTCGCCTACCCGACCCCGCGGGGGTGCGTCGCGGCGTACTACCCGGAGGTGAACCCGCTCATCGCCCTCGACTCGACTGCACGAGGCAGCAACTGCCCCACCTCCAAGTCGGTGGTGGTGCGCCTGGTTCCGGCCGGGACCGGTGGCAAGCACATCCACGTGACCGGGTTGGGGCTCGGTGAGGACGACGAGCACCGGAGCAAGGTCGAGCCGACGCACCTCAGCTGAGGGCCCGCACAAATCCCGGCACGCTGTTCTCTGGGAGGTCAGTGGCGCTCGTCGTCGGCCGAACTGCTTTCCTGCTGCCGTTCGTCTCCCTTCTGGCCACCCTCGACGTGGCCGTCGCTGTCGGGGTCAAGCTCCGTCGCCCGCTGAAGGTGTTTCTCGGCGCGGTCATGTGACGCTCGCGCGTCCTGGGCTCCCGCTTCGGCCTCCCGCTCGAGCTTCTCCGCCTCAACGCGGGCTTGACGCGCTTGGGCGTCCGCGCTGGCGGCGTTGGCCTCTTGCTCGCTGGCCTGCAGCCGGGTACGGTCGCCTTCCTCGCGCAGCTGATTCGCCTTGGCGCGGTCAGCCTCGACCTTGCGTCGGCCTCTCATCCTTACCACGAGGCCGAACACCACCAGCAGAATGATGATCGCGACGACGAGCCAGATCAACTGGGTCGTACTCATGTCAGCCTCTTCTCTCGGAGCGCTTAAGGGCGCCATCAACCTTACCCCCAGCATCGAATTTCAACCCCGTACGCACGTTGGTGACCGTCCGCCGTCGA
>JBBRWQ010000074.1:0-16470 GCA_038249115.1 Actinomycetales bacterium
CCGTGCGGTGAGCAGCGCCACGAGTCCCGCGACGAGGAACGCGATCGGCGCCCCACCGCCAGCGATCTGCACTGACAGCCCGAGGACCGCGAAGATCCCGCCGCCGACCATCCCACCGACGCCGATCGCCACGACGCCCCAAAGGCCGATGCGTCTCGGTGATCCGGACCGACGTTTCGTCACAGTTACCCCTCTTCCGTGGCCTGCGGGGGGACTCACCGGGCCAGGGTTACCTCTGCGGGCAGTGCTGGCGGACGGCGGGTGGAGTAGTCACCGACATGTCCTGGGCCCTCTCGTCATCGAGCCCGTGAAGACAACAACGTACCTGTCGGAATCGTGTGTTGGCTGGGTAACGCGCCAGGCGCGAGACGGGACCAGGCAGACGGATGGGAGTCGGGCACAGGTCTCTTCACCATCAGCGCTCAGATTTCATGTCCACCTCCGGGCAGCATTTTCGTGGCCGGGAGCGGTAGAAAATCAATCCCGTACATTCCTCCCGAAATTCATGCTGATCATGACAACGGGAATTCATCCTGATTATGACAAGGGGTTGGCGACAGGTAAGGTCGATGACTTCGTTGCGAGGCTGAACGCCTTCCGCAAGATTATCACTGGCGCCGGGTGTGTGAATGACCCAGGTTGAACGCGATGCCGTTACGGGCATACGGCGAGCGCGAGAACGATAAACCGAGCACGATCAACGCTCAATAATGCCCGAAAGGCACGTTATCTCCTCAGACCTTTATGTCCAGGGCCAGTGGCTCAACGCCGAAGCCGGCGGTCAGCGCGAGATCCGGTGTCCTGCCGACGGGACCCTGGTGGCGACCGTCTCCGAGGGAACCCGGCCAGACGCCATCCAGGCCATTCACGCGGCCCGGGCGGCCTTCGACCAGGGCGACTGGCCGGCCACCTCCGAACGCGAGCGAGGCGCCCTGCTCCTGCGGGTGGCCGACCTGATGGTGCGCGACAAGGATGCTCTGGCCCGGGCCGAGGCCCTGGACACGGGCAAGCGACTGCTCGAGGCCGAGTACGACATCGATGAGGTCGTCAGCTGCTTCCGCTACTACGGCGGTATCGCCGGCAGTGACGCCGGCCGGGTGATCGACACCGGACGCAGCGACGCGATCAGCCGGGTGGTGCACGAGCCCGTGGGGGTCTGTGCCCTGATCACGCCATGGAACTACCCGCTGATGCAGACCTCGTGGAAGGTGGCTCCGGCGTTGTTGGCCGGCAACACCTTCGTCTTGAAACCCAGCGAGCTCACGCCCTCCACAGCGATCATCCTCATGCACTTGCTCGAGGAGGCGGGCCTGCCTGTTGGCGTAGCTAATCTGGTTCTGGGCGCGGGCGCAGAGGTCGGCGCGGTGCTGTCGGAACACCCTGACGTCGATCTGGTGTCGTTCACCGGCGGTCTGGAGACCGGACGGCGCGTGATGGCCGCGGCAGCGCAGACCGTCAAGAGGGTCGCCCTCGAGCTGGGCGGGAAGAACCCCAACATCATCTTTGCCGACGCCGACTTCGAGACCGCTGTCGACTTCGCCCTCACCGCCGTGTTCCTGCACTCAGGGCAGGTCTGCTCGGCCGGCGCTCGACTGCTCGTCCAGGACGAGCTTCACGACCGGTTCGTGGACGAGGTCGTGCGTCGCGCCGACCTGATCCGCATGGGCGGCCCCTTCGATGACTCAGCCGAGACCGGCACGCTCATCTCGGCCGCACACCTGGCGAAGGTCTCCGCCTACGTCAGGGACGGGCTGGCCGAGGGCGCGGTCCTGAGGTGCGGCGGGTCCCGGGCCGAGGCGGGAGTCCTGGCCGACGGCTTCTTCTACCGCCCGACGGTGCTGGACGAATGCCATACCGGGATGCAGGTCGTCCAGGACGAGTCGTTCGGCCCGGTGATGACGGTCGAGCGCTTCACTGACGAGGACGATGCCGTGCGCATCGCCAATGACACCCACTACGGCCTGGCCGGCGCGGTCTGGACCACTGACCCGGGCAAAGCCCAGCGGGTGGCCGTGCGGCTGCGGCACGGGACGGTCTGGATCAACGACTACCACCCCTACGTGCCACAGGCCGAGTGGGGCGGCTTCAAGCAGTCCGGGGTCGGCCGCGAGCTGGGCCAGGCCGGGCTCGCCGAGTACCGCGAGACCAAACACATCTGGCAGAACATCCGCCCGAAGGCGCAGCGATGGTTTAGCGCGTGAGCATCTCGCTGCGGCGCGCACCACAAGACCGAGGAGACGAAGTCACATGACCACCGACACCCAGGAACAGGTTTTCGAAGAGGATCCCGCCCCTGAGCGTTCGCCTGACCGCGCACCGGAGGTGACGCAGGAGGGCCAGCCGTCGGATCAGCCGGTGATCTCGGTCCGCAACCTGTGGAAGGTCTTCGGGCCCAATGCCGAGGCCGTTCCCACCACTCCAGAGCTCGCCGCTCTCTCACCTCGCGAGCTGATGGAACAGACCTCCTGCGTCGCTGCAGTGCACGACCTCAGCTTCGATGTCGCGCCCGGCGAGGTGTTTGTCGTGATGGGGCTGTCCGGCTCCGGCAAGTCGACCCTCATTCGCTGTCTGACCAGGCTCATCGAGCCGACCGCCGGCGAGATCCTCCTGAAGGGTGAGGACGTCCTGGCCGCTAACGAGAAGTCCCTGCGCGAGCTACGGCGCCACAAGATCTCCATGGTCTTCCAGCACTTCGGCCTGCTGCCGCACCGCCGGGTCATCGACAACGTCGCGTACGGGCTGGAGATCCGCGGAGCCAGCAAGGACGAGCGGTACAAGAGAGCCCGCGAGGTCATCGAGCTGGTCGGGCTCGACGGAAACGAGCACTCGTATCCCGACCAGCTCTCCGGTGGCATGCAGCAACGCGTCGGTCTTGCCAGGGCGCTGGCCGGCGACCCCGATCTCCTGCTCTTCGACGAACCGTTCTCGGCCCTTGACCCGCTGATCCGGCTGGATATGCAGAACGAGATCATCCGGCTGCACCGCGACCTCGGCAAGACGATGGTCTTCATCACCCACGACCTGTCCGAGGCCCTCAAGCTCGGCGACCGCATCCTGATCATGCGTGACGGGAAGATGGTCCAGGTGGGCACGGGTCCAGAGCTGGTGGGGGCACCTGCCGACGACTACGTCCGCGACTTCGTCAAGGAGATCCCCTTCTCGGGCGTCCTGACCCTGCGCTGGATAATGCGCCCGGCACGGCCCGGAGAGGTCCTTGACGGACCGGAGCTCGGTCCGGACGTGGTGGTCCACGAAGCGGTGCGCCTGGTGCTCGAAGCCGACCGCGTGGTGAAGGTTGTCGAGAACGGGGTCCTGCTCGGCGTCGTAGGTGACCACGAGATCGTCCGCGTGGTGTCGAGCTGATGACAGCAACGTCAGCGACCGCCCGGGTATCGGCCCGGATCCGGCTCCCGCGCTGGGGCTCCGCCGTCCTGGTGGTGATCGCCTGGCTGGTCGGCTTCGTGGTACTGCGAGGCCGCGACACGCTCACCCTGGCACAGGCGGACCTCACACCCGTCCACAGGCAGCTCAACCACCTGAACGACGCGGTGGGCGCGGGGCGGAGCACCAACCCGCTGTTCCTCTACTTCTTTGACCAGATCCGCGCGGTCATCGACCTCATCGCGACGTTCATGCAGCACCTCATCGCCCAGCCTGCCTTCGGGCGCCCCGTTCCCATGATCGGGTGGGTCGGAGTCGTAGTGGTGGCATTCGTCGTGTCATGGGCCTTCGGCAATTTCAAGGTGGCCGTCCTGGCTGCGGCAGGGCTCGCAGTGCTGGGGATGCAGGGGCTCTGGAGCGAGAGCATGGACACCCTCGCCCTGACCACGACCGCGGTGATGCTCTCACTGCTGGTCGGGATCCCGCTCGGTATCTGGGCCGGTCTCTCGGACCGGTTCAACGCGGTCATGACCCCATTCCTGGACTTCATGCAGACGATGCCCACGTTCGTCTACCTCGCGCCACTGACCCTGGTCTTCCTGATAGGCCCGGCCTCGGCGGCCATCGCCACCCTCATCTACGCGGCGCCACCGGTCATCAGGATCACCGCGCACGGTATCCGCGGAGTGGCCCCCGAGACGCTCGAGGCGGCTCAGTCGCTGGGGTCCACCCGCTTCCAGCTGCTGACCAAGGTCATGCTCCCGATGGCCAAACGCACGATCGTCATCGGCATCAACCAGACCATCATGGCCGCGTTGTCGATGGTGACCATAGCGGCGCTCATCGACGCTCCGGGGCTGGGTCGCGTGGTCCTGAAGGCGCTGCAGTCGCTGGATGTGGGAACAGCCTTCAACGCCGGGCTGTCGATCGTGGTCATGGCCATCGTGCTCGACCGGGTGACCACGGCAGCCAGCGTCCGCAGCGAGCTGGCCCGCCGGAACCTCGGAAGCCGCTCCAACAAGCTTCGGCGCCCCGCCCTGGTGCTCGGGGCCGTGGTCTCCGCAGTCGCTGTCTACGCGTCATCCACGTACCTCTGGGCCGCAGAGTTCCCGGCCAAGCCCGATCTGGGCGGCCCGATCATCCGGACCGCCGGAGGGTTCTCGGACTGGGTTCAGCTGCACTTCAGTGAGACCACGAACTCCCTCAAGGACAACCTGACCTACCACGTCCTCAACCCGTTCCAGATGCTGTTCACCGACTCGCCCTGGTGGCTCGTCGCTGCCGTCATCGTGGCGCTGGCCTTGATCCTCGGCAGCCGGCGGGCGGCGATCGGGGCAGCCGTCTGTCTCGCCGTCATCGTCGGCACCGGCCTGTGGTCGCATGCCATGAGCACGCTGGCCGCCACCCTGGTCGCCACGGTCGCGGTGATGGCGCTCGGGCTGTTCCTGGGGGTCTGGATGGGCCGCAGCCCGAAGGCAGACCGCGTGATCCGACCCGGTCTGGACGCGGCTCAGACCATGCCCGCCTTCGTCTACCTCGTGCCCTTCGTGGCCTTGTTCGCCGCCAGCAGGTTCACCGCGATCGTGGCCGCGATCGTCTTCGCCACACCCATCACGATCAAGATCATCGCGGACGGGATCGCCGGTGTGCCCGAGGAGACGATTGAGGCAGCCACGGCAGCCGGGTCGAGCCGCTGGCAGATCATCACCAAGGTCCAGCTTCCGATGTCGATGCGCACGATCGCCCTGGCAACCAACCAGGGGCTGATCTACGTGCTCTCGATGGTCGTCGTCGGCGGCCTGGTGGGTGCCGGCGCCCTCGGCTACGACGTCGTGGCCGGCTTCCGGCAGAACAGCCTCTTCGGCAAGGGCCTCGCCGCCGGACTGGCGATCGTGATGCTCGGCATCATGCTCGACCGGGTGACCCAAGCCGCCGCCCGAAGGGTGGACGTCACCAGCCATGGGCACCACTGACCGCCCACAGATCAGCAGAGCCGAGTCGGTCCACCGGATCGCACGGCAGATGAGCTCAAGCACGACCAACAGGAAAGAGTAAATAACATGACAGTCGGATTGTTCGGCAAGATGTCAACCTCAAACCGTGCCGTTGTAGTGCTCGCCACTGCCACCGCGGCGGCCCTCTCGCTGAGCGCGTGCGGCGGAGCCAAGATCGGAGACACCACAGCCGGGGCTGCCGGCGCTGCCGGCGCTGCCGCCAAGGAGTGAGGCCAGTTCAACCTGGCCGTCAACGCCTGGGTGGGCTACGAGGCCAACGCGGCCGTCATCGCCTATGTGGCTGAGAACAAGCTTGGCTGCACCGTGAAGAAGAAGAACCTCGACGAGCAGGTCTCGTGGCAGGGATTCTCCACCGGTGAGGTCGATGCCGTGGTCGAGAACTGGGGCCACGCCAGCCTGGTCAAGAAGTACATCACCGATCAGAAGGTCGCCGAGGACGCCGGACTGACCGGGAACATCGGCAAGATCGGCTGGTACGTGCCGCCCTTCCTGGCCAAGGCGCACCCCGACATCCTGGACTCGAAGAACCTCAACAAGTACGCCGAGCTGTTCAAGACCAGCGAGTCCGGCGGCAAGGGCCAGCTGCTCGACGGAGACCCGGGCTTTGTCACCAACGACGCCGCACTGGTCAAGAACCTGAACCTGGACTACAAAGTGGTCTTCTCCGGGTCCGAGGCGGCCCTGATCACGAGCTTCCGGCAGGCCGAGCAGAACAAGAAGCCGATGATCGGCTACTTCTATGAGCCGCAGTGGTTCATGTCGGAAGTACCGCTGAAGAAGGTCGCCCTGCCGGCATTCACCAAGGGTTGTGACGACGTTGCCGCCAAGGTGGCCTGCGACTACCCGCTGTACGACCTGAACAAGGTCGTCAGCACCAAGTTCGCGAAGTCGGGCAGCCCGGCCTACACGCTGGTCAAGAACTTCACCTGGACCAACGACGACCAGAACCTGGTCGCGAAGTACATCGCGCTGGACAAGATGTCCCCCGCAGATGCAGCCGAGAAGTGGGTCGACGCGAACCCGGACAAGGTCAACGCCTGGCTCGCCGGAACAGAAGCGAGCTGATCCATGAAGCCAACTCCCTACACGTTCGTCATCGTCGGCGGCGGCTCCGCAGGCTCCGCGCTGGCGAACCGCCTGTCCAAAGATCCAGCCAACAAGGTCCTGGTGCTCGAAGCGGGACGTAAGGACTCGCTGTGGGACGTCCTCATCCGCATGCCGGCGGCGTTGCCCTTCCCGATCGGCAGCCGCTTCTACGACTGGAAGTACCAGTCCGAGCCGGAGCCGCACATGAACGGGCGCCGGGTGGCCCATGCCCGCGGCAAGGTGCTGGGCGGCTCGAGCAGCATCAACGGGATGATCTTCCAGCGCGGCAACCCGCTGGACTATGAGCGCTGGGGCGCCGACAAGGGCATGGAGTCCTGGGACTACGCGCACTGCCTGCCCTACTTCAACCGGATGGAGACCTGCCTCGCGGCAGATCCTGACGACCAGCTCCGGGGTCACGACGGACCGCTGGTGCTGGAGCGCGGACCGGCGACGAACCCGCTGTTCGGCGCGTTCTTCACAGCGACCGAACAGGCTGGCTACCGGCGCACCGACGACGTGAACGGGTACCGCCAGGAGGGCTTCGCGCATTTCGACCGGAACATCTCCCGGGGACGGCGGCTCTCCGCTTCCAGGGCCTACCTGCATCCGGTCATGGACCGCCCCAACCTCACGGTGATCACCAGGGCAATGGTGACCAAGGTGCTCTTCGAGGGCAAGAAGGCCGTCGGGGTCGAGTATCACCACGGGCACGGGGCGACCAAGCAGGTCAGCGCCGCAACGGTGATCCTGAGCGGTGGCGCGATCAACTCCCCGCAGCTGCTCCAGCTCTCGGGGGTGGGCAACGCCGAGGAGCTGTCCCGGCTCGGGATCGACGTGGTGCACGACCTGCCCGGCGTCGGGGAGAACCTGCAGGACCACCTGGAGGTGTACATCCAGTACGCCTGCAAGCAGAAGGTCACCATGCAGAGGTACCTCAAGCACCGCTACAAGCCGTGGCTCGGAGCCAACTGGCTGTTCCGCCGCAAGGGCCCGGCGGCGACCAACCACTTCGAGGGCGGCGGGTTCGTCCGCAGCAACGAGGAGGTCAAGTACCCCAACCTCATGTTCCACTTCCTGCCCATCGCAGTCCGGTATGACGGGTCGTCCCCCGACGGCGGCGAGGGGTATCAGGTGCACGTGGGGCCGATGTACTCCGATGCCCGCGGCTCGGTGAAGATCACCAGCAAGGACCCCAAGGTCTATCCGGCCCTGCGGTTCAACTACCTGTCTACCGACCAGGACCGCAAGGAGTGGCTCGAGGCCGTGCGGGTGGCCCGCGCCATCCTCACCCAGCCGGCCATGGACGAGTTCAACGACGGCGAGATCTCGCCCGGCACGTCGGTGACGACCGACCAGGAGGTTCTCGACTGGGTGGCCAAGGACGCCGAGACCGCGCTGCATCCCTCCTGCTCGCTGCGGATGGGCGTGGACGAGATGTCGGTGGTCGACCCGTTGACCATGGGCGTCCACGGTCTCGAAGGGATCAAGGTGGTGGACGCGTCGGTCATGCCGTACGTGACCAATGGCAACATCTATGCGCCAGTGATGATGCTGGCCGAGAAGGCCGCCGACCTGATCCTGGGCACGGCCCCGCTGCCGCCGTCGGAAGCCGAGTTCTACCGACACCAGGTAGTCGCCTGATTCTGGCCAACGGCATCTGCTGACACCAACCCCTGAACCCTGGCAACAGGGTTCAGGGGTTGGTGTCTGAGCGGGGCACGTGCCCACCAGGGTTTACCTCAGAATGTACTTAGGGGATTGTTGATGGACATCGTCCCGTTCTGGGTGACAGTTGGAGTTGAACGCTTGAGCGCACATGACGATCTCAGCCCACGCATAGCGTCCCCTCAGGAGTCGGCTGATGTGGTGGAGATCCTCGTAAGCGCCTTCTACGACGATCCGACCTGGAGCTGGGCCTTTCCGGATCCGTCCAAGCGGGCCGGGCAACACCGACGGCTGTGGGGGCTTTTCGTCGAGGGAGCCATCCGCTTTCCCTGGGTGTGGCTGACCCCGGGAGACACTGCAACGTCGGTGTGGATCCCCCCGAACGAGACAGACTTGTCGGACGAGCAGGAAGCAGCCTTGGAGCCCCTCCTCATCGAGATGCTTGGTTCGCGAGCTTCACGGGTACTCAAAGGGGTTGAGATGTTCGACCAGGCTCACCCGCGAGGTGTTCCACACTTTTTCCTGTCCCTCTTGGGCACGAGCCCCGAACATCGGGGCCACGCCTACGGGCTCCGGCTCCTGGCCGCGAACCTTCGACACGTCGACGAAGCCGGCCTTCCGTCATACCTGGAGGCGAGCAACCCGGCGAACGTTCCGCTCTACATGCGGTACGGATTCGAGGTGCTCGGCTCGTTCACTCTGCCCGAAGGCGGGCCCGAGGTCTTCACGATGTGGCGAGACCCCAAGCCTGTTGATGTCATGTTCGGACAGGGGTGAAGACAGTGGGCGCCTACAACGATCGAGTTCTCCCGCGGATCCTCAACGCTTCGGGTGGCCGCAAGAGGCTGGACCCGCTGCGACGGAAGGTCTGCGAGGGTCTCGCCGGGGACGTTGTCGAGATCGGCTTCGGATCGGGACTGAATGTTCCCTTCTATCCGGCTGCAGTCACCAGTGTTGCCGCGGTCGAGCCGTCTGACGCGAGCTGGCAACTGGCCGATGTTCGCCTCAGAGGGGCGAACGTCTCCGTACAGCGGTCCGGTCTGGACGCCCAGATGTTGCCCTTCGCGGACGACAGCTTCGACGCAGCCTTATCCACCTGGACGCTGTGCACCATCCCCGACGTCGCCACCGCCCTGAGCGAGCTGCGGCGGGTTCTCAAGCCTGGGGGGACCTTTCGTTTTCTCGAGCACGGACTGGCCCCCGATGAGCAGGTACGCCGCTGGCAACGACGCCTCGACCCGCTGCAGAGACGGATCGCCGGTGGATGCCACTTCACCCGGCCGACTACTGACCTGCTGAGGGCTGCGGGTTTCGCGATCACGGAGATTGACGTCTTCTACGAGGAGGGCACGTCGAAGATCGCGGGTGCCGATTCCCTCGGCAGCGCACTCTCCCCCTAGCAAGGGCCTGCGGGACGGAGAGCGCCCGGAGATTCCGCGGATCGTCCTTGCGCCTGATCTTGATTCATTCCAGAAAATGGGCTAGCGTCACGGATCGTGCCCACGGCTTCGGATTTCGAGCGCATGCTGCGCGGGGTTGCACTGCGTGTGACGCGTCCCCGGGTGGCAGTGCTGACCGCGGTGCACGACCATCCGCACGCCGACACGGACTCGATCATCGGTGTGGTGCGTGAGGATCTCGGTGAGGTGTCCCACCAGGCCGTCTACGACGTGCTTCGAGCACTCACTAGCGTGGGTCTGGTGCGGCGCATCCAGCCGACGGGCTCGGTGGCGCGGTACGAGTCGCGGGTCGGGGACAACCATCATCACGTCGCGTGCCGGTCGTGCGGCGCCATCGCTGACGTCGACTGCGCCGTCGGCATCACGCCCTGCTTGACCCCGTCCGACGACCAAAGCTTCGCGATCGACGAGGCCGAGGTCATCTACTGGGGTCTGTGCCCCATCTGCTCCACCGCACACAGTTCCTGAGCACACCCTCTGGTCCCGAAAGGATTCCCGTGTCTGACAGTCCGAACGCCGTTGTTGGAGAGATGAACGAGGCGAGCGAGGGGGGGTGCCCGGTCTTGACCGGGCGTCGCAAGCACCCGGCGGAGGGCGGGGGGAACCGTGACTGGTGGCCGGACCAGCTGAACCTGAAGATCCTCCGGAAGCATCCCGCCGTGGCCAACCCCATGGGCGAGGACTTCGACTACGCCGCGGCGTTCAACACCCTCGACCTCGATGCGCTGCGGCGCGAGGTCGACCAGGTGATGACCACGTCGCAGGACTGGTGGCCGGCCGACTTCGGCCACTACGGTCCGTTCTTCATCCGGATGGCGTGGCACAGCGCGGGCACGTACCGCATCAGCGACGGCCGCGGGGGCGCCGGCGCCGGCATGCAGCGCTTCGCGCCCCTGAACAGCTGGCCCGACAACGGGAACCTCGACAAGGCGCGCAGGCTGCTGTGGCCGGTCAAGAAGAAGTACGGTCGCGCGATCTCGTGGGCCGACCTCATGGTCTTCGCGGGAAACTGCGCCTTGGAGTCGATGGGCCTCAAGACCTTTGGCTTCGCCGGGGGTCGCCCGGACGTCTGGGAGCCGGACGAGGATGTCTACTGGGGCCCTGAAGCCACCTGGCTCGGCGACGAGCGTTACACCGGTGACCGGGAGCTCGAGAACCCCCTGGCCGCCGTTCAGATGGGCCTGATCTACGTGAACCCGGAGGGCCCGAACGGCGTCCCGGACCCGCTCGCCTCGGCCATCGACATCCGCGAGACGTTTCTGCGAATGGCGATGAACGACGAGGAGACGGTCGCGCTGATCGCGGGCGGCCATACCTTCGGCAAGACCCACGGTGCGGCAGACCCGGATCAGTATGTCGGCCCCGAGCCCGAGGGTGCCCCGCTTGAGCAGCAGGGCCTCGGGTGGAAGAACTCTTTCGGCACGGGCAAGGGCAGGGACGCGATCACCAGCGGGATCGAGATCGTGTGGACGCCCACCCCGACGACGTGGGACAACACCTACTTCGAGACCCTGTTCGGCTACGAGTGGGAGCTGACGAAGAGCCCTGCCGGGGCCAACCAGTGGCAGCCGAAGGACGGCGGCGGGGCGGGCACCGTGCCCGACCCTGAGGGAGACCCCTCGATGACCCGCCCCCCGATGATGTTGACCACCGACCTCGCGCTGCGCGTGGACCCGGTCTATGAGCCGATCTCGCGGCGATTCCTCGAGCACCCGGACGAGCTCGCCGACGCCTTCGCCCGCGCCTGGTTCAAGCTGACGCATCGTGACATGGGGCCACTGGCGCGCTACCTCGGACCACAGGTCCCGCAGGAGACGCTGCTGTGGCAGGACCCGATCCCCGACGTCACGCACGAGCTGGTCGGGGCGCAGGACGTGGCCACCCTCAAGGGTCAGATCCTCGCCTCGGGGCTGTCCGTGTCCCAGCTCGTCGCCACCGCATGGGCGTCGGCCTCGACGTTCCGCGGCAGCGACAAGCGCGGGGGAGCAAACGGGGCGCGGATCCGCCTCGAACCCCAGAGCGGCTGGGATGTCAACAACCCCGACGACCTGACGACGGTGCTGGCCACCCTGGAGGGGATCCAGGAGGCCTTCAACAGCTCCCAGACCGGAGCGAAGAAGGTCTCGCTCGCCGACTTGATCGTGCTCGGCGGGTCTGCCGCTGTCGAGCAGGCCGCCAAGAACGCCGGCCACGGCGTCGCAGTCTCTTTCACCCCGGGACGCGCGGACGCGTCGCAGGAGCAGACCGACGTGGAGGCCTTCGCCGCGCTCGAGCCTGCCGCCGACGGGTTCCGCAACTACCCCGGAAAGGGGAACCGACTGCCGGCCGAGTACCTCCTGATCGACCGCGCGAACCTGCTGACCCTGGGCGCCCCCGAGATGACCGTCCTCGTGGGCGGACTGCGGGTCCTGGGCGCGAACTTCCAGCATTCCCCGCTCGGCGTCCTCACCTCGGCGCCCGAGACGCTGACCAACGACTTCTTCGTGAACCTGCTCGACCTGGGCACGACGTGGAAGCCGACGTCCGAGGACGCGGAGACCTTCGAGGGCCGCGACCTCGCCACGGGCGAGCTCAGGTGGACCGGCAGCCGCGTCGACCTCGTCTTCGGATCGAACTCCGAGCTGCGGGCACTTGCGGAGGTCTACGCGAGCGACGACTCGCAGGAGAAGTTCGTGCACGACTTCGTGGCCGCGTGGGACAAGGTCATGAACCTCGATCGGTTCGACCTCGCCTGATCCCGATGTCCAGGTCGGCCCCTCGTCGGCCGACCTGGACACCCTCGGTCGGGAGGTCGGGAGTCGTCGAGCCCGCCGTCAGGCGCACACCCGGATCGGCCGGCGGCCGGGCACGATCACGATCGCAGCTGCGGAGCCTCACGCTTTCTTGCAGGGCCAACGCGCTCACGCGGTCCCATAGCACATGGCGAGGGCTAGATTGACCAGCACGTACGCGCTATCAAAGGGGGGTGTCGCCGGTGAAGGATCATGAGTCCAGCGCCGACGTGGGGGCGCTGCTCAAAGCCCGGAGGTGGTCGCTCAAGCTTCTATTGGTGGCGGCTTTCGGCGTGATGGCGGCGGTGACCCTCAGCATCTGGTCCACAGTCGCTTTCATGCCGTCCGCGATGCTTGGGTCTGGCTTGGGTCCGGTGAACGTGAGCGACTGGGCGTTGGCGTTTGTGGTTTTTGGGAGTAGCGGCGCACTGTTGTTGCCGCTGGTGATGATTCTGATCTTCGGCTGTTTCGTGCTGATTCATCGTCCGCCGCTGCGTGGTGCCGATCCCCTGTCGTGGAACCAGCCTGCAAGTCGATTCTCTGATCTGCAGGCGGAGCTCGTGGCACTGGCGGTGTTTGCCGGGGTGGTGGCCCTGGGTTATGCGGGCGCAAGTGTCCTCGCACTCACGGTCTCCCGGTCGCAGTTGATGGAGGTGCCACAGCTCCGGGGTATCAACGCGCCGATCCTGGCCAGCAGCCTGGCCACTTGGTGCCTACTCGGGGTGCTGTTGACGTACTGGTGGATCCTGGGTGTGCCCTCGCGCGTCACTTCGGACTCCGCGGACGCGGTCGGGGCGGACCCGGTTGCCGGCGGTCGGGAATGGCCCCGCAGGCTTCCCTGGACGGTGGTCGTTGGGGTCGTGGCCGTCGTGGCCGTCGTCGTCATGGGGTGGGCGGTGACCCCCAACGGTGGCCGCACAGCGACTGGGCCGGCTCCCACAGCGACTGGGCCGGCTCCCACCGCGATATGGCTGGCCACCGACGGGACCACCAGCACTCTTTCCGAGGAAGCTGGAGTGGTGCACTACGGCGTCTAGCTGGTCAATGACACGGCCACGACCATGGTGGTCGACTCGGCGGTGGTGGTCACCGAGCAGGGAAAGGCCTTGTCGGGTCGCGCAGCCAGCGAGCTCACCGCAACCGTCGCGCCGATCAACGCGGTGTTGCGGCCCCCGCCGCTGGTGTTCCGGCTTCCCGGGGGTTCGGATTTGAAGCTCGAGGTCGGCCACTCGGCCCGCACCGGCCCAGAAAGGGCGCGCGCACTACGCACTCCTCCGCTATCGGCCATGCCGGTCGAATATTCAACCCCCACCATTGAGGATCGGGCCATCGACGTGCAGGGACAGTTGGCCGAACGCGGTCAGCATCGGGCACCGTCGATTCCGGACCTGCTCATCGCTGCCACCGCCGAGATCAGCAACCGCATCGTCCTTCACCTGGACAACGACTTCGAACTGATCGCCGAGCTGACCGGTCAGGGCAAACGCGCATGGCTGGGCGCCGTCCCGCAAGCAAGATAATCCTCCTCACGGCCACCCCGTCTGGCGGCCCGCGACCGTGGCCGACCTCGCGTGAACGGGAGCTCTCAGTGGGGGTGTCGCTGTAGAGTCCAACAGGCACTACGTAGTCGCTCCAGTCCTGCGCCGGAAGGCCGAAGGACGAGGCATAGACGGGGAGTAACCGGATGACGGGAAGGGCAGTAGCCGACGACCGTGGTGCGGTGCTCGTCGTCGATGACGACGAGATGATCGTGGGTCTGGTCGCGCACGGGCTGCTCGCAGCCGGCTACCGCGTCACGACGGCCTCCAGCGGCGCCGAGGCGCTGGAGAGGCTGGCCGAGGCGGTCCCGGACGTCGTCGTCTCCGACGTCAACATGCCGGACATGGACGGCTTCACCCTCGTGCAGCGACTGCGCGAGGACCCCCGGCTGCGTTCCTTGCCCCTGTTGTTCCTCACCAGCCGCACGGAGGCCGCGGACGTGGTGTCCGGCATGCGTCTCGGCGCGGACGACTACATCACCAAACCCTTCGACCTGCCGGTCCTGGTCGCTCGCGTGGACGCCAAGCGGCTACGGCCGCCGGTGCCTGCTGACCGACTTCAGACTGACCGCCGTACGGGGCTCGCCTCGTCCGCGACGTTCATGGGCGAGCTCGACCGGGAGCGCGAGCGGGCGCTGCGCAGTGGCCGCTCGGGGCACCTGGCCCTGCTCGGGCTGAACGAGTCCGGGAGCATCCGGGCGCGCTTCGGGGAGCGAGGGGTCGACGAGGTGATGCGGCAGGTCGCCGATGTGCTCAGCGCCGTGGTCACGCCGCTGGAGACGGCCGGCCGTACCCCAGATGGTGGCTTCGGGCTGCTGCTGCCGGAGACGTCGTCGGACGACGTGCGCGCCCTGCTGCAGGTGCTCTCCGAGCGCCTCGCCGGCCGCCGCCTGGACGTTGAGGGTTCCAAGGTCAGCGTTACCCCGCTCGTCGGATACGTCCCGCTCGACGCCGTCCAGTCGGCCAAGCAGTCGGTCGAGCAGGCCGGCGCGGCGCTCGAGCACGCGCAGGTGCACCTCGATCTTCGGCCGATCGCGTACCGCCCCGAGATGCTCGCCGAGGCCGCGGCGCCGCGCCGGCGTCGGCCGCTTGTCGAGCGGCTGCGCACGCCGTTCCAGCTCGCGCTGACGTTCGTCATAGGCACGGTGCTGCCGTACTTCCTCTACGTGTTGTGTGACCGCGCGGGTTTCGACATCACGCCGGTCGCCTACCTCGTCGTCGTCGTCTCGCTGCTGGTGACGGGGATCGCGATCTGGGTCGAGGGACTGCTCGCCCTGAACCCGGTGCAGCCGCCGCCCGCACCAGAAGAGAAGGACGGCGGTCCGGCGTACCCGCCTGCGAGTGCCGTCATCGCGGCGTACCTGCCGAATGAGGCCGCCACCGTCATGGAGACCGTCGAGGCCTTCCTGAAGGTGAACTACCCCGGCGACCTGCAGGTCGTGCTTGCCTACAACTCGCCCGTCCCGCTCCCTGTAGAGCGCGTCCTCGGTGAGCTCGCGCAGCGCGAGACGCGCTTCACGCTGCTCAAGGTGGAGGGGAGCACCTCCAAGGCGCAGAACGTCAACGCCGCCCTGCAGATCGTCACTGGTGAGTTCACTGGCGTCTTCGACGCCGACCACCTGCCCGCGGCAGACAGCTTCGTGCGCGCCCGCCGCTGGATGGCCGATGGGTACGACGTCGTGCAGGGCCACCCGGTGGTCCGCAACGGCGACGCCTCCTGGGTGGCGCGCACCGTAGCGGTCGAGTTCGAGATGATCTACGCAGTCAGCCACCCCGGCCGGGCCAAGCTGCACGGCTTCGGCATCTTCGGCGGGTCGAACGGCTACTGGCGCACCCAACTGCTGCGCGAGACGCGCTTCCGCGGCTCGATGCTCACCGAGGACATCGACTCTGCCCTGCGGGTCGTCGAAGCCGGCTACCGGATCGGCTCCGACCCGTACCTCATCAGCCGCGAGCTGGCGCCGACGACGCTGCAGGCACTGTGGAACCAGCGGATGCGCTGGGCGCAAGGGTGGTTCCAGGTGTCCCTCGGCCACCTCTTCGGGGCGCTGCGCAACCCCGGGCTCACGCCTAGACAGCGGTTCGGCTTCTTCTTCCTGCTGGGCTGGCGCGAGGTCTACCCCTGGTTGAGCGTCCAGATGTTCCCGCTCATCGCCTTCTACGCCCATCGCGCCGGAGGGCCGCAGCACCTCGACTGGTTTGTCCCGGTGTTCGTCCTCACGACCATCTTCACGCTCAGCGTCGGGCCGTGGCAGACGTTGTTCGCCTATCGCCGGGCCGATCCGGAGGTCCGCTCCCGCACGGCGTGGTTCTGGCTGTACCTCGTGGTTGCCTCGGTCTTCTACACCGAGTACAAGAACGTCATCGCACGCGTCGCGCAGGTGAAACAAGCCATGCGCGAGAAGGCCTGGAAGGTGACGCCCCGGGCCGCAGGGACAGGTGGGGCGCCGGAAGGCGGACTCGCCGCGCAGGCCGACGGTCCGGCGGCCATCCGCTATCCGGCGACCAGGACCAGCGTGTTTCTGGAAGCCCTCATGGGTCTGCACCAGCA
>JBBRWQ010000075.1:0-16018 GCA_038249115.1 Actinomycetales bacterium
GGCCGCGAGCACCTACGCCGACACGATTGCGTTCACACAGTGCATGCCGAACGGCATGAACGGATCGCTCACCTATAAGCAGGTCGACGCGCTTTCTGACGACTTCGCGGCGTACCTCCGTGAGGTGGTTGGCCTCGAGCAGGGGGAGCGGGTTGCGGTGCAAATGCCGAACTGCCTGAGCTACCCGATCGTCGCGTTCGGCGTGTTAAAGGCCGGCTGCGTGCTCGTCAACACAAACCCGCTGTACACCGCCTCGGAGATGATTCACCAGTTCTCGGATTCGGGAGCTCGCGTGCTCGTCGTCATCGATATGTTTGCCGACCGGGTTCCTGAGGTGAAGGCCGCGACCTCGATTGAGACCGTCGTCACCGTGCGCATTGCCGAGTTCTTCCCGCCGGTGATCGCCGGAGTCATCCGCGGGGTGCAACGATTCTGGAACCGTTCGCTGCCACCCATCACTGTCGAGCACACCGGTCTGCCGGCTGCCCTCGCCGCCGGTCGTGGCCGCAAGAACGACAGCTCCCCGCAGCGCTACCTCGACGGCATCGGGCCCGAGACGCTCGCGGCACTCCAATACACGGGCGGCACCACCGGCGTCTCGAAGGGCGCCATGCTCTCGCACGGCAACCTTGTCGCCAACACGCTGCAAATGATTTCGATGTGCGGCACCTTCATGCGTCCCGGGGCCGAGATCGTGCTGACGGCTCTGCCGCTCTACCACATCTTCGCGTTCACGGTGAATCTGCTCGGCTTCTTCCACCTTGGCGCGCGGAACATCCTCGTGCCATCGCCGCGCCCACCGAGCAACCTCAAGCGCGCCTTCGAGAATTACCGCATCACCTGGCTGACCGGCGTCAATACCCTCTTCAACGCCCTGATGAACGAGCGCTGGTTCGTTGACAGCCCGCCACGGCATTTGCGGGCCTCGGCAGCCGGCGGCATGGCGCTGCACCAGCCAGTAGCCGTCCGCTGGCGCGAAATGACCGGCACACCAATCGTCGAGGGCTACGGGCTCACCGAGTCCTCACCCGTGCTCACCTTCAACCCGCTCGGGGGCACCGGCAAGGACGGCACGATTGGCATTCCGGTACCGTCGACCGACCTACGGTGCGTCGACGAGGATGGCACACCGGTCGCCGTCAGTGAGGCCGGTGAGGTCGTCGCGCGCGGGCCGCAGATCATGCTCGGCTACTGGCAACGGCCCGATGAGTCGGCCGCGACGCTCAAGGACGGCTGGCTGCACACGGGCGACATTGCTCAGATGGATGCCGATGGCTACTTCACGATCATCGACCGCAAGAAGGACATGATCCTCGTGAGCGGCTTTAACGTGTACCCCAACGAGGTCGAGGAGCGCATCGCGGCGATGCCGGGCGTGTTGGAAGTTGGCGTGGTCGGCGTTCCCGACGACATTGGCGGCGAGGCTGTGCGTGCCTATGTGGTCGCCCCCCACACGCCCCCGACCGAGGGCGAAGTGATCGCGCACTGCCGACAAGCACTCGCGGCGTACAAGACACCAAAGACGGTGCGTTTCGTCGATGAACTCCCGAAGAGTCCGATCGGCAAGATCCTGCGCCGTGAGTTGCGCGCGACCGCCGTTACGTCAACGACAGCCAGCATCGAGACGCAAGGGGGGGAACTCTCATGATCGGCGCCTCACTCATCCTGTTGACTCAGAGGACAACCTCCGTCAATGAACAAGACGTCGTCACCCCGTTCGAGCAGAACCTGCTCGTCGGGCTGGTGTTCGTGATCATGTTCGGGCTCGGGGCCGGGCTCACACCACGCGACTTCCGGTTGGCCGTTCGTCGACCGTACGGGCTGATCATCGGCTGGGTCACCCAGTTCGGCATCATGCCGCTCTTGGCGTACATTCTCGTCGCCACGGTGCTGTTCCAACTGCCACGAGAGTACGCCGCTCCGGTCGCGTTGGGGGCACTACTCATGGGCTGTGTTCCGGCAGGTACGACGTCGAACATTTTCACATACTTCTCGAAGGGTAATCTGGCGCTGAGCGTCATGATGACGACAAACTCAACTCTGTGGGCCATCCTCATGACGCCACTCTTGCTCACGTTCTACGGCTCCCTGCTCTTCGAGGCAGGCTCTCCGCTGCAGATCCCGATCACGAACATCGTTGTGACGCTCGCGGTCTTGCTCGTGCCGGTCGTGCTCGGAATGATACTTCGCCGTTACAGCGCGAACGTCGGGGCTGTCATGGAGTTGATGGGCGGCTTCTTCGGCCTGTTCTTCATTGTGTTCCTCATGGCCACCTGGGTGCCTCGCAACTGGGGGCTGCTGACCTCGACCCCATGGCAGACCTACGTTGTGGCAATCGGTCTCGGGCTCTTTGGCATTGTGATCGCCTATGTGATCTCTCGGGCCATCCGGCTGCATCCAATGAACGCGCGCACGATTGCGCTCGAAGCGGGAATCCAGAACGGCCCTCTCGCGATCGCGATCGTGCTCCTGACCTTCGCGGGTAACCCCGATATCGGGCTAATCCTGATCGTGCCGGCGCTCTACTCGCTCTTCATCGTGATTGTCGCGACCTTCGTGACGTTCGTGTTCCGTCGCGCAAACGTTGCGGAGGAGCAGAAGATTCCGAGCCTGCTCTAGATGAGCGAGTCTTAATCGATTGGGTTCGCGCCGATCGCGGAGTCCGATTGGACTTCTCCCGCGTGGACGCTGTTCATCGAAGGCAGAGGGTGTTAAACCCTTTTTGTGAAGACAGATCTAAACACCCTCCTGACCACACTTTACGTTCATCTAGATGATCGGATCATCCCCGCGCTGGGATTTTCCCGACGGGGCCGACCCGGGCGACCACCGGCCCTGACGGACATCGAGCTGCTCTGCCTCGTTGTCGCTCAGCACCTGCTCGGTATCGCGTCGGACCGAAGGACAGCGACCTTGCTCGTGATCCCCGTCGGCTTGACGACGATCCGCGTGTCGACGAGGCCATGACACGGGCCGGATTTTACCTCAACATGTACAGTGGTCAGCCGGGAGCGTGGATGAATCATGCCGGCATCCCCGTGGACTTGATGGTGCCCGAGAACCTGGCCGGCACTGGCACGAAGAACACCCGGGGGCGCGGATCCCGTCCCACCACAAAGCGCCACCCGTCGCGCGCGCGGGCTGGAGGTCGCTGTCAGCGACAACTCCTTCATGGACATCCGTGCTTTGGACGCGAGCGACTTTCGCAGCTATGGCGCCCGGGTCGCTGGTCCCGCGGCACTCCCGGTGGCTAAGATTCACAAGATCGCGGAACGCGCGGACGCCCCGCACCGGCTCAACGACAAGGTTGCCCACGATATCTACCGGCTCCTGGTCGCGAGTGACACGGCCGGGATCGCCGCCACTATAGGGAGGCTCCTCACCGATCCGCTGAGCCGCCCGGCCATCAGTTAGGCCCTCGAGCAGCTGGACGTGGTCTTCGCCCACGGCCCAGAATCCCTGGGATCTAGGATGGCTGGCCGCGCGGAAGAGGGAATCGGCGATCCCGCCACCGTGGCCCTGGCCGTATCCCTCCTGGCTACGGACATTCTTGCGGAGATGCGCATGAACCCCATCGGTGAAGAAATCTGAACCGAGCGATGACCGTACAAGGTGACGCGCACTGGCCCGAGAAACCGTCCGCGGACGTCGAGGCGTTCATCCTCGAAACAGGTGTCATGCTCCACGAACTCGACGACACCAGCCTGCACGAGCTGACAGACTCGAATGTCGTTAGTGTCACGCTGCTCAAGCCGCGCATGATCGACCATTTGTCGTCTTCTGCGATGAGGGCCGAGCCGAGCCTTTTTCGCGCATGGGACGGATCGATCGTCACCTGCTCGATGTGCGCGGTGTGGTCGATCTCGTCAACAATGATGTATCCGACCGGGATGTCTAAGAGAACGCACGCCACCCAGGCGCGGGCGTCTTCCTGATAGCTGGCCAGGGTTTCAATGGCCATCGGCTCTGGCCAGTCTGAGCATGGTCCATCTAATCAGGCGTCATCTCAGATCGTCCGAAAGGGGTTCCTCGTGTGCGTCAATGAGACGCGTCGACCAAGGGGCCGTTTAGCCAGTGTTCGGCGTCCTTCTGTGACCGGAGCCGCACGATGATGAGATCGGGGTTGTCGCGCTCTTTCGCTAGCAGCGGTGCGACTAATGTCGCGTATGCGAACGTGGTCACACCAGGGCTGGTGGTATCGCCATGAATGCGCTGAGGGAAGAAAGCGGGTCGTAGGTGTCCGAAACTGTATCGAAGGAGCGCACCTGGCTCCACCTGCTCTGGGCTCTTCCGATTCCAGCGGTTGTGAGTTCGGTCCTGCTGATCAGCGCGCTTTGGGACTTCTGCGGAATCAACGGATGTACAGGTGGCGGATTCGGAATCAGTCGGGATATCGGCGGCACGATCGGTAACCTGGCGCCAATTCCATTTCTGATCGGACTACCCGTTTTCCTCGTGCCCTGGTCGCCTAAGCGTGGAGTCCGGGCGGTTGTCGCGCTCCTGACCGGAGTAGCTTTCGCGGGACTTGGATTCGCAATTCTCGTATCGATGGCCTCGTAACCCAGGGACGCAGATGGCGTCGGGTCGCGATCCGTCTTCGGTGCATCAGAAACGCACTATCCGCCCCATTGAAGGACACTGGCCTCATCACCGAGGCCCTCGCGCAGCGACCCTCGGCGACGTTCGCCGGTTCCGGTTCCAGCATGACTTCGCCATCTACACCGGCACCGCTCCTATCGGCGCGAGCTGCGGCAACCAGAACCGGCACTGTCACAACTGCGGCGGGAACCGCTGTCGGCTCAACTACGCGCTGCACGTTGGGACGCTTGTCCAGATCCGCCCCCGGACCGGGAGTTTGTAACACGGGAGCGCCTGTAGAGTCTAACAGGCACCACATAGTCGCTCCAGTCCTGCGCCGGAAGGCCGAAGGAGGAGTTGTTGACAGGGAGTAACCGGATGACGGGTAGGGCAGTAGCCGACGACCGGGGCGCGGTGCTCGTCGTCGATGACGACGAGATGATCGTGGGCCTGGTCGCGCAAGGGCTCCTCACAGCCGGCTACCGCGTCACGACGGCCTCCAGCGGCGCCGAGGCGCTGGAGAGACTGGCCGAGGCGGTCCCGGACGTCGTCGTCTCCGACGTCAACATGCCGGACATGGACGGCTTCACTCTCGTGCAGCGACTGCGCGAGGACCCCCGGTTGCGTTCCCTGCCCCTGTTGTTCCTCACCAGCCGCACGGAGGCCGCGGACGTGGTGTCCGGCATGCGTCTCGGCGCGGACGACTACATCGCCAAACCCTTCGACCTGCCGGTCCTGATCGCTCGCGTGGACGCCAAGCGGCTACGGCCGCCGGTGCCGGCTGACCGACTGCAGACTGACCGCCGCACAGGGCTGGCCTCCTCCGCGACGTTCATGGCCGAGCTCGACCGGGAGCGCGAGCGGGCGCTGCGCAGTGGCCGCTCGGGGCACGTGGCGCTGCTCGGGCTGAACGAGTCCGGGAGCATCCGTGCGCGCTTCGGGGAGCGCGGGGTCGACGAGGTGTTGCGGCAGGTCGCCGAGGTGCTCGGCGCCGTGGTAACGCCGCTGGAGACGGCCGGCCGTACCCCAGATGGCGGCTTCGGGCTGCTGCTGCCGGAGACGTCGTCGGACGACGTGCGCGACCTGCTGCAGGTGCTCTCCGAGCGCCTCGCGGGCCGCCGCCTAGACGTCGAGGGCTCCAAGGTCAGCGTTACCCCGCTCGTTGGATACGTCCCGCTCGACGCCGTCCAGTCGGCCAAGCAGGCGGTCGAGCAGGCAGGCGCGGCGCTCGAGCACGCGCAGGTGCACCTCGATCTGCGGCCGATCGCGTACCGCCCAGAGATGCTCGCCGAGGCCGCGGCACCGCGCCGGCGTCGGCCGCTTCTGGAGCGTCTGCGCACGCCGTTCCAGGTCGCGCTGACGTTCGTCATAGGCATTGTGCTGCCGTACTTCGTCTACGTGTTGGGTGACCGCGTGGGTTTCGACATCACACCGGTCGCCTACCTCGTCGTCGTCTTCTCGCTGCTGGTGACGGGGATCGCGATCTGGGTCGAAGGACTGCTCGCCCTGAACCCGGTGCAGCCGCCGCCTGGACCAGAGGAGCAGGACGGCGGTCCGCCGTACCCGCCTGCGAGTGCCGTCATTGCGGCGTACCTGCCGAATGAGGCCGCCACCGTCCTGGAGACCGTCGAGGCCTTCCTGAAGGTGAACTACCCCGGCGACCTGCAGGTCGTGCTGGCCTACAACTCGCCCGTCCCGCTCCCTGTAGAGCGCGCCCTCGGCGAGCTCGCGCAGCGCGAGACGCGCTTCACTCTGCTCAAGGTGGAGGGGAGCACCTCCAAGGCGCAGAACGTCAACGCCGCCCTGCAGATCGTCACTGGTGAGTTCACTGGCGTCTTTGACGCCGACCACCTGCCCGCGGCAGACAGCTTCGTGCGCGCCCACCGCTGGATGGCCGATGGGTACGACGTCGTGCAGGGCCACCCGGTGGTCCGCAACGGCGACGCCTCCTGGGTGGCGCGCACCGTAGCGGTCGAGTTCGAGATGATCTACGCAGTCAGCCACCCCGGCCGGGCGAAGCTGCACCAGTTCGGCATCTTCGGCGGGTCAAACGGCTACTGGCGCACACAGCTGCTGCGCGAGACGCGCTTCCGCGGCTCGATGCTTACGGAGGACATCGACTCTGCCCTGCGGGTCGTTGAAGCCGGCTACCGTATCGGCTCCGACCCGTACCTCATCAGCCGCGAGCTGGCGCCGACGACGCTGCAGGCACTGTGGAACCAGCGGATGCGCTGGGCGCAAGGGTGGTTCCAGGTGTCCCTGGGCCACCTCTTCGGGGCGATGCGCAACCCCGGGCTCACGCCCAGACAGCGGTTCGGCTTCTTCTTCCTGCTGGGCTGGCGCGAGGTGTACCCCTGGCTGAGCGTCCAGATGTTCCCGCTCATCGCCTTCTACGCCCATCGCGCCGGAGGGCCGCAGCACCTCGACTGGTTCGTCCCGGTGTTCGTTCTCACGACCATCTTCACGCTCAGCGTTGGGCCGTGGCAGACGTTGTTCGCCTATCGCCAGGCCGATCCGGAGATCCGCTCCCGCACGGCGTGGTTCTGGCTGTACCTCGTGGTTGCCTCCGTCTTTTACACCGAGTACAAGAACGTCATCGCACGCGTCGCGCAGGTGAAACAAGCCATGCGCGAGAAGGCCTGGAAGGTGACGCCCCGGGCCGCAGGGAAAGGGGGGGCGCCGGAGGGCGGGCTCGCCGCACAGGCTGACGGTCCGGCGGCCAACGACCCCGACCACCCGGCGGACGAGCCGCTGGTCCCGCCGCCGCTGCCCCACCACACGACTTCCCCAAGCCGTACGGCGTGACCACCTCACGCGAGCGCACCCGCGTCAAGGCGCTGCGGGCGCTGGGGCTGCTCGACCAGCCGAGGCAGGAGCGCTTCCGCCGGATCGTGGATCGTGCGCAGCATCAGCTGGACGTGCCGGTGGCCTACCTCAATCTCGTCGACGAGACGCGGCTGTGGGTCGTGGCCTGCACCGGCTCGACCGACCCCGAACTGGATCGCGACACGTCGTTCTGCCACTTCGTCGTCGTCGACGCCGCCCCGGTGCTCGTCGGCGACGCTTCCACGGACCCGCGATTCTGTGACAATCCGCTCGTCGTCGGCCCTCCCAGCCTGCGCGCCTACGCCGGCTACCCGCTGCGCTGGGACGGGCAGGTTGTGGGAACGCTGTGTGCCTTCGACGTCGTGCCGCGCACGTGGAGCCGCGCGGACCTTGAAGTCCTGGCCGACCTGTCCGCGTGGGCCGAGCTCGAGCTCGGCGCCGAGGAGGTGCAGCGCCGGCTGGCGGCCGGTGAGCTGGCCCAGCGGCTCACAGACTCCGTGCTGCGTTCGGCGGGCGACGGGATCTGCGCGACTGACGGGGAGGGCCGGCTGGCGCTCGTCAACCCCGCGGCGTGCGACCTGCTCGCGGCACCGGCCGAACAGCTGCTTGGCCAGCCGCTGCACGAGTTGCTGCACCCCCAGGACAGCTCGTGCAACGACGGCGGCTGTGCGCTGGGCGCGGCGCTGCGTGACGAGCAGGTGCTCGTCGGCGTGGACGACGCCTTCCGTCGGCAGGACGGTGAGGTCTTCCTGGTGCAGCTCTCGTTTGCGCCGTTGCGGCAGGACGACCGGACGGCCGGCGCAGTGCTGGTCTTCCAAGATGTCAGCCAGCGGCGGGAGGTGGAGCGGCTCAAGGACGAGTTCGTCTCGGTGGTGAGCCACGAGCTTCGCACCCCGCTGACCTCGATGCGCGGCTCGCTCGGCCTCCTCGCTGCCGGGGTCGTCGCCGAGCTGCCGCCCGAGGCGCAGTCGCTTGTCGACGTCGCCCTCACCAACACCAACCGCCTCAGTCGGCTCGTGGCCGACATCCTCGATCTCGAGCGCCTGTCCGCCGGGCAGATGCACGTCGTACGCCGTCCTCACCGGCTGAGCGACCTGGTCGCGCTGGCGCTTGCAGCCGTAGAAGGGGTGGCCGCTCAGGCCGGCGTCCGGCTGGAGCAGGAGACCTCCGACGACGTCTGCTGGGGCGATGCCGACCGCCTCGCCCAGGTGCTCGTCAACCTCCTGGGAAACGCCATCCACTTCAGCCACTCCGGCAGCGCGGTCTGCGTCACCGCCCGGATGCAAGAGGGCGAGATCCGCTTCGAAGTGTGCGACAAGGGCCGCGGTATCCCGCCCGACCGGCTCGAGCAGGTCTTCGAGCGCTTCGCGCAGGTCGACGTGAGCGATGCCCGCGAGAAGCAGGGCAGCGGCCTCGGGCTCGCCATCTGCCAAAGCATCGTGCACGCGCACGGCGGCCGCATCGACGTCGACAGCGTCCTCGGGCAGGGTTCCACGTTCACGGTCGTGCTGCCGCAGCGCAGGCCTCGGAACGGGCCGTGGCCCGGCCCCCTACGGCGTGAGGAGGAGGAGTGACGCGCTGCGTGCTCGTCGTCGACGACGAGCCGGACATCCGCGCAGTCGCCCGACTCAGCCTCGAGCGAGTCGGCGGCATGCGGGTGATCGAGGCGTCCTCCGGTATGGAGGCGCTGGAGATGGTTGCCGCCTCCCAGCCGGACGCGGTGCTTCTCGACGTGATGATGCCTCTCGTCGACGGCCCGACAACGTATGCGCTGCTGCAGGCCGACCCGCGCACCCGCGCCATCCCGGTACTCCTGCTCACGGCACGGTCCGACGCCACCGAGCGAGAGCGGTGGCTGGCCGAGGGCGTGTGTGGCGTGCTGGCGAAGCCCTTCGACCCGATGGAGCTGCCGCGTCTGGTGTCCGAGGCGCTGGGATGGGGACCATGACCGACGCGGTGGACGGTTTCCTGGTCGAGATGTGGGAGCGGTACCGGTACCTCGCCGACCAGCGCGTAGCGGCACTCGAGCGGTACGTCGAGGCAGGGGGTGGAGACCGTTCGGGCGCTGCGCTGGCCGATGAGGCCGAGTCCGCCGCCCACAAGCTGGTCGGCGCGTTGGGCAGCTACCGCCGGCCCGGATCGGAGCAGGCCGCGGTTGTCGAGCGGCTGGTGCAGTCACGCGCTCCGCTCGAGCAGGTGGCTGCGGCCGTGAGCGAACTACGCCGGCTGGTCGGCTGAACCCCTGGTCTCGGCGCAGCCTCAACGGGCGGCTCCTGAGCTGGTTCATGGCCCCAACGCCAGGGCTTACGGCGTCGGCCAGCGTTTCCCCTGTCGCCGTCGTCCAGGCCCAGGGCGGCCACACGGGAACGGTTCGATCTCGACGATGACCCCAATGACAACTGGACGTGGATGAAGCCGGCGCAGTTAAGGCCAGACGAACTGCGTGACAGAGCGTGCTCTCAGATCGAGGTGGTTTGGATGCTGACGCGGTGTCGATCGCGGGCCTGATCTCGCCCTTCGTCGCCAGCTCACCGAGGGAGACCAGGTCTTCGTGACGGAGTTTCGGTGTCCCGTCGTCGACCGAGATGCAGCCCCCTCCGGGAACCAGCACTTGCCGGCACCGCCGAAGGGCAGCGGAGCTCTTTCTTTTGCCGCCGGCGTCGAAGATCAGGTCGTAACGCTCTTTCCTGTCGGTGTAGTCCTCACCGGTGTAGTCGACTACCGTCGAGGCGCCGAGCGATCCCAGCACACATACCGCGCGTATGTCCTGAAGCGGTGTCGATTGAAGCCGAATACCCGGTCACCCACCTCGAATGACCCGACGTCCGGTCCGACCGAATCCACTTCCCCTGACAGCACCATGCCGAGTACCGGTTGTCTTGGCGCGTTCCAGCCCAGTGCGAGCCTCCCCATGATCCGGTAGGCGGGAGTTAGCCTCAGGCCCCGGTTTCAGACGAACTCCGTGAGTGAGACGTTGTTGCCTAGGGGATCCACCCGCTGGATTGTCACCTCGGAGTTACGCCGAGAGGCGACGCCACCCCTAGCGAAAATAGTCACCGCCTCCCATGATGTTCGGGTTCCTGGCTGCTGTCTCGGGATGGGCAGCGCCCTCGACCTTCTTCATGGGCTGGCCATGCTGGCTATTGCGTACGTGGGTACCGCTGCGCCTGTGGCGGTAGATAGCAGCAGCGAGGGCTAGCAGTAGTACCGCACCAAGAACAGACCAGAACATGATGGACTCCTCTTTCGGGTTGGACGAGTCGGTGCCTGTGTGCAGGTAGCAGGCGATCTGAGTCGTTTCTGAGGGTTGTAGTACCACATCTGATGCCATATCTGCAGTGGGGGATCTTCGTTGTCGCCGTGGGATTCGAGCCACGCTGTTGAGCGACGCGAGCGGCAACTTCGGCAGGCTTACATGACCAGTCATCGGCAGGAGCGCGCCCAACGCGGCGCCGGTTGTTAGCTGCCGGTTCGGCCGCCGGCCGCCTGTTCGTGCTTGACGACATCGACCGAGATCTCGATCGCCGGAACCGCCCCCCTGTTCTCGAGCCAGTGGACGGTGTTCCGGTCCTCGGGCCAGCCGGCACCCGGCCCGTAGTCTGTGGCGGTCCCATCTCGATGGTCGGTGATCGTTCCCTGCAGCACGTAGACCGTCCCCGGTCTCCCATTGTGGTCGTGAACCGGGCCGAACACTCCTCCCGGCTCGATGGTCACCATTCGCATCCGAAGCTGGCGCCCTTCCATGCCCTCAATCTCGGGACCGAGATCAACCGTGGCCAGCAGTTCTACCGCGACACCCTTCGTCTCCGGCGCAACCTGTTCATTGCTCATCGGCTCTCCTCTCTGTGTGAGGCCGCCTACCGCCGCTGGCGGGTCTCCCGGGTTCGCTCAGCGAGGTTCCCCAAGCCAGGCGGGCGTGACTGGATTGTCCACCCTCACGGGAGCCCTCGTCCGCGAGGCACGCACGAGGAGGATCCGCTCATCGTAAGTCCGGCCGGATCATCACGTGCATAACCCCGAAGAGCGGACGTCCGCTCATCAAGCAGATCCGGACGTGTCTTCGTGACTGTCTTGAAGGTAACGTGGCGTGTGCCCTTTCCCTATCTCAACCTGAACGTGGCCAACGGCATCGCGGGCAGCGCTGTGTGGCGGGCACTGCGCGCTGGACCCGGCACGTACACGCCACCGGTGCGCGGCTTCCTGGACGCACTGTTCGCCTCACCCTGACCTGGGCTGAGCAGCGAGGCAGGCGCTACCGCGCTGCTCGCCAGATAGAGTCGTCTGGATCGCCAGCGGAGGAGGAATCGATGGATGGACGCCGCCTGCTGACGGGGTGGGGTGGGACCAGCCCAAGCGTCGCAACGGTCCACTCGGCCGGGGACGATGCCACCCTTGTTCGCCTGGTCACTGAGGCCGGTCGGCGTGGGGTTCTGGCCCGAGGGCTGGGCCGCAGCTATGGCGATGCCGCCCAGAACGGGGGCGGGACGGTGGTGGACATGACCACCCGCGACCGCGTCTTGTCGGTGGACGCCGCTTCTGCGCTGGTCGAGGTCGAAGCCGGTGTCAGCCTCGACCACCTGATGCAGGTCCTCCTGCCCCTGGGACTTTTCGTGCCGGTCTCCCCGGGTACGCGGCAGGTGACAGTCGGGGGGGCGATCGCCGCCGATATCCACGGGAAGAACCACCACGTGGACGGCAGCTTCGGAACTCATGTTGTTGCCATGGACCTGTTGTGCGCTGATGGCTCGATCCGCCACCTGACCCCTGCGTCGGAGCTCTTCTGGGCCACCGTCGGGGGCATGGGCCTGACCGGTCTGGTGCTGCGCGCGACCGTGAGGATGAAGAAGGTCGAGTCGGCCCACTGCCTGGTGGACACCGAGCGTTGTACGGACCTTGACGACCTGCTGGGGCGGATGGCCGAGGGCGACCACCGCTACACCTACTCCGTGGCCTGGATCGACTGCCTTGCCCGAGGCTCCTCCCTGGGGCGCTCGGTCCTGACGCGGGGCTGGTCAGCCACCCTCGAGCAGCTGCCCCGCCGGCTTCGCGACCATCCGCTGGACTTCCGACCCAGGCAGCTGGCGGTGGCGCCGCCGGTCTTTCCGAGCGGTCTGTTGAACCGGGCGACGGTCGCTGCCTTCAACGAGACGTGGTATCGCAAGGCCCCGCGTGAGCGCCGCGGCGAGATCCAGGGCATCGCGGCGTTCTTCCATCCGCTGGACGCCGTGGCGCGCTGGAACCGCATCTACGGGCCGAGGGGCTTTCTGCAGTATCAGTTCGTCGTGCCTTTCGGCGCCGAGGACACCCTGCGCCGGTGCCTGGAGATGCTCAGCGAGGCTGGTCAGGCCTCGTTCCTGGCGGTGCTTAAGCGGTTCGGGCCGTCGAGCCCGGGCCATCTTTCGTTTCCGACACCCGGCTGGACCCTGGCCCTTGACGTGCCGATCGGTGCGGGCAACCTGGGCGGGCTGCTCGACCGGCTGGACGACGAGGTCCTGGCAGCAGGGGGCCGCGAGTACCTCGCCAAGGACTCCCGGCTCCAGGCGTCGGCGATAGCGCGTATGTATCCTCGCCTGGGTGAGTGGCGCGACATAAAACGGGCCGCGGACCCCGACGGGGTCTTCACCTCCGACCTTGCCAGGAGGCTGGGGCTGTGAAAGACGCAATCGGTAACGTGCAACGGATCGTGGTGCTGGGGGGAACCTCCGACATCGCCCTGGCCACGGTCGTGAGGCTGACCGAGGGACGCCGCGGGATTCAGGTCACGCTGGCCGCGCGTCCGGGGGAGCGCAGGACGGCCGCTGCAGCCGCACTGGACGCTCGCGGTATACAGGTCAACGAGGTTGATCTCGAAGCCACCGACCGGACGTCGTATGAGCGCGCCATCAGCTCCATCTTCGAGACCGGAGGGGACGTCGACGTCGTCATGGTGGCGTTCGGGCTGCTGGGGGACCAGGAGCGTGCGTGGCAGGACGTCGACGCGGCGCTAGAGCTGGTCCAGGTCAACTACGCGGCGGCAGTTGGCTGCGGCGTGCTCGTGGCCGAGAGACTGCGCGCACAGGGGCACGGCGCGATCATCGCGATGTCATCGGTGGCCGGCGAGCGGCCCAGGAAGTCGAACTTCGTCTATGGCTCCACCAAGGCCGGGCTGGATGCCTTCTACTCCGGGCTGGGTGACGCGATAGCGGCCGACGGCGTTCAGGTCCTGGTGGTCCGGCCGGGCTTCGTTCGTAGCAAGATGACCGCCGGGCTCGCTGCCGCTCCGTTGTCCCAGACCCCCGAACAGGTCGCCGAGGTCATCGTTGTAGGAATGGCCGGCGGCCGGCTTACGGTGTGGGCGCCTCCCACGATGCGGTGGGTCATGTCAGCTCTGCGGCACCTTCCCCGTCCGGTGTTCAGGCGATTGCCGCTCTAGGCACTGGCCGCAGGGGGAGGCCCGGGGAAGGCACCCGGGGGAGTGCTACAGGTAGACGGAGGCCATCAGGCAGACCGCCCAGACGCCGCCGAGCAGCATCAGCAACCGGTCGTGAAGAACGATCTCCTCCGGTTCGCCGGCGGCACCGCTGTCGACGTCCACGGCATACCTGAGCAAAGCCATCACGAACGGGATGATGGACACGACGTTCCACTCGTTCGACGATGCCTGGTGCATGGTGAAAGCCCAGAGGGCGTAGGTCGTCACCAGCACCCCGGCGGACAGTGTCCACACGAACCGCAGATAGGTAGGGGTGTAGCGATCCAGCACTGGGCGGATGGCCACCCCGGTGTCCTGGACCAGGCGCTTCTCGGAGTACCGCTTCCCGGCGGCCATGAACAGCGACCCGAACCCGGCGGCGATGAGGAACCACTGCGACAGCGGGATGTGGGTCGCGACACCACCGGCGATGGCCCGAAGCAGGAATCCGGACGCGACGCTGGTGAGCTCGATGACCGGTTCGTGCTTCATCCCCAGGCAGTACCCGAGCTGGACGGCCTCGTAGATCGCCAGGACCAGGAGCATCTGCCAGCTCAGCAGGGCTGAGACGGCCAAAGCGCCAGGCAGGAGTATGGCCGCGGCGGTCCAGGCTGCCCGCACCGACAGCTCGCCCGATGCGATGGGCCGGTTTCGTTTCGTGGCATGAGCCCGGTCCGACTCGACGTCGATGGCGTCGTTGACCAGGTAGATCCCTGACGCCGCCAGGGCGAAGGCGAGCACCGCGACGGCGATCTGCACAGCGGCGCGCGGCTGAAACGCGATGCCGGCTGCCGCCGGTGCGGTGAGCACCAGGACGTTCTTGGTCCACTGGTGTGGACGGCAGGCCCGCAGCAGAACCCGTGGCCTGGTCATCACGGCGACAAGCTCCTGGGTCACAGAAATCACAGGCTGGGTCACCGAGATCACAGGCTCCTGCTACGGGTGAACCAGTGCCCCATCGCGGCGCCCAGCAGACTGCCGGCCAGAACGTCGCTGGGGTAGTGAACCCCCACGATGAGCCGGCTGGCTGCCATCGCCGGGATCGAGAACAGCGGGAAGCGCCGCCGCAGGAGACTGGAGTAGGCCACGGCCGCCGCAGTGGTCGAGGCCGCGTGGGAGGACGGCAGGCTCCAGTTGCTGGGCGTGGCCACGTGCACCTGTATGCGCGGGTCGAAGGGTCGGTGTCGACGCGCCACCCGTTTGACCACCACGCTCACCGCGTGGGCGCCCACCACTGTGGCCGTGGCCTGCAGCCAGAGGCGCCGCTGCGGGCGGTCCAGTGCGGCACCAACCAGTCCCGCCATGGTCCACGACAGCGCATGCTCACCGGCGTGGCTCAAGATCACCGCACCTTGTCGTACCTGCGGGGACCCGGTCAGTGACTGAACCCTGATCAGGGCGGCGACCTCTCGCTCGCTCCAGGAGGCGAGAGCCGACGTCGGCGCGGTTGTCATCGGGGCAGGACCGCGACGAAGTCCCGCGAGGACGGCTGCAGGTAGCGGTAGGGGTTCGGCTGTTCATCCTTGGTGAGCATGTGCGGGACCGCGACGCCGTTACCCGGGTGGGTGTAGGTGATGAAGTTGGTCCAGGCCCGGTTGATGTCAAGCTCGATGGCACGCACCGCCCCCGCGTCGCGCACGATTTTGGCCAGCGTGTGCACCGACATCGAGTTGCCGACCACGAACACCAGCGACCCGTCCTTGCGAATTCCCAGCGCGGTGCGCCACACGTAGGTGGCGTTGCCGACCGTCTTGCCCCAGGCGTTGGTGGTCGTGCTGTCTATATCGGCAGAGATTGTGCCGCCCTCCACCAGCATGGCCAGGTTCTGGCGGACGGCGGCGACGTCTGGACCTGGCAGGGCCCCGGTCCACTTCACGACGTCGACGTGGCCGTCCTTGTACAGCACCATCGACGCTGCGCCGGTGCGAAGGGGCACGACGCTCTGGCCGTTCTGCCAGTAGCCGCCCTTCGCGTCAACCATGGTGAAGCCTGAGTTGAACGTGGCCAGCAGGCTGTCCCGCTGTGACGTCGGTATCTCCGAGGGCGCGGTCGAGATCGTGCCGGGAACCCGGTAGCCGGGATGAAGCGCGAACTTGACCAGCTTCTGGTCGAGCAGGGCCACCCCGACCAGATAGCTGGTGTGCGTGCCGTCCGGGCGCAGGA